>NZ_JBHSPC010000012.1:99584-176009 GCF_042656345.1 Streptomyces incanus
GGGGGCCGAGCCCTGTGATGCGTCCGGGGGGGCCGGAGCCGCTCAGTTCGCTCCGGTGTCGTCCGTCTCTCCGGTCACCGACGCCGTCCGCGCGGGCAGCGCGTCCGCCGGCTCCACGTCCGGGCCGCCGACCACGGTCCGGGACTCCTGGCCGAGGTTGCGCGTCTCGGCCTTCCGGGCGAGCTGCGCGACCGCCGCGTTGAACTGGTCGATGGACGTCGGCTCGTCCGGGCCCAGCAGATAGCGCTTGAGCTCGCCCCGCTCCCCGGCCAGCGGATCGGCCCGCGGATCGCGGACCGCCTCGAGCAGCTCGGTCAGCCCGGCCGCGTCGTTGGACAGGATCACCGCGGCGCGCACCGCCGTGTTCTGCCGCTTGAACTCCTCCGCCCCCAGGGCGGCGGAGTCGGTGACCGCGTACGGCTTGCCGCTGGCGATGAAGTCGGAGACGACGCTGGAGATGTCGGAGACCATCGCGTCGGCCACGTTGAAGCAGTCGTACAGGCCCGGCTGGGCCCCCGTGATGACGCGGTGCTCCCAGTGGGGGAAGGAGTTCCAGTACACGGTGTTCCACTCGGCGCGCAGCCGGGCGGTCTCCTCGTACAGCGCCACGTCGATCACGCCGTCGCGGCTGGCCTCGGCCTCGTCGCCCTTGTCGACGGAGGCGCTCAGCTCGGCCAGCCGGGCCTCGATACGGGCCAGCTCGGCCCGCGCCCGGTCCTGCGCCGTCGTGTCGACGGTGAAACGGGGGTCGGCGGCGCGCTCGGCCGCGGCCTGCTCGACCAGCGCGGTGATCCGCTGGTGGGCGGCCTCGGCCTGCGCGCTGCGGGTGCCGGTGAAGGGGTGCGGCTTGTAGAGGACGCGGACCGCGGGGTCGGTCGCGATCAGCCGCTTCACGATGTTCTCGCCGGCCAGCAGGAGCGAGGTGTTGCCCGGGTTGTCGTCCCAGCCCTCCCAGGTGGGGGCGTACAGCACCGTCGGGCAGTGCTTCTCGGCGGAGCCCGCGGCCGTGGCCCGCCAGGTCTCGATGGGGGCCAGTTGCGGACGGCCGACCTCGACGATGTCCTCGTCCCGGACGCCGATGTCGGCGATGGCGTAACGGTCGCGGCCCGCGCGGCCCGCCGTCCACACCTCGTCGTAGACCTTGCTGAACGGGTTGATGCTGGCGATCTTGTCGCTGTCGCCGTGCCCGACGAAGACGTGTTTCATGGTCGGCACGCGCAGTAGGTGGATGTTCTTGCCGACGTTCGCCGCGTACAGCGCGACCCGCACCGTGGACAGGTCCAGGTTCATCAGGTGCACCCCTCCGGGCACGCAGACGACCGGCACCGCGGTGGGGGCCAGGTTGGCCAGTATGACCCGCTCGCGCAGGATGACCAGCGGCCGGGTGTCCAGCTGCTCCATGGTCTCCAGCCACATGTTGGCCTGGTACGTGGATTCCTTGGAGCCGGAGAAGTACAGCACCGTCTCGGGCCGGTACTCGCGCAGCCAGTCGTCGACCGCCACCAGAACCTGGTCGGCCTTCGGCGGTATCCGCCGGCCTCGTAGGTAGGGCACCAGGGCCAGCACGTAGGCGAGGCCCAGGACGAGGGTGATGCCGATACCGACGTACCCGACGAGGGCCGAGTCGAGGGCCGCGGCGAGGAGTATGCCGCCGACCGCCACCAGGTCGAGGTGGAGCATCTTCTCCGCGGCGCGGTGCGTCAGCACGCGCGGCGGCGCGTCCGGGATCCGGATACGGGACGCCAGGTCCACATTGCGGGTGGCCACCGGCATGCGCCGGCGGTTGCGGATCAACGTGGTCAGCGCGCCGTGCGGGGCCTGAAGACCGTAGAAGGCGATGAAGCAGGCGATCGCCCCGTAGTAGATCAGGTTGTCCGCGAGGGACAGCCGGGCCAGCAGCAGGACCAGCAGCAGTTGCCGGATCAGGAAGCGGATCGACAGGCCCGCCCGTACCTTGCTGAGGCGGCTGACCAGGTAGCTGCCCCTGCGGTGCAGATAGTGGTCCGCCAGGTACGTCACGGCGGCCGCTGCCGCGAAGGCGGGGACGCTCGGGACGAGCGCGGCCAGCATGAGGCAGGGGAAACCCAGCATCATGAGGACCGCCGCGGCCAGCTCGGCCGCGCTGCCCACCCGGGCGACGCGAATAGCGGTGGATATCAACGGAGAAACCTGCTCTTGGTGGGGGAGTGCGGGTTTGTACCTGTGAGTAATTCTTTGACGACGGATTCAGGCCCCCGCGAACACCCGCGCAGGAACTGCGTCAACGGGAGGCCGCAGAGGCCTGAATTACCGAAGTCTATTTGCCGCCGATTATTACACGCCATCCTGACGGTCCAGCACCGACGCCAGTGCCTGTTCGAAGCCGCTGGCACGGGCCGCGCCCGCCGTCGGGTCCTGCTGCCGCACGTCGATGACATGGCCGGTGAGCTCGGAGAGCAGCACGTCCAGGGACGTACGGGCCACCGCCTCGGAGGACAGCAGACTGCCCGCCGGCTCCTGGCCGAAAGCCTTGGTCCGCATCGGCGTGGCGGTGCGCTCCGGGTTGACGCAGTTGACGCGGATGCCCTCGCCGGCCCACTCGTCGGCCAGTGCCTGGGTGAGGTTCACCATCGCGGCCTTGGTCGAGGAGTAGAGGCTGTACTCGGCGCGCCCCCGGGTGTAGCTGCTGGAGGTGTAGAGCAGCAGCTGGCCCTTGCTCTCGGCGAGGTACTTGTACGCCGACCGGGCGATCTGCACGGGTGCCAGGTAGTTGACCTTCAGCGCCTCCTCGATGGTGGCGTTGTCGGTCTCGGCCAGCTTCCCGATGCGCAGCACACCGGCCGTGTTGACGACGTAGTCGATGCGGCCCGTCTCGGCGTACGCCTTGGACAGCGCGTCGTCGACCTCCTCCGGGTTCTCCACGTGAGTGCCGGTGGTGGAGCGGCCGAGCGCGTACACCGTGGCGCCGTAGGACTCGGCGAGTTCGCAGATGTCCTTGCCGATGCCGTACGAACCGCCGAAGACGACGACGGTCCTGCCGGTGAGCAGCTCGCGGTAGGCGGCCTCCCCCCTCTGCTCGGGGGTGGCCGTGGAGGCGAGCTGGAACAGCTTGTCGGCGATGAAGACGTCGACCGGCTGGGTGACCTTCATGTTGTACTCGTCGCCCGCGACGACGTGGATCGGCACGTCGGGCAGGTACTTGAGCACGACCGAGCAGTCGTCGGTGGCCTGGAAGTTGGGGTCGTTGGCGGCGACCTCGTAGGCACGGCGGATCGTGGACAGCTTGAACGCCTGCGGAGTCTGTCCGCGGCGCAGCCGGGAGCGGTCCGGGATCTCGGTGATGAACTCGCCGTCCTCGCCGTGGGTGCGCGTGACGATGATGGTGTCGGCGGACGGGATGGCCACGTCGACGGCCTGGTAGCGCTCCAGGGCGCTCACACAGTCGTCGATGACGCGCTGTGACAGCAGGGGGCGGACGGCGTCGTGGAAGAGGACGTTGCGGTCCTCACCCTCGGCCAGGCCCTCGCCGAGCGCCGAGATGGCCCGCTCGGTGGTCTCGTTCCGCGTCGAGCCGCCCTCGATGACCCGGGTGACCTTCTTGAACCCGGCCTTGGCGACGATCTTCTCGACGTCGGGCACATAGCCCGGCGCCATCAGCACGATGATGTCGTCGATCGAGTCGGTGTTCTCGAAGGTGGTCAGGGTGTGCTCGATGACTGCCTTGCCGGCGATCTTCAGCAGCTGCTTGGGAATCGAAAGACCCACCCGCTGACCGGTGCCACCGGCCAGGATCACTGCGGTGGTACGGGGCTTGGCTATGGACTGAGACACAGGTGACCTACCTTGGGGCATCAGGGAACTGCAAAATGGTCCCACTTGCGGTTACCGCGATGCAAGGTGAGCACCCCTCATCGCATATGTGCGCGCAACCTCTCATTCACTTTAGACCCCCGGTGGCCGGACCACGGTTCCCGGGTCGCCCGAACTGTCGCTGTGAGTGACCGCACAGGCGGGGAGCCCGTGGCCACGCGCACGCCGCCGGTCGCCGCGGCGGCCCGGCCCCCTTCCGGGAGGTACGGACCTTCACGGCCCGCAGGGCGGGACTGCACCTTTTCTTCATATTCGGGGCGCGACAAAGGGGGAAGCGCCCGACAACAGGAAATTCATCTTGTCCATCCACCCTTTACCGAAGAATTCCCTATGAAGATTCGGCGGCTTTTCGGTCTCGGTGAGGGAAACGGATCGGAGCCCGGACCGTGTCGGTCCGGGCTCCGATCCCGTCGAGTGGCGGCCCGACGAGCGCCGGCCGGCCATCGGTCGGCCATCGGTCGGCCGTCACACCACGTGGACGCCGGGGCGGCCCGCCTCCACCCGCAGCCGCGCCAGCGTACGGGGCGTGGCCTGCGGCTTCACCACGGTGTCCACCACCCGCACCCGCGCGTCGATGCCGCCCCGGCGGATGTCGAACAGGTGGTAGCCGCGGTGGGCGTCGAGCAGCTTCCAGTGCGGGTTGTCCGCGCGCCGCGGGTCCCACTGCTCACGGAAGGCGGCCTGGTCCTGGTCGCCGTTGCTGGAGACGGACGTACCGACGAACTCGGCGCCCACGACCGCGGAGGACGGGTCGGCGAAGTCCTCCTTGAGGTCGCTGATCATCGTCAGATGGCGGTCGCCGGCGAGCACGACGGGGTTGCTCACCCGCCGGAACTCCCGGAGCAGCGCGTTGCGTTCGGTCTGGTAGCCGTCCCAGGCGTCGTAGTACCAGAGCTTGCCCTCACCGACCTGGAGGTCGGTCTCGGCCATCATGATCTGGGAGGCGATCAGGTTCCAGCGGGCGGGCGAGTGGCGCAGTCCGTCGACCAGCCACCGCTTCTGCGCGGCGCCGAGCATGGTCAGCGACGGGTCCTGGGCCCCCTCCTGGCTGGTCGCCTGGTCGCTGCGGTACTGCCGGGTGTCCAGCACGTTGAGCCGGGCGAGGCGGCCGAACTCCAGCCGGCGGTGCATCCGGATGTGCGGGCCGTTCGGGACGGCGCTCGCGCGGACCGGCATGTGCTCGTAGTACGCCTGGTAGCCCGCGGTCAGCCGGGCCGTGAACGCGTCGTGCGGCTGCTTGCCGGGGTCCTGCGGGATCTCGCCGGCGAAGTCGTTGTCGATCTCGTGGTCGTCGAAGGTGACCACGAAGGGGGCGCCCGCGTGCATCGCCGCGAGGTCCGGGTCGGAGCGGTACTGGGCGTACCGGTTGCGGTACTGGGTCAGACTGTACGGCTCCCCGCTGCCCTCGTGACGGCGTACGCCGGTCGCCGACGGGCTGGACTCGTAGATGTAGTCGCCGACGAACACGACGACGTCCGGGTCCTGTTGGAGCATGTCGGCGTACGGCGTGAAGTAGCCGTGCTGCCAGTTCTGGCAGGAGGCGAGCGCGACCGTCAGGTGGCCGCCCGCGCTCTGCGCGGGGGGAGCGGTGCGGGTGCGGCCGGTCCGCGAGAGCTGTCCGCCGGCGCGGAAGCGGTACCAGTACCGCCGGTCCGGGCGCAGCCCGCGTACGTCGACGTGGACGCTGTGGCCGTAGGCGGGCCGGGCCCAGGCGGTGCCCCGGCGGACGATCCGCCTGAAGCGGGGATCCTCGGCGAGCTGCCACTCGACGGGCACCGTGCGGTCCGGCATGCCTCCGCCGTTCAGGGGGTCGGGGGCGAGCCTGGTCCACAGCACGATCCCGTCCGCGTGGGGGTCCCCCCACGCCTTCAAGGCAGTGGGGGAGGGTCACCGGAGGCGACTCCCAAGCTGAACACCCCGTCAGGCAAAGGTTTTTGCTCTGCCGCGCGAGCGGTGGCCGGCAGCCACAGCTGGGCGGAGGCCGCCGCGCCGAGTGCGGCGGCACCGGCGGTCAGAACGCGGCGGCGGTCGGGCGATACTGCTCCGGACATGGGTGGACTCCCCTGCCTCGCATGCGACGTGGACACGGGGAAGTTTTCGGTCCGGAAGGTCCGCGCACTGAACCCAGAGGGTCGCGCGCATGACAATAAAACGGACAAGGGGAAACCCGCCCCGGCACGGGAACGTCCCGTTGCCCGGACGGGTCCTGAAGGTGAGCGGCGGGCGACGGACGGAAATTTCCGCCGCCGAAGCCGCCCGGGGTCCTCCTCAGGCCTCACGGGGCCTACAGGCCCCTGCGGGCCCTACGACTTGTCGCGGAAGGGGTCGAACTCGTCGTACTCCTGCTCGGCCTCGTCCCGTTCGGCCTGCCGGTCGCGGCGGCGCTGGACAGCCGGGCGGGGCGCCTCGAAGCGGTGGTCCTCGCCGCGCCGGCCGAGCATCTCCGCACCGGCGGTCACCGTCGGCTCCCAGTCGAAGACGACGGCGTTGTCCTCGGGGCCGATGGCGACACCGTCGCCGCTGCGGGCGCCGGCCTTCATCAGCGCCGCTTCCACACCGACCCGGTTGAGCCGGTCGGCGAGGTAACCGACGGCCTCGTCGTTGCTGAAGTCGGTCTGGCGGACCCAGCGTTCGGGCTTCTCGCCACGTACCCGGAACAGTCCTTCGTCCTCGCGGGTGACGGTGAACCCGGCGTCGTCCACGGCCTTGGGCCGGATGACGATACGCGTCGACTCCTCCTTCGGACGGGCGGCCCGCGCCTCGGCCACCAGCTGGGCCAGCGCGAACGACAGTTCCTTCAGCCCGAGGTGGGCGACGGCGGACACCGCGAAGACCCGGTAGCCGCGTGTCTCCAGGTCAGGCCGCACCATCTCGGCGAGGTCCCTGCCGTCCGGCACGTCGGTCTTGTTGAGGACGACGACGCGGGGACGGTTGTCGAGACCGCCGTACTGCCGCAGCTCCTCCTCGATGACGTCGAGGTCGGAGACGGGGTCGCGGTCGGACTCCAGCGTCGCCGTGTCCAGCACGTGCACCAGCACACTGCACCGCTCCACGTGCCGCAGGAACTCGAGCCCGAGCCCCTTGCCCTGGCTGGCACCCGGGATGAGCCCCGGCACGTCGGCGATGGTGTAGACGGTCGAACCGGCCGTGACGACACCCAGGTTGGGCACGAGGGTGGTGAACGGGTAGTCGGCGATCTTGGGCTTGGCGGCGGAGAGCACGGAGATCAGCGAGGACTTGCCCGCACTCGGGTAGCCGACCAGCGCCACATCGGCGACGGTCTTCAGCTCCAGGCCGATGTCCCGCAGGTCCCCCGGCTCACCGAGCAGCGCGAACCCGGGCGCCTTGCGCCGCGCGGAGGCGAGGGCGGCGTTCCCGAGCCCGCCCCGGCCGCCCTGTGCGGCGATGTACGAGGTCCCGTGCCCCACCAGGTCGGCGAGCACATTGCCCGCCTTGTCCAGGACGACGGTCCCGTCCGGCACCGGCAGGACCAGGTCCTGGCCGTCCTTGCCGCTGCGGTTGCCGCCCTCGCCGGGCTTGCCGCTCGTGGCCTTGCGGTGCGGGGAGTGGTGGTACTCGAGCAGGGTGGTCACGGACTGGTCGACGGTGAGGATCACATCGCCGCCCCGCCCGCCGTTCCCGCCGTCCGGTCCGCCCAGCGGCTTGAACTTCTCACGGTGGACGGAGGCACAGCCGTGACCTCCGCTACCCGCGGCGACATGCAGCTCGACGCGGTCCACGAAGGTGGTCATGTGGGGTGCCTCCAGAGACAGTGGGGTGTACGTGCGTACGTGTTTCCTGTGTTAACACGCGAAAGGCGGACCCGCCTTCCCGCCAGGGAAGTGAGGTCCGCCTCGCGAAAGCTTCCGATCAGGCGACCGGAACGATGTTCACGACCTTGCGGCCACGGTGGGTGCCGAACTGCACCGCACCGGCCTCCAGCGCGAACAGCGTGTCGTCGCCACCACGGCCGACGCCGGCGCCCGGGTGGAAGTGGGTGCCACGCTGACGGACGAGGATCTCACCCGCGTTGACGGCCTGACCGCCGAAGCGCTTCACGCCGAGCCGCTGGGCATTGGAGTCGCGACCGTTCCGGGTGGACGATGCGCCCTTCTTGTGTGCCATCTCTCCTCAGTCCCTTACTTCGCAGCCGCGGGGATCTCAGTGACCTTGATCGCCGTGTACTGCTGGCGGTGGCCCTGACGACGGCGGTAGCCGGTCTTGTTCTTGTAGCGCAGAATGTCGATCTTCTGGCCCTTGTGGTGGTCCACGATCTCGGCCTGGACCTTGATACCGGCCAGCACCCACGGGTCGCTGGTCACGGTGTCGCCGTCGACGACGAGCAGGGTCGAGAGCTCGACCGTGTCGCCGACCTTGCCCGTGGAAATCTTGTCAACCTCAACGATGTCGCCGACAGCAACCTTGTGCTGGCGACCACCGCTGCGCACGATGGCGTACACGCGGATCTCACTCTCACTCGAAGAACGGCACCCCGCAGGCCAGCCACCCGACAGACACACGGGCGACCTCTCCCGAGCCGGTCCATGCACCCGGGAGGAAAAGGTTTACGGGGATGTGGCGGTCCCGATGGACACGCCGACGGTCAAGGTTACGGGGCATGGCCCCAGGGGGTCAAACCGGGTTCGGGCCACCGGTGGCGGTGACGGGCGCCCGGTGGCCGCGCCCGGTGGCCGGGGCCCCACCCGATGGGTCAGTTCTCGAGCAGGTGGGCGCGCCCGAACATGGTCGCCGCGACCCGCGCGGTCGGCGTGCCGGAGTCCAGATCCGCACCGGCCTCCCGCAGGACCCCGACCACCTCGTCCGCGCCCTTGAACAGGGCGCCGGCGAGGGGGGTCTGGTCCCGGGCGTTGCGCAGATCCGGGTCGGCGCCGAGCCGGATCAGGGCCCGCACGGTGTCGGCGTGGCCGTGATAGGCGGCGAGCATCAGCAGGGTGTTGCCGGCCGCATCCGTCACGTCCACCGGCAGCCCGTGCTCCACGAACTCCACCACCTGCTCGGTGCCGCCCTCGCGGGCCAGATCCATGGCGAGGGCCACGACGCGCTCCGTCTGCTCAGGCGTCAGACCATCCCTGCTCATGCGCATCTCTCCTGATCAAGCGGTAGTGCTGGTCAAGCGGTTGTGCCGGTCGTGCCCACGAGGGCGTCGGGCGGTGACTGCGCCGTGCCCGGCGCGGGCCACTGTGTGGTCCACGCCGGGCACGGTGCGGGGCGTACCGCCTGCCCCCTTGAGCGGCCGGGCTCAGAGGTTGCCGGCGGCCAGGGCCTCGATCGCCTTGCGGACGCCTTCGCCGTAGGCCGGGTCGGCCTGGGTGCAGTTGCCGATGTGTCGTTCCACGGTCTGCTCCGACGCGCCGTTGATGGCGCGCGCCGTGTTCTCGAAGAGAACCTGCTGCTGCTCGGGGCTCATCAGGCGGAACAGGTTCCCGGGCTGCTCGAAGTAGTTGTCGTCGTCCTCACGGAAGTTGAACCGGTCGGCGACGGCGCCCACGGCCTGGCTCGGCTCGCGGTAGGCCGGCTGCTCCGGCCAGCGGCCGTAGGAGTTGGGCTCGATGCCCGGGGTGGACCCCTGGTTGCCGTCGATCCGCATGGCGCCGTCGCGGTGGTAGGTGTTCACCGGGTTCTTCGCGGCGTTGACGGGGATCTGGTGGTGGTTCACGCCGAGGCGGTAGCGCTGGGCGTCGCCGTAGGAGAACAGCCGGCCCTGCAGCATCCTGTCGGGCGAGTAGCTGATGCCCGGAACCACGTTCGCCGGGGTGAAGGCGACCTGCTCGACGTCCGCGAAGTAGTTCTCGGGGTTGCGGTTGAGCTCCCACTCGCCGACCTCGATCAGCGGGTAGTCCTTCTTCGACCAGACCTTGGTGAGGTCGAAGGGGTGGAAGCGGTAGTTCTCCGCGTCGGCCTCCGGCATGACCTGGACGAACAGCTTCCACTTCGGGAAGTCGCCGCCCTCGATCGCGTCGTAGAGGTCGCGCTGGTGGGACTCGCGGTCCTTGCCGACCAGGGCCTCGGCCTCGGCGTCGGTGAGGTTCTTGATGCCCTGCTGGGTGCGGTGGTGGAACTTGACCCAGAACCGCTCGCCCTCGGCGTTGATCAGGCTGTAGGTGTGCGAGCCGAAGCCGTGCATGTGCCGGTACGAGGCGGGGATGCCGCGTTCGGACATCACGATCGTGACCTGGTGCAGGGCCTCGGGGAGGTTGGTCCAGAAGTCCCAGTTGTTCTCGGCGTCGCGGAGGTTGGTGCGCGGGTCGCGCTTCACCGCGCGGTTGAGGTCCGGGAACTTCAGCGGGTCGCGGAAGAAGAAGACCGGGGTGTTGTTCCCGACCAGGTCCCAGTTGCCCTCGTCCGTGTAGAACTTCAGGGCGAAGCCGCGGATGTCGCGCTCGGCGTCGGCCGCGCCGCGCTCACCGGCGACGGTGGAGAAGCGGGCGAACATCTCGGTCTTCTTGCCGATCTCGGAGAAGATCTTCGCGCTCGTGTAGCGCGTGATGTCGTGGGTCACCGTGAACGTGCCGAACGCACCCGAGCCCTTGGCGTGCATCCGGCGCTCCGGAATGACCTCGCGGTCGAAGTGCGCGAGCTTCTCCAGGAACCACACGTCCTGCAGGAGCATCGGACCGCGCGGACCGGCCGTCATGGAGTCCTGGTTGTTGGCAACCGGCGCGCCGGCGGCCGTCGTCAAGGGCTTCTGGTTGTTCTCGGTCAAAACTCGCTCCTCGGTGAGTGGTTCTTCGCTTGGGATCAAGGCCTGCGGTCCTGGCCGCCCGAGTATCCGCGCAAGCCGCTCCGCAGCTCGCATCGCATACCCTACGTTGGACAAGGTCTAAGTCAAGGCAACCTTCAGAACCATACCTGTTCTCGAGATGGGTTCCATCGCTGGTTAGGGTGACGTACATGAGTGATCTCTTGAAGAGGCTTCGGGAACGTGGCTGGCGCCTGACCGCACAGCGGCGTGTCGTCGCCGAGGTTCTCAGCGGAGACCACATCCACCTGACCGCCGACGAGGTGCACACGCGGGCGACGGAGCGGCTGCCCGAGATCTCCCGGGCGACGGTCTACAACACCCTGGGCGAACTGGTGTCCCTGGGCGAGCTCCTCGAGGTCTCGACCGACCACCGCGCCACGCGCTACGACCCGAACGCGCACCGTCCCCATCACCACCTGCTCTGCGACCGCTGCGGAACGATCCGCGACGTGCACCCGACGGGCAACGCCCTCTCGGCCCTTCCGGAGCCGGAACGCTTCGGATACACGGTCTCCGACGTCGAGCTGACGTACCGCGGCATCTGTCCGGACTGCACGGCGTGATGCCGGGGCCGGGGCGCGGCCGGAGGCGGCGGCCCGGCGCCAGGGCCCGGACGCGCGTCCACTCGTCCGCTCGTCCGCTCGTCCGCTCGTCCCGGCCACGGTGTCCTACGGGGCGGCGGGCCGGCGTTCGAGGTCCGGCCCGAGGAAACGTGCAGAGGCGCGGACACCGGTGACACCCGGTGTCCGCGCCTCTGCACGTGCCGCCCTGTCGGGCGGGTCCTGATCAGTCCTCCGTCGACGCCGTGACCGAGGGCGACGGCTGCTGGGCCGCTGCCGCGGTCTTCTTCGCCGTCGTCTTCTTCGCGGCCGACTTGGTGGTCTTGGCGGCGGCCTTCTTGGCCGTCGTCTTCTTGGCGGCGGTCTTCTTGGCCGTCGTCTTCTTGGCCGCCACCTTCTTCGTGGCGGCCTTCTTCACCGTGGCCTTCTTGGCCGCCGCGCGGGCGGTCTTTTTGGCCGGAGCCGTCTCCTCGGCGGATTCCTCGACGGCCTCCGCCTCGGTGGTGACCGCTGCCGCCTCGTCCGCCGGGGCCGCCTGGCCCCCCGTGGCCGACGGGACGACCACGACGGCCGCCTCCTCGGACGCGGTGGACACGGTCGGCTTGCGCACCGCGCGGCGGCGCGGGCGCGGCGGCGCGGCGGTCTCGGCCGGCTCGGCCGGAGACTGCCCGGCCACCGGCTCTGACACCTGCTCGGGCTCCGACGGGGCGGCCGTGGGGACGGTCTCCGTGACCGTCACCACCATGGCCTCGGCGCCCGCCGGGGAGCCGGCCGGCGCGGACACCTTGCGGGTGGCCCGGCGACGCGTACGGCCCTGGGGAGCGGCCTCCTCGGCGGCGGGTGCCCCGGCAGGGGCCTCGACGACCGGGTCCTCGACGGCGGCCGGTACGGCGTACGCCTCGGCGGCCGGCTCCGGCTGCACCGGACGCGCGGCTTCCTGGGCGACCGTCGTGTCCTGAGCCGTCGGCACCTCAGCCGTCGGCTCCTCGGCGGCGGACCCGCCCCGGCTCTCGGCGGCGGCCGGCTCGCGACGGCGTTCCTCGCGCCTCGGCGCGCCCGCCGGGGCCGAGGCCCTCCGGCTCACCCGGCGGCGGGTGCGTCCGCGGGTGGCGGCGGCCTCCGCCTCGGCGGCGCTGCTGTACAGCTCCTCGTCGGGGGTGTACTCGGGGGCGGGAAGCGCGATCGGCTCGGCGGCCTCGGCGGCGACCTCGGCCTCCGTCTCCGGCTCCGCTTCCGCCTCCTGCTCCCCCGTCACGGCGACGTCGGCCTCGTGTTCGTGGACGTGCTCCCCGGCCCCGGCCCGCGCCCGCTTCCTGCGCTTGCCGCCGCCTCCGGCGGAGGTGGGCTGGTCCAGGTGGACGATGACACCGCGCCCGTTGCAGTGGACGCAGGTCTCCGAGAACGACTCCAGCAGACCCTGGCCGACCCGCTTGCGGGTCATCTGCACCAGGCCCAGCGAGGTCACCTCGGCGACCTGGTGCTTCGTACGGTCCCGGCCCAGGCACTCAAGGAGGCGCCGCAGAACAAGATCCCTATTGGACTCCAGGACCATGTCGATGAAGTCGATGACGATGATGCCGCCGAGGTCGCGCAGCCGCAGCTGGCGCACGATCTCCTCGGCCGCCTCCAGGTTGTTCCTGGTGACCGTCTCCTCGAGGTTGCCGCCCTGACCGGTGAACTTGCCGGTGTTGACGTCGATGACGATCATCGCCTCGGTCCGGTCGATCACCAGCGAACCGCCGCTGGGCAGCCAGACCTTGCGGTCGAGCGCCTTGGCGAGCTGCTCGTCGATCCGGTACGTGGCGAAGACGTCGACCTCGCTGGTCCACCTCTGCAGCCGGTCGGACAGGTCGGGCGCGACATGCGCGACATACCCGTGGATGGTCTCCCACGCCTCGTCGCCACTGACGATGACCTTGGAGAAGTCCTCGTTGAAGATGTCCCGCACGACCCGGACGGTCATGTCCGGCTCGCCGTACAGCAGCGTCGGCGCGTTCGAGCTGCCGCCGCTCCTGGACTTCTTCTTGATGTCCTCCCACTGTGCCTGCAGCCGCTCGACGTCATGGCGCAGCTCGTCCTCGCTCGCGCCCTCGGCGGCGGTGCGCACGATGACGCCCGCGTCCTCGGGGACGACCTTCTTGAGGATGCTCTTCAGCCGGGCCCGCTCGGTGTCGGGCAGCTTGCGGCTGATACCGGTCATCGAGCCCTCGGGGACGTACACGAGGTAGCGGCCCGGGAGGGAGACCTGGCTGGTCAGACGGGCGCCCTTGTGTCCGATCGGGTCCTTCGTCACCTGGGTGAGGACCGACTGGCCGGACTTCAGCGCGGCCTCGATCCGGCGCGGACCGTTGGCCATGCCCAGCGCCCCGAAGTTGACCTCACCGGCGTAGAGCACGGCGTTGCGGCCCTTGCCGATGTCGATGAAGGCGGCCTCCATCGACGGCAGCACGTTCTGCACCTTGCCGAGGTACACGTTGCCGACGTACGAGGTGGCCTGCTCCTTGTTGACGTAGTGCTCGACGAGCACGCCGTCCTCCAGGACGCCGATCTGCGTACGGTCGCCGTACTGCCGGACCACCATGACGCGCTCGACGGCCTCGCGACGGGCCAGGAACTCGGCCTCGGTGATGATCGGGACGCGTCGGCGGCCCTGCTCACGGCCTTCCCGGCGGCGCTGCTTCTTCGCCTCCAGACGCGTGGAGCCCTTGATGGACTGCACCTCGTCCGACGGCTCGAAGGCCTTGCGCGGCTCGCGGACCTTGACGACGGTGCGCTCGGGATCGTCTCCGGAGGCCTCGGCCTCGCCACCGCTGTCCCCGGCCCGACGGCGCCGGCGACGGCGGCGCCGGCTGCTGCTGGAGCCGCCCGCGGCGCCCGTGTCGTCACGGTCCTCGTCCGACTCGTCGGTGTCCTCCGCGTCGTCGGCGGACCCGTCGGCGGTGTCCTCGGCGTCCTGTTCGCCGTCGTCCCCGGGCTCGCCGTCCTCGGCGTCGGCCTCGGTGTCGGCGGACTCGCCGCGCCTGCGGCGACGGCCACCCCGGCGGCGGCGACGGCGGGAGCCGGGGCTCTCGTGCTCGTCCTGGTCGTCGTCCGCGTGGTCCTCGGCCTGCTCGTCGGCGTCCGCGTCGGCGTCCGCCTCGTCCTCGGCGCGGGCCTCCACAGCGGGCTCGATACGGGTGCTGCCGCCGGAAGCGGCCTGGGCGGCCGGTGCCGCCTCGGCCTCGGCCGCGGCGCCCCGGCGACGGCGCCGGCGCCGGGAGGCGACGGGCTGCTCCTCCGGGAGCTCCTCGGTCTCCTCCGGCTCATCGGGCTCCACCGTGCCGACGGCCTCGGCGGCCGCTTCGGCGGCGGCCCGTTCCGCGGTCTGGAACTGGGGCTCGGTGAACACGGGAGCCTGGAAGACGGCGACCGGAGGACGTGCGGGACGCTTCGACGTCCTGGCCTCGGCGGCCCCGGCCGACCCTGCGGCGGACCGGGCGGGCTCGGCGAACCCGGCGGCGGCCTTGCGGACCGTACGGCGACGGCGGCGCGGAGCGGCGTCGTCCGCGGCAGGCTCCTCGGGCACCTCGGACGTCTCGGACGCCGTGGGGGGCTTCGGGGTCTCTCCGGTGGTCTCGGTCACGAGAGCCTTCGCCTCCTCGGCGGCGGCCTCGGCGGACGGAGCTGCCTGCACCGCCTCGGCGGTCGCGGGGGCGGAGGCACGGCGCGAGGCACGACGCCGGGTACGGCGGGGAGCCGCGTCGTCGGCGACGGCGGTCTCGGCGGTGTCCTCGGGTGCGGCCTCCGCGGGGGCGGCGGTGTCGGAGGCAACCGCGGTGTCGGCGGCCTGCGGGCTGTCCGCGGTCACGGCGCTCTGTGCCGGTTCGGTGGTTCCGCCGACGGTGGCCGTCGGCGAGGTCACACGGCGCGTGGCACGACGGCGCGCACGCGGCGGGGCCGCTTCCGCGGCCGGCTCGGCGGGCTCTGCGGCCGGAACGTTCGGCACGGCCGGGGTCTCGGTCGCCGGTACGACGGTCTCGGCGGCGTCCGCCGCCTCCGGCTCGCCCGCGGACGAGGCCGGCCGGCGCACCACACGACGGCGCCTGCGTGGAGCGGCGTCCGCTTCGGTCGGCGCCTCGGTCCGGGCCGTCACCGGCTCGGAGGATGCGGCCGTGTCGGTCCCGGTGCTTTCCTCGGCCGCGAGCTCGTCGTTCTCGTCGAGCGGCTCGGCGGCCGGTATGGCCGGGGCGGTCGTCTCATCCGCCGTACTGGGGGCCGTCCCGGGCGGGCCGGCCGGGCGGGACGCGGCCCGGCGCCGGCGGCGCGGCGGCAGGGTGTCGCTGGGGCTGTTCGGTTCGGAGCCCTCTGTGGGCTCGGTCGGTTCGAGCATGCGGGGGTTTCTCCCGTCAGGCTCCCGGGCGCCGCACCTGGTCCGGCGATGCCGGTGACGTCCGCGGTTCGCGCGAAGCGCGTGTACCGCCGTCCGGGGCGCGGGCGCCGCACGGGAACTCTCTGTGTCCTGTCTCACCGGTTCCGTACACCGAATGCGCACGGCCTGGCGAAAGTCTTGTGGTGGGTGCGCTGCCCGACCCAGGTGGCTCCCGAGGTACGAGGGCAACGCTACGACGTCCGTCCCTACGCGGAATTCCTTACGCCGGCACCGTCGCGGTGGCAGTGGCACCGGCCGGATGCGGCTCGGTCGCTGCTGCCTCGCGGTCGGGCGCGAGCGGGTCGGTCACCGTGCCGGTCTCTTCATCGAGCAGCCCCTGCGCCAGCCTGGTCACCGCTGCGGGGACCGGCGGCGCCAGATCGGCCACGGCGCGGAGACCGGACAGGACGTCGTCGGGTCGAACGGCAGGCGTCACGTGCCGAACAACCAGCCGCAGTATCGCACAGGGCCGGCCGGTCGGCCTATCAGCCGGTGAAGAGGGCGTTTCCGCACTCTCCAGTTTCACGACCGCGGAACGGGCGTCGAACGTACGGACGCCGTTCTTCGTCCGGCGCTGCACCTCGACGGTCTCCGCCGTGTTGAAGGCGCCCACCGCTCGGCGGGCCTCCTCGGCGTCGACACCGTCCAGCCGCAGCTCCCACACCGAGGCTGTGAGCCGGTCGGCGAGCCCCGAGGTGCGGGCCTCGGCCGCCTCCACGATGTCGAGGCCGGTGGGCAGCGACTCGTCGAGGAGCGTTCTGAGCAGTTCCGGATCGCGCTCCTGGGTGAGCGCGATCTCGAGGTACTCCGCCTCACTGCCCGTGCCGGTGGGTGCGGCATTGGCGTACGACACCTTCGGGTGCGGCGTGAACCCCGCCGAGTACGCCATCGGCACCTCGGCACGGCGCAGCGCGCGCTCGAAGGCACGCTGGAAGTCACGGTGGCTGGTGAACCGGAGGCGGCCGCGCTTGGTGTAGCGCAGTCGGATGCGCTGCACCGCGGGTGCGGGCGGCGGGCCTTCGGGCTGTCGCTTGCCCAGTGTCGTTCAGTCCTTCGTGAGTGCGGTCGTACTGCTACCAAGAGTACGCGTGTCACCGCCGATAGGTTCCCGTCGGTCCTCGCCCCGTGCCGGCCGTTGTTCCCCGACCAGCACCCGGCGGAGGTCGGCGCGCGCCTGCCGCAGCGTCAGGCGCGCGGAGGCGAGGGACTCCCGTACGGCCCGCCCCACGGCACGCGCCGCCGTGGCGGCGGGCCGCAGCACCACGTCCCGCACCACATGTCCCACCGGCGTCAGCACACGCGCGTACACCCAGCGCACCGGTTCCACGACGACCCACCGGAAGAGCTCCCTCAGGAACCGCCCCACCGCGAGCGAGACGTACCCGGCGACCCGCCAGGCATGCCCGAGGGCGTTCCAGATCTCCCGCGCGACGACGGCGAGCACCCGCCCCACCGGCACCAGAACCCAGCGCCACACGGCGAGCAGGGGCAGCACGAACAGGATCCGGGTGATCCAGTACAGCCCCGCACCGATGCCGGTGACGAGCATGCTCACCAGTCGTACCAGCCCCATGGCGCACCAGGCGACGGCATGTCCGACGGGCGTGAGCACCCACGTGTACAGCCACCCGCAGGGCACGACGACGAGGTAGCGCGCGAGCCGGGCGAGGACCGTGGACACCCCGCGCCCGAGCGCGGCCAGGACGGCCACGATCCCGCGCAGCACCCACATGACCCCGTGCCCGAAGGGCGTCAGCACGCGCGCGTACAGCCACACCAGCGCGAGCCCGGCCGGCACGAGCGCGTACCGGTACAGCCACCCGGCGGGCACGACGACCAGCAGGTTCCCGAGCCGGGCGAGGACCGTGGACACCCCGCGCCCGAGCGCGGCCAGGACGGCCACGATCCCGCGCAGCACCCACATGACCCCGTGCCCGAAGGGCGTCAGCACGCGCGCGTACAGCCACCCGGCGGGCACGACGACCAGCAGGTTCCCGAGCCGGGCGAGCGCACTGCCGAGCGGCACGAGGACATACCGCCACAGCCCCACCAGCGGCCACACGAAGATTGCGCGCCCGGCCCACAGCAGTGCTCGCCCCAGCGGACGGAACACGGCGCGGCCCAGCCACCGCGCGGCGACGGCACACGCGTCCCACGCCAGCCGCACCGGCAGGACCACGAGGAACACGACGACGCGCACCGGCAGGCGCATCGCCACGACCAGACATCCCTCGCCCGCCGCCTCCGGCTCCGACCGCTGTCGCGCCGGCCGCCGCGCGGACGGGGTCTGTCTTTCGGCATCCGGCTTCTCCAGGTCCATGGCGGTGAAGACGCACCGGCAGCCCGTACGGATGCACCGGCGACGGCGCGGGTTCTCTCCGCCCCCACGTCAGAACACCCACACCCCATGCACACCACATCTACAATGCTGTAGAAATCGGCTCTGGAGTGTCACCACCGCGCAAACCCTCCGCCCCGTCCGCACCACGGGCATGGCGCGCGGCACGAAGGAGCAGATAGAGCACGATGAACGACCACCCTGCCCCCACGGGCGCCATGCCCCGATCCCTGCGCCACGTCCTGGCGCAGAGGGCCCGCGCCCTCACCGAAGCCCGCTGGTTCGCCCTGTCCGTCTTCACCCTGATCATCGTCAACGCGGTCCTGCTCGGAGCCGAGACCTACAGCGGACTCACCCGGGACTGGCACCACTGGTTACGCCTCGCCGAACACCTCTGCCTCGCCGCCTTCACCGCCGAGATAGCCGTGCGCGCCTGCGCCCACGCCGACCACCCCCGCGACTTCTTCCGCGACCCCTGGAACCTCTTCGACCTGGCCGTCGTCGTCTGCGCGTTCCTGCCCCTCGTCCGCGAGAACACCACCGTCCTGCGGCTCCTGCGACTCGCCCGCGTCCTGCGCACCGCCCGCTTCCTGCCCCAACTGCGCATCGTCATCGTGGCGGTGGCCCGCAGTCTGCCCGGCACCGTCAGCTTCCTGCTGGTGGGCGCGCTCCTGCTGTACGTCTATGCCATGGTCGGCTGGGTCTTCTTCAGCGAGGCGAACCCGGGCCAGTACGGCTCACTCGGCCGCGCCGCCCTCACCCTCTTCCTGCTGATGACCCTGGACGGCCTCGGGGACGCCGTCCACGCGGGCCTGGAGGTCTCCCGCTGGAGCATCGTCTACTACGCCTCCTACGTACTGATCGCCTCGTTCGTCCTGGTCAACGTCCTCATCGGAGTCGTCCTCAACTCCTTGGAGGAAGCCCGCGAACTGGAACGCGAACAGTCCCCCGCTCCCGCCGCTCCCCCGCCCCTCTCCCCCACCTCCGAGTCACCCGCCCCGGACCCCGCCGTGGACCTGCGCACCCGAATCACCATCGCCAGAAGGGCCTTGGACGACCTGGAAGCCGTCCTCCCGCCCCTCCTCACCACCCACCCGCCCGAGCAGGCCCTGACCCCCACATCTGACACGGCACGGCCGTAACACCGCACCCCGTCGCAGGCCGCGAACGCCGGTGGGCCCACTCCGATGTTCCGGAGTGGGCCCACTGAACGTCTCAGGACGAACGTCTCAGGACGTCGCACCGCTGGGGGCGGGTGCCGTGTTCTTCACCGTCAGCGGGAGCAACTTCTTTCCCGTCGGTCCGATTTGAATACTTGTGTCGAGCTGAGGGCACACGCCGCAGTCGAAACACGGGGTCCAGCGGCAGTCCTCGACCTCTGTTTCGTCGAGGGCGTCCTGCCAGTCCTCCCAGAGCCATTCCTTGTCGAGACCGGAATCGAGGTGGTCCCAGGGGAGGACCTCCTCGTAGGCGCGTTCGCGGGTGGTGTACCAGTCGAGGTCCACGCCGAACTGGGCCAGGGACTTGTCGGCGCAGCGCATCCAGCGGTCGTAGGAGAAGTGCTCGCGCCAGCCGTCGAAGCGGCCGCCGTCCTCGTAGACCGCGCGGATGACCGCGCCGACGCGGCGGTCGCCGCGGGAGAGCAGGCCCTCGATGATGCCGGGCTTGCCGTCGTGGTAGCGGAAACCGATGGAGCGGCCGTACTTCTTGTCGCCGCGGATCTTGTCGCGCAGCTTGGTCAGGCGGGCGTCCGTCTCCTCGGCCGACAGTTGCGGGGCCCACTGGAAGGGGGTGTGCGGCTTGGGGACGAAGCCGCCGATCGAGACCGTGCAGCGGATGTCGCCCGAGCCGGAGACCTCACGGCCCTTCTGGATGACGTTCATCGCCATGTCGGCGATCTGGAGGACGTCGTCGTCGGTCTCCGTGGGCAGGCCGCACATGAAGTACAGCTTCACCTGCCGCCAGCCGTTGCCGTAGGCCGTGGCGACGGTCCTGATCAGGTCGTCCTCGGAGACCATCTTGTTGATGACCTTGCGCAGGCGCTCCGAGCCGCCCTCGGGGGCGAAGGTGAGACCGGAGCGGCGGCCGTTGCGGGTCAGCTCGTTGGCCAGGTCCACGTTGAAGGCGTCGACGCGGGTGGAGGGCAGCGAGAGGCCGATCTTGTCCTCTTCGTAGCGGTCGGCGAGACCCTTGGCGATGTCGCCGATCTCCGAGTGGTCGGCGGAGGAGAGGGAGAGGAGGCCGACCTCCTCGAAGCCGGTCGCGCGGAGCCCTTTCTCGACCATGTCGCCGATGCCCGTGATGGAGCGCTCGCGCACCGGGCGGGTGATCATGCCGGCCTGGCAGAAGCGGCAGCCGCGGGTGCAGCCGCGGAAGATCTCCACCGACATGCGCTCGTGCACCGTCTCGGCGAGCGGGACGAGGGGCTGCTTGGGGTAGGGCCACTCGTCGAGGTCCATGACCGTGTGTTTGGAGACGCGCCACGGCACGCCCGACCTGTTCGGTACGACGCGGGCGATGCGGCCGTCGGGGAGGTACTCGACGTCGTAGAAGCCGGGGACGTACACGCCGCCGGTCCTGGCCAGGCGGAAGAGGAGTTCCTCGCGGCCGCCGGGGCGGCCCTCCTCCTTCCAGGCGCGGACGATCCGGGTGACCTCGAGGACGGCCTGTTCGCCGTCGCCGAGGACGGCGCAGTCGATGAAGTCGGCGATCGGCTCGGGGTTGAACGCGGCGTGGCCGCCGGCCATGACGATCGGGTCGTCCAGGCCGCGGTCCTTGGCCTCGAGCGGGATGCCGGACAGGTCCAGGGCGGTGAGCATGTTGGTGTAGCCGAGCTCGGTGGAGAAGCTCAGGCCGAACACGTCGAAGGCCTTGACCGGGCGGTGGCTGTCGACCGTGAACTGGGGGACGCGGTGCTCGCGCATCAGCTCCTCCAGGTCCGGCCAGACGCTGTAGGTGCGTTCGGCGAGGACGCCGTCCTGCTCGTTGAGCACCTCGTAGAGGATCATGACGCCCTGGTTGGGCAGTCCGACCTCGTACGCGTCGGGGTACATGAGCGCCCAGCGGACGTCACAGCTGTCCCAAGGCTTGACCGTGGAGTTGAGCTCTCCGCCGACGTACTGGATCGGCTTCTGCACATGCGGGAGCAGAGCTTCGAGCTGTGGGAACACAGACTCGGCGGCTTCGGCAGGCATCTCGGGAACCTTTGTGTGCGGGCTGGGGTCCCCCGGCCGGGGCTGGGGGCGGGTGACCATCCAGCCTAACCCGGCCGGGGAGGTTCCCCCGCATGCCGGCCGGAGGCGGTGGACGGCGTCAGAAGTCGGTGCTGTTCCTGATGGATGTCCAGGTTTTCGGGAGCGCCGCCTCGGTGATCTCCGCGCGGCGTTCCTCGTGTCCGTACAACACCCCGTATGTGAAGGTGCTCTCCTCCGCCGCGTGGGCGACGGCGGACAGTTCGCGCAGGGTCCGGCGGGCCATGACGCTGTCCTGGTGGTCGCCGAGCAGGCTCTGGAGCGCCTTCATGTTCTTGACCAGGTCCATGGCGGGAGCCTTGAGGGCCGGGCCGGCTGCCTCGGCGGCGTAGCGGGTGCGCTTGGTCTTCTTGCGGGCCTCGTGGACGGCGACGTCGCGGTCGTGGCCGGGTGGGAGGTCCAGGGCCTGGGCGACGAGGCCGGACACCTTGGCGAGGTCCTTGCTCACGGCCTTGGCGAGGACCTTGTCCGGGTCGCCCGCGGCCTTCTTCCGCAGGGGCGGGTCGGCCAGCAGGGCGTCGAGGGTGTCGAGCAGGGTGAGGTAGCGGCGGGAGTCGAGGACGGCGGTGACCTTGCCGTGGGCTCCTCTGTGGCCGGTCTCGGACCAAGCGGTCAGCCGCCCGCGGACGGGGCCGGAGACGAGGGCGTCGGGCAGTTCGTCCAGGGCCGACAGCAGGCGCTCGGCGAGTACTTCCTGGTCGCGGTCCAGGCCGAGTTCGGCGGCCAGCCACTTCAGGTCGACGCCGATCGGGTCGGTGGTCCTCCGGTCCAGGACGGACCGGAAGGAGCGGAAGGTGCTGCGCAGGCGGCGGGTGGCGACCCGCATGCGGTGCACGGAGTCGGGTACGTCCTGGCGTACGGCGGGGTCGAGTTCGACGAGCGCGTCCCGCTGGGCGCGGACGTAGGCGAGGACGTGGTCGCCGGCGGTGACGGGTTTCCCGACCGGGCGGCTTCGGTGCTTCTGCTTCGGTGCCGCGGCCGGGGCGGTTGCGGGAACGGGAGCGACGTCCTCGGAAAGGCCGGTCGGTGCGGTCTCGGCGAGGGCTCGCGCCAGCTTGGAGGGCGCCTTCGACGGGCGGATGCCCGCCTTGCGGAGCCGTTTGTCGACCTTGTCGAGGAAGGCGGGGTCGCCGTCGTCGGCGAGTTCGACCTCGATCTCGGTCCACTGGGCGGTGCCGCCGTCGCCGGTGAGACGTTCGGCGCGCACGGCGTCGACGCTGATCTCGGCGAGGAGCTCGCCGGCGGCGTCGAGGAGGTGGCGCAGGTCCCGGTCGGAGCGCAGCCGGACCACGGGGCTCAGTTCGGTGCTGCGGACGCGGGAGCGGACGAGCCGGGCGAGGCTCTCCGGGACGGTGTCGGAGAGCGGGGCGTGGATCTCGTCGCGCACTCCGGGAGCCACGGGGAACTTCAGGTGCCAGCCGGCGTCGGAGCCGCCGGTGCGCCTGCGGAGGGTGAGGGAGGCGGCGGCGAGGCGCTCGTCGGCGGTGTCGTAGTAGGTGGCGTCGAGGTGGGCCACACCCCGGTCGACGATGGACTCGACACCGGGAACGCCGGTCAGGTCGGGGAGTCCGTTGTCGCCGACCTCGTACTTTCGCTCGACTTCTCGTTTTGTGTCCGCCATGACCCGAATCTACTCGTCGCCGGTGGTCTCACCGACCGGTTTCCCCGGTCGGTGCCGGGGAAACCAGGCGAACGAGGGAGGCCTGTCGGCCAGATCAGCCAGATCGGCCAGGCCAGCCGGACCAGCCGGGTCGGCCAGGTCGGCCAGGTCGGCCGAATCAGCCAGGCCAGCCGGGTCGGCCAGGTCGGCCAGGTCGGCCAGGTCGGCCGGACCAGCCGGACCAGCCGGGTCGGCCGGGTCGGCCAGGTCGGCCGAATCAGCCAGGCCAGCCGGGTCGGCCAGGTCGGCCGAATCAGCCAGGCCAGCCGGGTCGGCCAGGTCGGCCAGGTCGGCCGGACCAGCCGGACCAGCCGGGTCGGCCGGGTCGGCCAGGTCGGCCGAATCAGCCAGGCCAGCCGGGTCGGCCAGGTCGGCCGAATCAGTCAGCCGGGTCGGCCGGGTCGGCCGGGTCGGCCAGGTCGGCCGAATCAGCCGGGTCAGCCGGGTCGGCCAGGTCGGCCGAATCAGCCGGGTCAGCCGGGTCGGCCAGGTCGGCCGAATCAGCCGGGTCGGCCGGGTCGGGTTAAGCGGACAGCGGGCGTTGCAGTCTGACCGACTGCAGGAGGCCCACGGCCAGCCACACCGCGAACATCGACGAACCGCCGTAGGACACGAACGGCAGGGGCAGACCGGTGACCGGCATGATGCCGAGGGTCATGCCGATGTTCTCGAAGGCCTGGAAGGCGAACCAGGCGACGATGCCGGCGGCGACGATGGTGCCGTACAGGTCGGTGGTGTTGCGGGCGATGCGGCAGGCGCGCCACAGGATGATGCCGAGCAGGACGATGATGAGCCCGCCGCCGACGAAGCCGAGTTCCTCTCCGGCGACGGTGAAGACGAAGTCGGTCTGCTGCTCGGGCACGAACTGGCCGGTGGTCTGCGAGCCCTCGAAGAGTCCGGAGCCGGTGAGACCGCCGGAGCCGATGGCGATGCGGGCCTGGTTGGTGTTGTAGCCGACGCCGGCGGGGTCGAGCTCGGGGTTGGCGAAGGCGGCGAAGCGGTTGATCTGGTACTCGTCGAGCACCCCGAGCTGCCAGACGGTGATCGCGCCGATCGCGCCGGTGCCGATCAGGCCGAAGATCCACCGGTTGGAGGCGCCGGAGGCGAGCAGGATGCCGAGCACGATGACGACCATGACCATGACCGACCCGAGGTCGGGCATCAGCATCACGATCAGCATGGGGACGGCGGCCAGTCCGAGTGCCTGGAGGACCGTGCGGTGGTCGGGATAGGGCTTGTCGCCCGCGTCGACCCGGGCGGCGAGCAGCATCGCCATGCCCAGGATGATCGTGAGCTTCACGAACTCGGAGGGCTGGACCGAGAAGCCGCCGCCGAGCTTGATCCAGGAGTGGGCGCCGTTGATGGTGGAGCCCAGCGGGGTGAGCACCAGCAGGATCAGCAGGATCGAGAAGCCGTAGAGGACCGGCACGGCGGTGCGCAGGGCGCGGTGGCCGAGCCAGAGCATGGCGATCATCAGGGCCAGGCCGATGCCGGTGTTCAGCCAGTGCCGGATCAGGAAGTAGTACGGGTCGCCCTGGTTGATCTCGGTGCGGTTGCGGGTCGCCGAGAAGACCAGGAGGGAGCCGAGCAGCGACAGGGCGATCGCGGCCAGCAGTATCGGCCAGTCGAGGCGCCGGGCCAGGGAGTCGCGGGCGAAGAGCCGCGTCCAGCCGGCCCGCTCGGGTCCGTATCCGGAGATGTGGAAGCTGTTGACTCCGCCGGTCATGTCGCCGACCTCCGGTCTGCCGCGCGGCGCGCCCGGAGGACCCCGCGCCGACGTCCGGCGGGCGACCGTCCGTCCCCCTGTCGTCCGTCGCCCGACGGTCGGTCACCCTGTCTGCCGCCGCCCCGTCGTGTGCCTCCGCGCCGTGCGTCGCGGCGGCGGGTGTCGCGATCGGCGGGCGGGGGCGTGGTCGTGGTCGCGCCCTGGTCCTGAACCTGGCCGTCGGGTGCCTGCTTGTTCTCCGCGGCGGCCCTCTGGTCCTTGGCCGGGTCCTTGGAGATCTTCGGGGAGACGATGGTGCCGTCCGTCCTGACCTTGGGCAGCGTCTTCTGCGGGGTGGGCAGCAGTGCCCTCTTCTTGTCGATGGCGCCGTCCGGGGAGACGCCGTACAGCGCGTTGTAGATGTTGCGCACGGCGGGGCCCGAGGCGCCGGAGCCGGTACCACCCTGGGAGATCGTCATGACGACCGAGTAGTCCTTGGTGTAGGTGGCGAACCAGGAAGTGGTCTGCTTTCCGTAGACCTCCGCGGTACCGGTCTTGGCGTGCATCGGGATCTCGTCCTGCGGCCAGCCGCCGAACCGCCAGGCGGCCGTACCGCGGGTGGCGACTCCCTCGAGGGCTCCGTCTATTTCCGCGAGGGTCTTCTTGGTCACCGGCAGCTTGCGCTTCGCCTCGGGCTCGATCTCCGTGACCTGCTTGCCGTCGGGGCTGATGACGGCCTTGCCGACGGTGGGCTGGTAGAGCGTTCCGCCGTTGGCGATGGCCGCGTAGACGGAGGCCATCTGGATGGGGGTGACGAGGGTGTCGCCCTGGCCGATGGAGTAGTTGACGGAGTCACCGGCGCGCAGGCGGTTGCCTTCGAGGCAGTTCTCGTAGGCGATCTGCTCGACGTAGTTGCCGCCCTTCTTGCCGGACTTGCACCAGGCGTCCTTGTTGGCCTCCCAGTAGGCGAGCTTCCACTGGCGGTCGGGGATCCGGCCGGTGACCTCGTTGGGCAGGTCGATGCCGGTCGGCTCGCCGAGGCCGAACTGGTGGGAGGTCTTGTAGAACCAGTCCTTGGCGTTCTTCTTCGGCTTGTTGCCGCCGTCGCGCTTCCACTCCTCGTGGGCGAGGCGGTAGAAGACGGTGTCGCAGGAGACCTCGAGGGCACGGCCGAGGCTGATGGCGCCGTGGTCCTGGGACTCGAAGTTCTTGAAGACCTGGCCGCCGATGGAGTACGAGCTGGAGCACTCGTAGGGCCCGTCGAAGGAGTACCCGGCGTTGATCGCGGCGGCGGTCGGGATGACCTTGAAGATGGAGCCGGGGGCCGACTGGCCCTGGATGGCGCGGTTCAGCAGCGGGTAGTTGGAGTCCTTGCCGGTGAGGTTGGCGTAGTCCTTGCCGGAGATGCCGCCGACCCAGGCGTTGGGGTCGTAGCTCGGGTTGGAGGCCATCGCGACGACCCGGCCGGTCTTGGCCTCCATGACGACGACGGCGCCCGAGTCGGCCTCGTAGAGGCGGCTGGTGTTGCGGTCCATCTCCTTGCGGGCCTGTTTCATCGCCTCGTTCAGCTCGTACTCGGCGACCCGCTGGACACGGGCGTCGATGCTGGTGACGAGGTTGGCGCCGGGTTCGGCGGCGTCGGCCTCGGCCTCACCGATGACCCGGCCGAGGTTGTCGACCTCGTAGCGGGTGACGCCGGCCTTGCCGCGCAGTTCCTTGTCGTACTCGCGCTCGAGGCCGGAGCGGCCGACCTGGTCGGAGCGCAGGTACGGCGCTTCGGTGTCCTGCGCCTTCTGGAGTTCCTCGTCGGTGACGGGCGAGAGGTAGCCGAGGACCTGGGCGGTGTTGGCCTGCCCGGGTGCCGCGTACCGGCGTACGGCCTGGGGCTCCGCGGTGATACCGGGGAAGTCCTCGGCGCGCTCGCGGATCTGCAGGGCCTGCTTGGCGGTGGCCTCGTCGGTGATGGGGATGGGCTGGTACGGCGAGCCGTTCCAGCAGGGCTGGGGGGTCTCGGCGTCGCACAGCCGGACCTTCTCGATGGCGTCCTTGGCGGGCATGCCGAGGACACCGGCGAGCTTGGTGAGGACCGCCTTGCCGTCGTCCCGCATCTTCATGAGCTCGGTGCGGGAGGCGGAGACGACCAGCCGGGTCTCGTTGTCGGCGAGGGCCACTCCGCGGGCGTCCAGGATGGAGCCGCGGACCGCGGGCCGGACGACCTGCTGGACGTGGTTGCCGGAGGCCTTCTTGGCGTACTCGGCGCCCTCGCGGATCTGGAGGTACCACAGGCGCCCGCCGAGGGTGCCGAGGAGAGAGAGAACGAGGACCTGGATGACGACGAGCCGGATCTGGACCCGTGTGCTGCGCCCGGTCTCGGGAATGTTGGTCACGCGGCTTCCTCCTCCTCTCCGCGCGCGTACGGCGGTGCGTGTACGACTGCTGGGCGTGCGGCCGCTGGGCGTGCGAGTGCCGCGTGTACGAGTGATGAACGGCGGGGCCGCCCGGCGGGGTTCCGCCGCCGTTCACCCTTTCCGGTGAAATCCTGTCCGCTGAAGTCCCGCGAGGTCAAAGGCGCTTCACCCCTTTGATGCGGCCCGCGCGGGCCACCCGTGCCCGCGCCGCCTTCGCGCGAAGGCCCCGCTGGGCGCCGATGCGCAGCCCGGTGCCGCCGGAGCTCCAGCCGGAGGCGACATCTGCGGACTTGGCGGAGCTGTTCTCGGCGAGCGGATCGTTCTCCGCGCGGCGGGCCAGGGCCATGACACCGGGGACGACGAACGGGGCGAGCAGCAGGTCGTACAGGGCGGCGCTGAAGAGCAGTCCGCCGAGGCCGACATGGCGGGCGGCGGTGTCACCGACGAGGGCACCGACGCCGGCGTAGAGCAGGGTGGAACCGACCGCGGCGGCGACCACCACGGCCATGGGGCCGGTCACCGATCTCACCTGGCCGGACTCGGGCTTGACCAGCCCGGCGAGGTAGCCGATGACGCACAGCACGAGGGCGTAGCGGCCGGCGGCGTGGTCGGCGGGCGGTGCGAGGTCGGCGAGGAGCCCGGCACCGAAGCCGACGAGGGAGCCGCCGACATGACCGTAGACCAGGGCGAGGCCGAGGACGGTGAGGAGGAGCAGGTCGGGGACAGCGCCCGGGAGGTGGAGGCGGGCGAGGACGCTCACCTGGATCACCAGGGCGACGACGATCAGCGAGCTGGAGAGCAGGATCCGGTTGACGCGCATGGGGTGACAGCTCCTACTGCTCTTGCTGGCGCTGGCCGTCGGCAGGGGCGGACGGGGTGACGGTCACCGTGACGGTCGGGGTGGGCGTCGGTTTCGGCTTCTCGGGCAGCACCGTGTCGCGCGGATCCTTCTTCGGGGCCTGGACGACGACGCCGACGATGTCGAGCTTGCTGAAGCTGACGAACGGCGTGACGTAGAGGGTGCGGGTGAGGTCGCCGCCGGAGGGGTCGACGCGGGAGACGGTGCCGACGGGGACGCCGGGCACGAACGGCTTGTCGGCCTGGGAGCCGAAGGTGACCAGCCGGTCGCCCTTCTTGATCTCGGCCTTGCCGTTGAGGAGTTCGACGCGCAGGAGCCGGTCGCCCTGGCCGGAGGCGAAGCCGAGTTCGTCGCCGGCCTCCATGCGGGTGCCCACGGTGAAGTCGGGGTCGTTGGCGAGCAGCACGGTGGCGGTGTGCGGGCCGACGGTGGTGATCCGGCCGACGAGTCCGTCGCCGTTGAGGACGGTCATGTCGCGCTCGATGCCGTCGTTGGCGCCGACGTCGATGGTGATGGTCCAGGAGAAGCCCTGGGCCGCTCCTATGGCGATGACCTGGGCGCCCTTGATGCCGTACTGGCCCTGGCCGGCGACCTTCAGCACCTTGTCGAGCTGCTTGGTTCTGCTGCGGTTGCGGTCGTCGCTGCCGAGTTCGGCCTTGAGCGCGGCGTTCTCCCGCTCGAGTGCGGCGAGCCGGTCGTGCCGGTCGCCGGAGTCACGGACCGCGGCGACCGCGTTGCCGATCGGGTCGACCGCGCCGGACACTCCGTTCTCGATCGGGCCGAAGACCGTGGCCGCGGCCTGCCGGGCACCGTCGACCGGTGAATCCTCTCCGCCGCGGATGTCCACCGTGATCAGTGCGAAAGCGGTGGTGATCAGCAGCACCAGGAGCAGCCGGCTCTCTCGTGTGTCCCTCACGTGCGGCGGCCGTGCCTTCCTCGTCGAAACGGGTAGCGAGAACGGGAGTCGTCAGTAGTCGTCAGGAGCGGGAGTGGTCGGGAACGTTCGGGGGTCTTGGGGAACTGCCGGAAAGTATGGATGGAGCTCATGCCTCTATATCAACGATCCGCCGTACGAGAGGAGATCGTCCCGTACGGCGGAATCGAAGAGCTGTGTCATCTGCGCGGCTGGGCGTCCAGCACCTTCTGGAGCGCTTCGAACTCCTCGACGCACTTTCCGGAACCGAGCGCCACGCTGTCCAGCGGGTCCTCGGCGATATGGATGGGCATGCCCGTCTCCCGGCGCAGCCGCTCGTCCAGACCGCGCAGCAGAGCGCCGCCACCGGTCAGCACGATGCCCCGGTCCATGATGTCGCCGGACAGTTCCGGCGGGCACTTGTCGAGGGTGGTCTTGACGGCGTCCACGATCGAGTTGACGGGCTCCTCGATCGCCTTGCGGACTTCGCCGGCGGAGATGACCACGGTTTTGGGCAGCCCGGAGACAAGGTCCCGGCCGCGGATCTCGGTGTGTTCGTCGGAGTCGAGGTCGTACGCCGAACCGATGGTGATCTTGATCTGCTCGGCCGAACGCTCACCCAGCAGAAGGGAGTACTCCTTCTTGACGTACTGGATGATCGCGTTGTCCAGTTCGTCGCCCGCGACCCGGATGGACTGGGCGGTGACGATGCCGCCGAGGGAGATGACCGCGACCTCCGTGGTGCCGCCGCCGATGTCCACCACCATGTTGCCCGTGGCCTCGTGGACCGGCAGGCCGGAGCCGATCGCCGCGGCCATGGGCTCCTCGATGATGTGCACCTGGCGGGCGCCGGCCTGGGACGACGCCTCGATGACGGCACGGCGCTCCACACCCGTGATGCCGGAGGGGACGCAGACGACGACCCGCGGGCGGGCCAGATGACGCCGCTTGTGGATCTTCAGGATGAAGTAGCGGAGCATCCGCTCGGTGATCTCGAAGTCGGCGATGACGCCGTCCTTCAGCGGACGGACGGCAACGATGTTGCCGGGGGTGCGCCCGATCATCTTCTTCGCCTCGGACCCGACCGCGAGGATGCCACCCGTATTGGTGTTGATCGCGACGACGGACGGCTCATTGAGTACGATTCCGCGACCCCTGACGTACACCAGCGTGTTGGCGGTCCCGAGGTCGACAGCCATGTCACGGCCGATGAACGACATAGAGTTCCCCATGAGGATTCGTCTGGCCTTCCCACTGGCTTTTGAGGGCTTTTCAGGTAGGCGAGGTGGGTGCGGTGACGCGAAGGCTTCCATCGTAGACGCGCCTTCGCGAACACGGCGCGAGGGTCTTCGCCATTGTCATCAGATGGCGGGTCCCGTTGCTTGTGGAGACGGGCCATCGGGGGCACTCGTTCCCCCGAACGCCGCTCGTATGTCAAAAAGGTCTGGGGGCAAAGCCCCCAGACCGTCGCCAGGCGGCCAAAACCGCAGCCCACGGCCGCTATGCGATTGTTATGCACGGCCTCGGCGGGTGCTCGTCGCGCACGGCCCTCGCACCGCTTGCCGTACGCGTGTCGTACACAACCGTCGTACGCACTCGTTATGCCCGGCGGTTACGCCACATGGGCCTACACGGGCGAGCGACACGCACGGCCGTCACGCACACCGTCGATCGACGGACACGGCCGACACCCGCGGGGCCGTCACACGCGGCCGACACGAACGGTGTTGCCCGCGGCCGTCAGGCGCGGTCCGGGAAGAAGATCTTCACCTCGCGCTCGGCGGACTCCTCGGAGTCCGAGGCGTGGATCAGGTTCTCCCGGACGATGACACCGAAGTCCCCGCGGATCGACCCCGGGGCCGCGGCGACCGGGTCGGTCGGGCCGGCCAGTTGGCGCACGCCCTCGATGACCCGCTCACCCTCGACGATCATCACCACGACCGGGCCGGAGACCATGAACTCCATCAGCGGCTCGTAGAACGGGCGGCCGACGTGCTCCGCGTAGTGCTGCTCCAGAGTGGCACGGTCCAGGGTCCGCTGCTCCAGCGCGGTGAGCTTCCAGCCGGCCTTGCGCTCGATGCGGCTGATGATCTCGCCGGTCAGGCCACGACGGACGGCGTCGGGCTTGAGGAGGACGAGGGTGCGCTGGGTCACGGCGGAGCTCCTTATGTTTCAAGGGTGGTACGGGATGTTTCAAGGGTGGTACGGGGTGGTGTGAAGGTTACCGGGCAGGACTCAGGGCCTGTCACGCAGCGTCAGACTGCCCGGCTCGGGCGGCGAACCGGGCCTTCGCCTCGTCGATCTTCCGCCCGTAGTGCACCGAGGCCCACCACAGCACGGCGAAGAGCGCGCCCAGGATGAACATCATCGGGACGAAGACGCCGGAGGCGAGCAGGGCGATCTGCAGGGCCCAGCCGAGGGCGACGCCCCCGGGCCGGGTGATCACCCCGCACAGTGCCACGGACAGGAACATGGCGATGCCGCAGACCGTCCACACGGTGCCGACCGCCAGGTCCGGGTCCTTCATCGCGACCAGTCCGGCGAAACCGATGACGAAGAACTCGCTGATCAGGGTCGACGCGCAGAGTGTACGCACGGTGTCTCAGCCCTTCCCCAGAAGCAGTCGGGCCTCGCCGACGGTGATGACGGAACCGGTGACGAGCACACCGGCGCCGGTGAACTCGCCCTCCTCCTCGGCGAGCGTGATCGCCGCCTCCAGCGCGTCGGGCAGCCGGGGTTCGACCTGGACGCGGTCCTCGCCGAACACCTCGACGGCGATCCCCGCCAGTTCGTCGGCGTCCATCGCGCGGTGGCTGGAGTTCTGCGTGACGACGACCTCGGCGAAGACCGGCTCGAAGGCCTCCAGCAGCCCGCGCACGTTCTTGTCGCCGCTCGCGCCGACCACGCCGATGAGCCGGCTGAACTGGAACGCCTCCCCGATCGCCCCGGCCGCGGCCCGCGCGCCCGCAGGGTTGTGGGCGGCGTCCAGCACGACGGTGGGCGACCGGCGTACGACCTCCAGCCGGCCCGGTGAGGCGACGGCGGCGAAGGCCTTGCGGACGGTGTCGATGTCCAGCGGCTCGGCGCGCTGGGCGCCGACGCCGAAGAACGCCTCCACGGCGGCGAGCGCCACGGCGGCGTTGTGCGCCTGGTGGGCGCCGTGCAGCGGCAGATACACCTCGGGGTACTCGCCGCCGAGGCCGCGCAGGGTCACCTGCTGGCCGCCGACGGCGACCTGCCGGGCGACGACGCCGAACTCCAGCCCTTCCCGGGCCACGGTCGCGTCGGCCCCGACGGCCTTCCTCAGCAGCACCTGGGCCGCGTCGACCGGCTGCTGGGCCATGATCACCGTCGCGTCCGGCTTGATGATGCCGGCCTTCTCGGTGGCGATCTCGGCGGGCGTGGTGCCGAGCCGGTCGGTGTGGTCGAGGTCGATCGGCATCACCACGGCGACGCTGCCATCGATCACATTGGTGGCGTCCCAGCTGCCACCCATGCCGACCTCGACCACGGCGACGTCCACCGGCGCGTCGGCGAAGGCCGCGTACGCCATGCCGGTGAGCACCTCGAAGAAGGACAGCCGGTGCTCCTGCTGCGCGTCGACCATCTCGACGTACGGCGCGATGTCCCGGTACGTCTCCACGAACCGCTCGGCGGAGACCGGCGCGCCGTCGAGGCTGATCCGCTCGGTGACCGACTGGACGTGCGGCGAGGTGTAGCGCCCGGTGCGCAGTTCGAAGGCGCCGAGGAGGGCCTCGATCATGCGGGCGGTGGACGTCTTGCCGTTGGTTCCGGTGATGTGGATCGACGGGTACGCGCGCTGCGGCTCGCCCAGGACGTCCATCAGCGCGGCGATCCGGCTCAGGGACGGCTCCAGCTTGGTCTCGCCCCAGCGGGTCGCCAGTTCCCCCTCGACCCCCCGCAGCGCCTGGGCGACCTCGGGGTCCTCCGGCCGCGCGGGGATGTCGGACTCGGGCGGGCCGCCCTGCGTGCGCAGGGTGCGGCTGCCGGCTTCGATCACCGCGAGGTCGGGGTCCCGGTGCGTCTCCGCCTCGATGATCTCCTCGAAGGAGTCGAGAGGGTAGAGAGGGTCCGGCCGGTCGTCGTGGTCGTCGTGGTTGCCGTTCGGGGGGAGGTCGCTCACGGGGCCAGTCTACGTATCCGCCCGCATCCACCTCACGGCAGCCGAAAGCCCCCGGAACCGCTCGGGCTCCGGGGGCTTTCGAGGAGGTGGGGAGGCCCGGGGCCGGGGTCTTTCGCTGGGATCGGGCCGGATCGGGGAGGGGGTCCGGTGCTGGGGGCGCCGCCCACGCCCTTCAGGCAGTGGGTGAGCGCCGCGAGGCAGTGGGTGAGCGCCGCGAGCCGGCGGGGAGAGCCGCGAGCCGGCGGGGAGAGCCGCGAGCCGGCGGGGAGAGCCGCGAGCCGGCGGGGAGAGCCGCGAGCCGGCGGGGAGAGCCGCGAGCCGGCGGGGAGAGCCCAGTGGGCTCTCCCCGCCTCCGGTGGCGCCTCCCAGCAGCCGGGGAGGAACCGAGAGCTCGGGGAAGGAGCCCCCTGGACCGACGACAACGCGGCGAGACGCTGGACGGGGCGGTGCGGATCAGGCCGGCCCCCGCGGGGGGCCGGCCTGATCCGCACCAGAGGCCCTACGCCTTCGGGAGCCGCTCCAGCTGGGCCCCGATGCGGGCGAGGTCCTCGTCCGCCTTGGCGAGGCGCGTGCGGATCTTGTCGACCACGTGGTCGGGCGCCTTCGCCAGGAACGCCTCGTTGCCCAGCTTGGCCTCCGCCTGCCGGCGCTCCTTCTGCGCGGCCTCGAGGTCCTTGGTGAGGCGCTTGCGCTCCGCCTCGAAGTCGATCACCCCGGACAGGTCCAGGGCGACCTCGACGCCCGCCACCGGCAGGGTCGCCGTCGCGGTGAACGCGTCGCCCTCCGGCTGGAGGCGCAGCAGCTGGCGGATCGCCGCCTCGTGCGGGGCGAGCGCCGAGCCGTCGAGGGAGAGCCGGGCGGGGACCCGCTGGCCGGGCTGCAGGCCCTGGTCGGCGCGGAAGCGGCGGACCTCGGTGATGACGGACTGGAGGGTCTCGATCTCCCGCTCGGCACCGGCGTCCCGGAAGGCACTGTCCTCGGGCCAGTCGGCGATGACGACCGACTCGCCGCCGGTCAGCGTCGTCCACAGCGTCTCGGTGACGAACGGGACCACCGGGTGCAGCAGCCGCAGCGTGACGTCCAGGACCTCACCGAGGACCCGCTTGCTGACCTCGGCCGGTTCACCGCCCGCCTGGAACGTCGTCTTGGACAGCTCGACGTACCAGTCGAAGACCTCGTCCCACGCGAAGTGGAACAGGGCGTCGGACAGCTTGGCGAACTGGAAGTCCTCGTAGTACGCGTCGACCTCGGCGACGACCGAGTTGAGCCGGGAGAGGATCCAGCGGTCGGTGGACGACATCGTCGACGCGTTGGGCAGCGGGCCGTCCACCGTCGCGCCGTTCATCAGGGCGAAGCGGGTCGCGTTCCAGATCTTGTTGGCGAAGTTGCGGGAGCCCTGGACCCAGTCCTCGCCGATCGGCACGTCGACACCGGGGTTGGCGCCGCGCGCGAGGGTGAAGCGGAGGGCGTCGCTGCCGTACTTGTCCATCCAGTCCAGCGGGTTGACCGCGTTGCCGAAGGACTTCGACATCTTCTTGCCGAACTGGTCGCGGACCATGCCGTGCAGGGCGATGGTGTGGAACGGCGGGGTGCCGTCCATCGCGTACAGGCCGAACATCATCATCCGGGCGACCCAGAAGAAGAGGATGTCGTAGCCGGTGACCAGGACGGAGTTCGGGTAGAACTTCGCGAGCGATTCGGTCTGTTCGGGCCAGCCGAGCGTCGAGAAGGGCCACAGGCCGGAGGAGAACCAGGTGTCGAGGACGTCGGTGTCCTGGTGCCAGCCCTCACCGGTCGGGGCCTCGTCGTCGGGACCGACGCAGACGACCTCGCCGTCCGGGCCGTACCAGACGGGAATCCGGTGACCCCACCACAGCTGCCGGGAGATGCACCAGTCGTGGAGGTTGTCGACCCAGTCGAAGTACCGCTTCTCCATCTCCTGCGGGTGGATCGTGACCCTGCCGTCGCGGACGGCGTCACCGGCGGCCTTCGCCAGCGGGCCGACCTTGACCCACCACTGCATGGACAGCCGCGGCTCGACGGTGGTCTTGCAGCGCGAGCAGTGGCCGACGCTGTGGACGTAGGGCCGCTTCTCGGCGACGATCCGGCCCTCGGCGCGCAGCGCGGCGACGATGGCGGAGCGGGCCTCGAGCCGGTCCAGGCCCTGGAAGGGGCCGTGGACGGTGATGACGGCGTGCTCGTCCATCACGGTGAGGAACGGCAGGTCGTGGCGGCGGCCGATCTCGAAGTCGTTCGGGTCGTGGGCCGGGGTCACCTTGACGGCGCCGGTGCCGAACTCGGGGTCGACGTGCTCGTCGGCGACGACCGGGATGGAGCGATCGGTCAGCGGCAGCTTGATGAGCTTGCCGATCAGGTGCCTGTACCGCTCGTCCTCGGGGTGGACGGCGACGGCCGTGTCGCCGAGCATCGTCTCGGCGCGGGTGGTGGCGACGACGATGGTGTCGTCCCCGTCGCCGTACTTCATGGAGACGAGTTCGCCGTCGTCGTCCTGGTACTCGACCTCGATGTCCGAGATGGCGGTCAGGCAGCGCGGGCACCAGTTGATGATGCGCTCGGCGCGGTAGATCAGCTCGTCGTCGTAGAGCCGCTTGAAGATGGTCTGGACGGCCTGGGACAGCCCCTCGTCCATCGTGAAGCGCTCGCGGGACCAGGCGACACCGTCGCCGAGGCGGCGCATCTGCCCGGAGATCTGGCCGCCGGACTCGCCCTTCCACTGCCAGACCCGCTCGACGAAGGCCTCCCGGCCGAGGTCGTGCCGGGACTTGCCCTCCTTGCCGAGTTCCCGCTCGACGACGTTCTGCGTGGCGATGCCGGCGTGGTCCATGCCGGGCTGCCACAGCGTCTCGTACCCCTGCATGCGCTTGCGGCGGGTCAGGGCGTCGATGAGGGTGTGCTCGAAGGCGTGGCCGAGGTGCAGGCTGCCCGTGACGTTCGGCGGAGGGATGACGACGGTGTACGGGGGCTTGTCGCTCTTCGCGTCCGCCTCGAAGTAGCCCCGCTCCACCCAGCGCTCGTACAGCGGCCCCTCTACATCGGCCGGCGCGTACTGGGTCGGCAGTTCGGAGGTGGGCGGCTGCGGCTGCTGAGAGTTCTCGGTCACGAGCCTCAGTTTAGAGGTGTCACGGCCCAGTCCCGAAACGCGATTCGTTTGTAACGGTGCACCCCCCGATGGCCTGATCACGCCACTGCTGAGACAGGATGTCAACGACACATAAGCATCTGGAGGGGAACCCAGACGATGAGCTACAACCAGCCGGGCCCGTACGACGGGCAGCCCCAGCAGCCCGGACCGTACGGTCAGCCGGGTCCCTACGGCCAGCAGCCGCAGGCTCCGCAGCCCGGCTACGGCTACCCCCAGCAGGCTCCGCCGCCCGGCCAGCCCGGGTACGGCTACCCGCCGCAGCCCGGCCAGGGTGTCCCGCCGCAGCAGCCCCCGTACGGCCAGCCCCCGTACGGCCAGGCCCCGTACGGCGCGCCCCAGCCCCCGCCGCCGGGCGGCAGCGCCAAGAAGGCCGGCTGGATCATCGGCACGGTGGCGGTCGTGGCGGCGATCGGTGTCGGCGTGTACTTCGTGATCGGCGGGGGCGGCGGCGCGGGCGATCTGAAGGACGACGGGCCGCACAAGCTGTCGGCGCCGGAGAAGGTGATGGGCGAGTACACGCGGGTCGGTGAGGCCGGCGAGGACGCGAGTTCCAGTACCACCAAGGACCTGGCCAAGGGCGGTGTGAAGAACGGCAAGTCGGTGGGCGCCCAGTACTCGACGGCCGACTTCAGCAGGTACGACCCCACGGACCCCGACCCGGCCGACATCCCCGGCAAGGAAGAGCTGCTCAAGGCGAAGGGCGTGACGTTCCTCGGCGCCTACGGCGAGGTCGAGGACCCCGAGGCGGCCGTGGACAAGCTCTTCGCCAACATCAAGAAGGAGACCAAGGAGAACTCGTCCAACGAGCTCATGACCGAGCTGGTGGGCGAGCCCGAGGCGGTCGACCTCGACGGTGCGGTCATGAAGTGCCAGGCGGGCAAGGGCAACAACAACCTCACCAAGAAGCCGACCACCAACTGGTTCTGCATCTGGGCCGACTACAGCACGGTCGTCGTCGTCTCCCCCGGTGACAACACCAAGGACATCACCAAGGACGCCGCCGCGGACATCACCACGAAGCTCCGCGACGACGTGCGCGTCCCGGCGTAGTACGTCGCGCGTCCCGGCGTGGTACGTGAAGCGTGAAGGGCCCCGGTCGCTCGACCGGGGCCCTTCACCTGTGGGGGGAACGGCGGTTGCCGCTCCGCCGTTACGCCGTCTTCTGCTCGCCCGGTCCGCGGCCGCGGGCGTCGCGCGGGATCAGGGTCGGGTTGACGTTGGAGAGGACCACGTCCGCGGTGATGACCACGCGGGCGACGTCCTTGCGGGACGGGACCTCGTACATGACGCCCTGGAGGACTTCCTCCATGATGGCGCGCAGGCCGCGGGCGCCGGTCTGGCGCAGGATGGCCTGGTCGGCGATGGCTTCGAGGGCCTCGCGCTCGAAGTCCAGTTCCACGCCGTCGAGTTCGAAGAGGCGCTGGTACTGCTTGACCAGCGCGTTGCGCGGCTCGACCAGGATCTGGAGCAGGGCCTCGCGGTCGAGGTTGTGGACCGAGGTGATGACCGGGAGCCGGCCGATGAACTCGGGGATCATGCCGAACTTGACCAGGTCCTCCGGCATGACCTGCTCGAACTGGTCCTTGGACTCGATCTCCCGCTTGGAGCGGATCGTCGCGCCGAAACCGATGCCTTTGGCGCCGGCCCGGCCTTCGATGATCTTCTCCAGGCCCGCGAAGGCACCGCCCACGATGAACAGGACGTTCGTCGTGTCGATCTGGATGAACTCCTGGTGCGGGTGCTTGCGGCCGCCCTGCGGCGGGACGGACGCGGTGGTGCCCTCGAGGATCTTCAGCAGGGCCTGCTGGACGCCCTCGCCGCTGACGTCGCGCGTGATCGACGGGTTCTCGCTCTTGCGGGCGACCTTGTCGATCTCGTCGATGTAGATGATGCCGGTCTCGGCCTTCTTGACGTCGTAGTCGGCGGCCTGGATCAGCTTCAGCAGGATGTTCTCGACGTCCTCGCCGACGTACCCGGCCTCGGTGAGGGCGGTGGCGTCCGCGATCGCGAACGGGACGTTCAGCATGCGGGCGAGGGTCTGGGCGAGGAGGGTCTTGCCGGAGCCGGTGGGGCCCAGCAGCAGGATGTTGGACTTCGCCAGCTCGATGGCGTCCTCGCGGCTCTGTGCGCCGCCGTTCTCCCCCGCCTGGACCCGCTTGTAGTGGTTGTACACGGCGACGGAGAGGGCCTTCTTGGCCGATTCCTGGCCGACCACGTATCCCTCGAGGAACTCGTAGATCTCGCGGGGCTTGGGAAGTTCCTCCCAGCGGACCTCACTGGTCTCGGCGAGCTCTTCCTCGATGATCTCGTTGCAGAGGTCGATGCACTCGTCGCAGATGTACACACCGGGCCCTGCGATGAGCTTCTTGACCTGCTTCTGGCTCTTGCCGCAGAACGAGCACTTGAGCAGATCGCCGCCGTCACCGATGCGTGCCACGGTGTGCTTCCCCTTCGCCTGGGAACCGCCTGGACGTCAACGTCCAGCGACTCCTGGTGCTGCCTTATGTCCGACGGTACCTTGCCGGGCCCCCCGTTCGGGCCCCCCTTGGCACGGTTCGCTTCGACGCGAACCGTCATGAACCATGCCAAGGGGCGGCAGACGATACAGCCTCCCGGGCCCCACGCGTCAGCGCAGGCTGGAGTTGTCCATCTTCCGGGTGGTGATGATCTGGTCGATCAGGCCGTAGCTCAGCGCGTCCTCGGCCGTGAGGATCTTGTCGCGCTCGATGTCCTCGCGGATCTTGTCGACCGGCGTGGTGGAGTGCTTGGCCAGCATGTCCTCGAGCTGCGAGCGCATCCGGAGGATCTCGTTGGCGGCGATCTCCAGGTCGGACACCTGGCCGCGGCCGGTCTCGCTGTACGGCTGGTGGATCAGCACGCGCGCGTTCGGCAGCGCCATGCGCTTGCCGGGGGTGCCGGCGGCGAGCAGCACGGCGGCGGCGGAGGCCGCCTGGCCCATGCAGACCGTCTGCACGTCGGGCTTCACGTACTGCATGGTGTCGTAGATCGCCGTGAGGGCGGTGAAGGAGCCGCCGGGGCTGTTGATGTAGACGGAGATGTCCCGGTCGGGGTCCATCGACTCCAGGCACAGCAGCTGCGCCATGACGTCGTTGGCGGAGGCGTCGTCGATCTGCACGCCGAGGAAGATCACGCGCTCCTCGAAGAGCTTCGCGTACGGGTCGTACTCGCGGATGCCCTGGGAGGTGCGCTCGACGAAGCGCGGGATGACGTAGCGGGACTCGGCCGCGGGGCCGGTGTACTCGGCACGGGTGCGGTCGTACAGGCCGCTGCCGGGGAAGTCGTTCACGGTGTCTCCTGGAAAGGGGCTGAGGCGGTCGGCCGGGGCTGCTGGGGCTGCCGTCGGGCCCTGGAACGGGTCCCGACGGGGGTCCTACGGGGCCGTGGGGCTCCCGTGGGCCGCTCAGGCCGCCCCGGTGCCGCCGCCGCCCGGCATGCCCGCGGCCGTGGGGATGACGTCGTCGATGAGGCCGTACTCCTTGGCCTCGAAGGCGTCGAACCAGCGGTCGCGGTCCGAGTCGCGGGTGACCTGCTCGACCGACTGGCCGGTGTGCTGCGAGGTGAGCTCGGCCATGCGCCTCTTGGTGTGCAGCAGCCGCTCGGCGTGGATCTTGATGTCCGAGGCCGAGCCGGCCAGGCCGGCGGAGGGCTGGTGGATCAGGATCTCGGCGTTCGGCAGCGCGAAGCGCTTGCCGGGCGTGCCCGCGCTGAGCAGGAACTGACCCATCGAGGCCGCGAGGCCCATGGCGATGGTCACCACGTCGTTCTTGATGAACTGCATGGTGTCGTAGATCGCCATGCCGGCGGTGATCGAGCCGCCGGGGCTGTTGATGTAGAGGTAGATGTCCTTGTCCGGATCGGCGGCAAGGAGTAGCAGCTGTGCGGTGATCTTGTTGGCGATGTCGTCGTCGACCGGCTGGCCGAGGAAGATGATCCGCTCGTTGAGCAGCCGGTTGTAGACCTGGTCGCCGAGGCCACCACCGATGGAAGGCTCGCCGGCGGCTGAAGGCATCAGATTCGTCACGTATCCACCTGCTCGTCTTACGACGGCGCCGGGCCGTCTCACGTGTTCTGCCGGGGCGTGGGGCCGTCCGGCCGTGCTCGCGGACTCCCCTGCCCTCGTACTCATGGACCCTAACGCGCGGGCCCCTTCGGGGAATCCCGCAGCGGGGGGTGTTCGCTGTGAGCGCAGGGTGCTCCACCGGGTGCACCGGGTCCTCACGCCGTGGGCGGATCCGCCGGTGGGGGTCTGCGGGCCGCGGGCGGCCGGCCGCGCCCCTGGGTGTGCCGCTCTGCCGCACGACAGCCGCTCTGCCGCACGGCAGACGGGCCCCGGCGCACATGTCCGGGGCCCGTCTGTCGTACGTCCGTCAGAGGCGACGCGAGGTTCAGCCCTCGGTCTTCTCCTCGGCCTTGTCGGCCTTGGCGTCGGCCTCGGCGTCGTCGGCCTTGGCCTCGGCGGGGGCCTCTTCGGCGTCCGCGGCGGGGGCCTCGGCGGTCTCGTCCTCTTCCTCGTCGTCGAGGTCGATGATCTCGCCGTTGGTGTCCTTGACCACGGCCTTCTCGACCACGGCGGCCAGGGCCTTGCCGCGGGCGACCTCGCCGACCAGGAGCGGAACCTGACCGCCCTCGACGACCGCCTGCGCGAACTGGTCGGGGGACATACCGGAGGAGGCCGCGCGCCGCATGAGGTGCTCGGTGAGCTCCTCCTGGTTGACGTTGTGCTTCTCCTGGTTGACCAGCTGGTCGAGGACGAACTGGGTCTTGATGCCCTTGACCGCGGCCTCGCGGGTCTCGGTGTCGAACTCCTCGGCGGTCTTGCCCTGGATCTCGAGGTACTTCTCGAGGTCGAGGCCCATCTGGCCGAGCTGGTGGTGCTCGAGGTTGTGCTTACGGGTGTTGATCTCGTCCTCGAGCAGCTTCTCGGGGACGGGGACCTCGACCAGCTCGAGCAGCTTCTCCAGGACGCGCTCCTGGGCCTGCGTGGCCTGGTCGTACTGCTTCATGTTCTCCAGGCGCTTGCGGCTGTCCGCGCGCAGCTCCTCGAGGGTGTCGAACTCGGAGGCGAGCTGCGCGAACTCGTCGTCCAGCTCGGGCAGTTCACGCTTGGCGACCTGGGTGACCTTAACGGTGACCTCGGCCTCCTTGCCGACCGCGGAGCCGCCCTTCAGCTCGGAGGCGAAGGTGGCCTCCTGGTCGGCCGACAGGCCCGTCACCGCGGCGTCGACGCCGTCCAGCAGCTCGCCGGAGCCGATGGTGTAGGAGACGCCGTTGGCGATGCCGTCCTCGAGGACCTCGCCTTCGACCTTGGCCTCGAGGTCGATCGTGACGACGTCGCCCTCCTCGGCGGCACGCTCGACCGGGGCGGTGGAGGCGAAGCGCTCACGCAGCTCCTCGACGGCCTTGTCGACGTCCTCCTCGGTGACCTCGACGGCGTCGACCTCGACCTCGATGCCGGAGTAGTCCGGGATCTCGATGGTCGGGCGGATGTCGACCTCGGCGGTGAAGTTCAGCGTCTCGCCGTCCTTCAGCTCCGTGATGTCGACCTCGGGCTGGCCCAGCGGGTTCAGCTCGGCCTCGTTGACCGCTTCGGTGTAGAACTTCGGGAGCGCGTCGTTGACCGCCTCCTCCAGCACCGCACCGCGGCCGAAGCGCTGGTCGATGACCCGGGCCGGGACCTTGCCCTTGCGGAAGCCCTTCACCGTGACCTGCTGGTTGATCTTCTTGTACGCCGCGTCGAGGCTGTCCTTGAGCTCCTCGAAGGGCACCTCGACAGTGAGCCGAACCCGAGTCGGGTTCAGGGTCTCCACGGCGCTCTTCACGGTTCGGTCTCCTTGTGGCTGACTTCTGGATTTCCACCGGGACCAGAACGGTCCGGCCGTTTCGCAGCCCGGAGACTTCAGACGATGAGACACACGGGCGTGCAGCTTGCATAGTAACGGCAGCGACTACAGCGCCCCAAAGCCGATCACTGGTGGTGATCAGGTGACTGGTCGGGGTGGCGGGATTTGAACCCACGGCCTTCCGCTCCCAAAGCGGACGCGCTACCAAGCTGCGCCACACCCCGTCTGGTGCGACACGTAGGGTACACGCCGCCGCCCGGTCGGGCCGCCGCATTCCACCGGGCGTGATGCGACCCTGGGGCCGGAGTGGACACGCGGTGTGCGGCAGGGGCGCACCACCCGCTACGATGCATGTCAGTACCACGCCCCAGGGCGTTCGGTGCGCGATGTGCGGGCGTAGCTCAATGGTAGAGCCCTAGTCTTCCAAACTAGCTACGCGGGTTCGATTCCCGTCGCCCGCTCCATACGACTCAGGGCCAGGTCAGAGGATCATTCCTCCGCCTGGCCCTGATCGCGTTCCGGGGTCCCGATCGATCCACCGCGTCCCCCGCGTGCCCCTCAGGCTCTCGATCTTCTTCTTCCGCGCCCGTTCGAATCTTCTTCCGGCCCTGGTTGACGAGACCGGACACGGCGTCGGCGATCAGCCGATCCCGTTCGGCGCCGGCGTGCCGATGGATCAGCGCGGCGCGGGCAGTGCTGTGGCCCATGCGCGCCATCAGCCCTCGCGTGCCGGCTCCCGTCGACGCGGCGAGCGTGTTGCCGGTGCGCCAAAGATCATGGAAGCGCAGACCTTTGACGCCGGCGTCGCCGCACGCATTGCGCCACAGCCGGTTGAGGTGGTTCCGGCGCGGGGTCGCACCCTTCGCCCCGACGAACACCCGTCCGTCCGCGCCCGGCTCCGCGTACCGCGTCAGATGTTCGCGGATGCCCGGGACGATCACGGCCGGGAGGGACACCGGGCCCGTCGGTGAACAACTGGCGCGGTTTTCGCCAGACCACCGCAGGCCAGGGACATACCAGCGCGCCACTTGAATCCCGACGGGCCCACCGTCCTCTTGCCGACGGCGCTCTTGGGAGCCTTGACCCCCCTTTGTCCGTTGTCGAGTTCCGCGACCGACCGGCGAACGCGCACGGCGCCGTGGTCGAGGCCGAGGTCACGGCGGTGCAGACCGATCAGCTCTCCCCAGCGCAGCCCGAGGAAGCCGGTCATGAGCACGAGCGCCCGGTAACGCGGCTGGATCGCGTCGGCGACGTCACAGACCTCCTGCACGGTCGCGGTCGGCCGTTCCGGGATGTGCACGACGCCGGCGCCCTTGATGGTGCATCGAACAAACCATCCGATGGTCGGACCGTCGAGCGAGCCCTGCCGTTCACCTCGCAGCTGTCATGACTTCGCGCACCCTCGCACCTCGTGACCAGTAGTTAGATCACTCTTACGCACCGTTACTTCGCCACGCGCCGGGGGGAGACCTACATCACAGTGGTCCCACGTAAAAGCCCACCCATCGCTGCACAGGCTTCCCGGCAGGAGCAGCGGTCGGCGGGCGGGCACCCAGGAGGTACTGCTATGAGTGTGACCTCGGCGAACCCACTTCCAATCCCCCGACTGCGACCCCGGGCTGCCGTCCTCGTCGTCATCGTGGTCGTCTACGTCCCCGTCGCACAAATCCAGGACGTTCTGACCAGCTTGATCGCGCTGTCAGCAGTCCTGGTCTGCGGCTCTGCGGTGAGCGCAGTATCAGCCCGACGGCCGCAGACCACCGCGTGACCGTCGGCTAGACCCGACGAGGCCCTCCTCCCCGGCCTCCCCTCCCCGGGAAGGCCGGGAGAGAGCCGCCCGCGCCCCCAGCGCGCCCGATCCAGCAGGAACGGACGGGGAGCAACGGGGAGCAACAAGGAACATCAGCCAACGAATCGAAACAGTCCGGGTCAGCGTCTCACCAGGTCGGGCAAGGCCCGGTTACGCGATCTTCCGGACTGGCCAAGCGGGTTCGCTTCCCGTCGCCCGCTCCACACGGTTCAGGGCCGGCCGGGGTTTCCTTCCTCCGCCCGGCCCTGATCGCGTCCTCAGAAGCTGATCGAATTGATCATGTCCGCTATCGAGTCGAGGAAGCGGGTGATCGACGGGGCCAGGCCGCTGGAGGCGAGGAAGAAACCGAAGAGGATCGCGACGATCGCGGGCCCGGCCTTGATGGATCCGCCTCTGATCAGCACTACAAGGATGATCGCCAACAGCAGCACCACAGACAGTGAAATGGCCACAACTGATCACACCCTTGGTCGGTCCGCTCGTCCGGTCCGGGCGACGCATCCCCGCGCACCCCGCCAGAAGCATCGTGCCACCAACAGAGCCACCCTATGCGGCTCATGACGCATCATCCGCCTCACATCGGCCACGTCTCGCGTGCGCGCGCCCGCCCGCGCGAAAGGACGGACGAGTGCCGGACGGGCCCCACGCGGAGCCAACGGTGCAACCTCGCACGGTAATTCGACTCGCCACCCACGGATGAAATGCGATCGGTCCGGTGCCGTATCCATACAACACCTCCGCGACTATTTCCCATTGCCGCCCCGCTTATCCCAACGAGCCCCCAGGCGGGCCTCGAAGGGGAATGAAGCGGACATCTCTCCGGGATTCGATCGGTGGGACATATGCGCCATTCGCGCGGGACGAATCACTCCAGAAGGGGTGCAATGGATGCTCTGAAGCCCTGCCCACGCGGTGCGTTCGGCATGTGTCGACCGTCACGTCGGCAAACCCGTCAGCATTCACGGATCGCGGGTATCCGGAATGGACAACCGGAATGACGTGGGAGTTTCACGCCTCCCCGCAGTGAACGCTAGGGTGCCTCAGATGTTCCACGCTGCCCCGTCCCCCAGAAGCGCAGCGAGTGCGCCGACCCCCTCCCCGAGTTCCTGGCGGGTGGCCCTGTGACGGACTCGCCACGACCGAACGGCAACCGCAGAACGCCGCTTCCCCCGGCCTCGCCGCCGGGAACCGCTACTTCAAGGACCGATACGCCCAGGACCGATACGCCGAGGAGCGGAGCGTCGAGCTCCAAAAAGCGGCGGGACGCGTTCTTCGACAACGCCAAGTACCTGGCGATCGTGCTGGTGGCCGTAGGCCACTTCTGGGAGCCCATCAAGGGCGACAGCCGGTTCATGGAGGCCGCGTACACCGTCGTGTACGCGTTCCACATGCCGGCCTTCATCATCATCTCCGGCTTCTTCTCGCGCAGCTTCGACATGCGCCCCGACCGGCTGCGGCGGCTGATCACCGGCGTCGCCGTGCCGTACATCATCTTCGAGACGGCCTACCCGCTCTTCAAGCGGGTGGTCGACAGCGACCCGGGGCAGGAGATCAGCCTTCTCGATCCCTGGTATCTGACCTGGTTCCTGTGCGCGCTGTTCGTCTGGCGGCTGACCACTCCGATCTGGAAGGCGGTGCGCCACCCGCTGCCGCTGGCGCTCGGCCTCGCCATGCTGGCGAGCGTCTCCCCGCAGATCGGCGACGACCTCGATCTGCAGCGTGTCCTGCAGTTCCTGCCGTACTTCGTGCTCGGCCTGTGCATGAGGCCCGAGCACTTCCACCTGGTGCGCCGGCGGTCGGTGCGGATCCTGTCGGTGCCCGTGTTCGCCTCCGCGCTGGCACTCGCCTGGTGGGCCGAACCGCGGATGACCACCGGGTGGCTCTACCACCGTGACTCCGCGCAGGAGCTGGGCGCGCCGTGGTGGGCCGGCCCGGTGATGATGCTGGTGCTGTTCGGCTGCTCCCTGCTGCTGACGGCCTGCTTCTTCGCCTGGGTGCCGGGCCGCCACATGTGGTTCACGGCACTCGGCGCGGGCACGCTGTACGGCTATCTGCTGCACGGCTTCGTGGCGAAGGCCGGTGAATACCGGGGCTGGTTCGAGCCCTCGGTGCTGCACGAGCCGGTCGGCGCGGTCGCCGTGACCGTGTTCGCGGCGGTCCTGGTGACGTTCCTGTGTTCCCTTCCGGTGCAGCGGGTCTTCCGGTTCGCGTTGGAGCCGAGGATGGAGTGGGCCTTCAGGCGCGACGCGGCCGAACCGGCCCGCGAGCGCGAGCAACGGGAGAAGCGGGCGAAGCAGGAGGCCGGGGAGACGCGGGAGTCCCGGGAGGCTCAGGAGCAGGTCTCCGCCTAGCCGGCCGCACCGCGATGCGGTTGGGTCGGCCTGGCCGGGCCGGGGCGTCCGGTCAGGCCGGCCGGTCCGGCCGCTCGCCCGCCACGAGACCGAGGAGTGTGCGCATCCGCGTGTACTTCTCGGTCAGTCGTGTGCGGGTCGCCTCGTCGAGTACCGCCAGCCGCGCCGGATCGGCGTTGTGCGCCAGGTCCGCCTCCTTCACCAGCAGCGCGCCCGGGGTCGCGAGGATACGGGCCGCGTACGCCTCGGGCGGCTCCCCGGACCGCTTGGTGACCGCGAGGACGATGTCCCTGGTACGCCGGGTCAGTGCCGCTTCCCGGAGCCACTCCTGAGACAGTTTGCCGTCCTCGACGGTGTCGTGCAGCCAGGCCGCCGCGATCTGCTCCTCGTCGCCGCCGCGTGCCCGGACGCCCTCGGCCACGGCCCGGAGGTGCTCGGCGTACGGCACGCCCGCCTTGTCTCTCTGGCCTTTGTGCACGGCACGGGCGGCGGCCTCGATCTGGGTCGTTGTCAGCAGGTTGTGTGGTGTCCCGGTCACCCTTCCAGTGTCCCCCCGCCTGCGGGGCCGCACGGCTCGGGAGGGGGCAGGAGAGTGGCGGCGGTCAGGACGGTGGCGGCGGTCCGCTGGACCGGACGCCGGGCACGAGCGCGGGTACGGCCACGGTCTCGTCCCCGTCCGGTCAGCGGGTCGCGGCGGCTGTGGGGCCCTCGCGGCAGATCAGCAGGAGCGCCCGGTCGTCGTTGACGTCCTTGGCGACCGCTTCGATGAGGTGCCAGGCCGCTCCGTGGAAGCCGCCGGCGACATAGCGGTCGGCCTCGCCGGTGAGGCGGTCGATGCCTTCGACGATGTCCCGGTCCGACGTCTCCACCAGGCCGTCGGTGAACAGCATCAGCACGTCGCCGGCGCGCAGCGAGCCTTTCACCGGGTCGAACTGGGCGCCGTCGTACACGCCGAGGAGCGGGCCGTCGCCCGCCTTCTCCTCCCATTTGCCGCTGCCCGCGCTGAGTTGGAGGCCCGGCGGATGCCCGGCGGAGTACAACTCGTAGTCGCCGGAGTCCAGGTCGAGGACGAGGTGGATGGAGGTGGCGAAACCCTCCTCCCATTCCTGGCGGAGCAGGTAGCCGTTGGCGGCCGGCAGGAAGGCGTGCGGCGGGAGGCTGCCGAGCAGGCCACCGAAGGCGCCGGACAGCAGCAGGGCGCGCGATCCGGCGTCCATGCCCTTGCCGGACACGTCGGTCAGGACGACTTCGAGCGTGCGACCGCCGTTGGTGCGGGCGGCGACCACGAAGTCGCCCGAGAAGGACTGGCCGCCCGCGGGGCGCAGGGACATCTCCCGGTGCCATCCGCTCGGCAGGGCCGGCAACTGGCTCTGGACGCGGATGCGTTCACGCAGGTCGAACAGCATGGTGCCGCCGCGCCGCCAGGGCACGCCCACCCGGCTGCGGAACTGGGCGACGACCAGGCCGAAGAAGCCTCCGGCGGCCACGACGAGGACGACGCCCGGGGTGACCCGGGAGGCGCCCTCGGTGTACGGGCCGAGTTGGACGGCCTCCACGATCAGCGCGGTCGCCGCCGCCGCGTACAGGCCGAGCAGGCTCGCCGGGCGCAGCAGCAGCCCGCCGGCGACGATCGGCAGGACCAGCGCGGACGGCGCGAACCACACGGAGTTGGCGAGGGTCGCCACCGCGATGAGCGGGATCATCAGCAGCAGTCCGGCGAGGGCTATCCAGTCGGAGCCGTCCCCGCGGAAGTAGTCGACGGCAGCCCGGCGCACGCCGACGCGGGCCCGGTGCCATTGCTTCTTCACCCGGGCCGTCAGCGTGTCGGCTTCTGCGCGCCTCTCTCGTCCTGCTGCCATTAGTTCGGGACCCTATCCATCGGACCGGCCACTTGGCACGGGAGGTCCTGGTTGTCCCTCATTGGGGAACCTACTTCACAGTCGACTTCACCGGGCACCGTCGTGGAGGCGTCCGGCGGAAATTCTCCAGGGTCTGTCCGGCGGATCAAGTCGGAGGTGACCGGCGGCATCTTTCCGGCTGGGTCGAGCGGGGCTGGTGCGTGCGGCTGCACAGCGGAGGAGGGGGTCGACGCGGAGCGATGGGGACCCCTCCCTCTCGTGGAGGTCCCCCGCTCATGGAGGTCCCCCGCTCATGGAGGTCCCCCGCTCATGGAGGTCCCCCGCTCGAGCGAAGTCGAGAGTGGGGGAAAAGCCGGGATCGGGGGAGGCGAGTGACGACAACGCCGCTGGGGGCGCCTCCTGCTCGAAGAGCTGGGAGGAGGGCGTGCCGGCCCTCACGTCTCCGGCATGATCCGCCGGACAGGCCCTAGCGGTGTTGGCAGGCGGGGCACCAGAAGAGGTTGCGGGCGGCGAGATCGGCGGTGCGGATCTCGCCGCCGCAGATGTGGCAGGGCCGATGGGCCCGGCGGTAGACGTACACCTCGCCGCCGTGGTCGTCGACGCGCGGCGGGCGGCCCATCACCTCCGGGGTGTGTTCCGGACGGACGGTGTCGATGCGGTTGTCGCGGACGCCTTCGCGCATCAGCCCGACCAGGTCGGTCCAGATCGCGTCCCACTCGGCGGGGGCGATGTCCCGGCCCGCTCGGTAGGGGTCGATGCGGTGCCGGAAAAGAACCTCGGCGCGGTAGACGTTTCCGACGCCGGCGATGACCTTCTGGTCCATGAGGAGCGCGGCGATCGTCGTACGGCTTCGACTGATCCTGCGGTACGCGGCGTCCGGTTCCGCGTCCGGGCGCAGGGGGTCGGGGCCGAGACGGCCGTGTATCGCCCGCTTCTCGGCGCCGGTGATCAGGGCGCAGGTGGTGGGTCCGCGGAGATCGGCGTACGCGGCGGGGTGCGCGAGGCGCAGGCGGACGGTGTCCGTGGGCGGGGGCGCGGGGGCCGGGCCCAGGGCGACCTTGCCGAAGAGGCCGAGGTGGATGTGGACCCAGTCGGTGTGCTCGGGGTCGGGGTCGCGGAAGCCGAGGAAGAGGTGCTTGCCGTGAGCGTCGGCGGTGTGCAGGGGGGTGCGGTCCAGGAGGGCGGCGGCGTCACTGAACTTGCCCTGGGGGCTGGTGACTCGCAGGGGGCTGCCGTCGGCGAAGGCGGCGGCGTAGTCCTCGGCCAGCCGGTGGATGGTGTGGCCCTCCGGCACGGGTCCGGTCCCTTCCCTCTCTGCTCTCGCTGCCTTCCGAGTGCCCTCCGACTACCGGGGCCGACCGCGTCCGTCGGCCCCGCCGTGGGAGCCGTCGCTCCCCGGCGGGTCGGGTACGGGCCGGTCGCCGGTTACTGCTGGGGGTGGTGGGGCGGGATCGGGGGGAGGTCGCCGGTGGTCTCGTACTCCGTGAGCATGTCGATGCGGCGGCTGTGGCGCTCGTCGCCCGAGAACGGGGTGCCGAGGAAGATCTCGACGAACTTCGTCGCCTCGTCCGTGGTGTGCATGCGCGCACCCACCGCGACCACGTTGGCGTCGTTGTGCGTGCGGCCCAGCGCCGCGGTCTCCTCGCTCCACGCCAGGGCCGCCCGTACGCCCTTCACCTTGTTCGCGGCGATCTGCTCGCCGTTGCCGGAGCCGCCGATCACGATGCCGAGGCTGCCGGGGTCGGCGGCGGTCCGCTCGGCCGTGCGGAGGCAGAAGGGCGGGTAGTCGTCCTGGGCGTCGTAGATGTGGGGCCCGCAGTCGACGGGCTCGTGACCCGCGTCCTTGAGCCACGCGGCGAGGTGGTTCTTGAGTTCGTATCCGGCATGGTCGGAACCGAGGTACACGCGCATGCTCCGAGTGTGACACGGGGGATCGCGCGCAGGCGCGTCGGGGCAGGGGGCAGGGGGCACGGGCGCGCGAGGCGGGGATCAGAGCACCGTGAAGCTCTCCTTCGCCTTCTCGTACGTGCCGAGCGCGGTGGTCCCGGTGTGCGGCTGGTACCAGGTGTTGATCTGGTACGACTTCCCGTCCACGTTGAAGCCGAGCAGGCGTGCGTGCCAGGCGACGCCCTTGAGGGTGAACGTGTACTCCCAGACCACCGCCGGGTGGTCGCGGAAGGTCGTCTCCTCCAGACGGATCTTCCGGTAGTCCTGGCCCTGATGGGCGTTGCGTTCCGAGGTCTGCCAGGTCTCCAGCAGGTCGCCGCGGGCCAGGGAGGACTTGGCGACGAGTTCCTGGCTGCCGTCCGGGGAGGTGTAGTGGACCTCCGCCCCGGTCTGTACGTCCCGCCGCCAGCCCTCGGGCGGGGCCCAGGCGAACCCGCCGGCCTCCCGGCGGGTGCCCGGCGGGAGGCCGGCCGGGCGGGAGGTGCCGTCGACGGTGGGCGGGGGGTCGCCCGCGGTCGCCGTACCGGACGACGTGGACGGCGCGGACGACGCGGGCGTGGTCCGCGCCGTCGTGGAGGAGGTCGCGGCCCGGTTGCCGTCGTCCGGGGAACCGGCGTTCGACGCCAGGAGGGCGGCGACGACGGCACCCGCGGCGAGCACCGTGCCGCCGGCGGCCGCGAACACGGTACGGCGACGGCCGCCGCCGTGCCCGCGCCCGTGCCCGCGCGGAGCGGCCGGCGGGGCGGGGCCCGGGGGCTCCCCCGGCGGCATGGGGTCGGGCGCCGGTACGGGATCGGGGTGCGGGCGCTGCTCGGTGACCGCCCGGGCACGGTCGAGGGAGACACCGCGAGGGCGGGGCGATGCGGATGGGGTTGCGGATGGGGATGGGGATGGGGATGGAGGCAGGGACGTGGACGGGGACGGGGATTCTGCGGAGGTGGCGGGGGCGGGGCTCTCCCGGTCCGGCGGCCCCGGTGTCTCCTTCGGGGCGCTCGCGGGTTGCCGTGACGCCGGGATGTCCCTCGCGGTGACCGGGAGGGTGGGGGTCGCCTTCAAGAAGGCGACTGGTTCCAGGGCGGATTCCACGTCGTCCAGGCCCGGGCGGTCCGACGGCTCCTTCTTCAGGAGGGCGGTGAGGATCTCTCGCAACGGGCCTGAATCGGGCGGCAGTTCGGGCTCCTCGTAGAGCACGGCGTGCAGGGTCGCCAGAGTGGTGTCACGGGTGAAGGGCGACCTTCCGCCCAGGGCGGCGCAGAGGGTGGCGCCCAGGGACCAGAGGTCGGAGGGCGGACCCTGGGGACGGCCGGAGATCCGCTCGGGGGCCATGTAGTCGGGCGATCCGACCAGCATCCCGACCATGGTGAGGGCCTTGGCGTCCTGGATGGCCGCGATGCCGAAGTCCGTGAGGACGACCCGCCGTTCGCGGGGCCGGCCGTCGCCGTTCTCCACGAGGACGTTCCCTGGTTTGATGTCGCGGTGCAGCACACCGCGCGCATGCACCTGCCGCAGGGCGGCGGCCAGGCCCAGGCCGACGCGGGCCGTCTCGGACGGGCTCAGCCGTCCCTGTTCGGCGGTGATCCGCTCCAGGGAGTGGCCGGCCACCAACTCCATGACGATCCACAGGCGTTCACCCTCGTCGACCACGTCGTAGACCCGTACGACGTTGGGGTGGTCGATCCGGGCGGTGGCCCTGGCCTCGCGCAGGGTGCGTTCGCGGCGGGTCCGGGCGTCCTCCGCGTCGAGGCCGTCCATCCGCATCTCCTTGACGGCGACCCACCGGTCGAGCATTTCGTCGGCGGCTCGCCACACCCGCCCCATTCCCCCCTGCCCGATACTCTCTTCCAGTCGATAGCGCTCCGCCACCAGAATCCCCGCGACACCGTCACTGCCCGCGTTTCCCGGCAATTCGCTGCACCCCCTCCGCGATACGCCGAGCGAAACACAATGGTCACACTTTCGGCCGTCCCAGCATAGTGCGGACAAATCTTGTGGTACCTCTTCGAATACGCGGATTCAGGCGCGGGCAAGGGGGGCGAACATGAGTTCTCGTCGCATGACGACCATCACAGGATCGCTGGTGGCAGCATCTTTCTCGATGGTTCTGATCCTTTCCGGCACAGCCGGTGCGGAGGGCGGGGGACCCGGGAGCGACAAGGGGGGAAAGCCCGTCGACCAGGCACCGTCAGGGGTCGAACTGACCACACGGCTGCCGGAGAAGATCTCGGTCGACAACAGCTCGGAAAAGACGGCGATAACCGCCACGGTGAAGAACGAGGGAAACAAGGACAGCGGGAAGATCAATCTTTTGGTGGTGGGTTTCGACGGGCTCACCGTCAAGGGCGTGAAGGGCTGCACACCCATTCCCGCGAACAGCCTTCCCGAAGGTTCGAACAGCGGCTTCCGTTGCGCTCTCGACCATCTCTCAGCCGGTGCCTCGAAGTCGTACACCGTCGACGCCACGTACGACCTCGGCAAGGCCGGGAAGATCTGCCTGCCCGTCCAGTCCGGGGACGGGTCGAAGACGTACTGGCAGCAGGGCCCGGTGCCGTTCGGCACCACCAACCCGTCGCCCAACGCCCCGGCCACTCCTCTGCTCCTAGGTACCGACAACCAGCCGGTGAACCCGGGCGCGGACGAGTTGCCCAGGACCGGCCCCGCGCGGGAGCTGCTGCCGCTGGGCACGACGGGGGCCGCGCTCCTCGCGGCCGGGGCGGCCGGGCTGTGGTGGTCGTCGCGGCGGCCACGGCGGCAGGAGGGCTGACCGGCCCCGGGAACGCGAGAGGAGGCCGGCCGGGCGCTGGACGCGCGCCCGGTCGGCCTCCTTCCTTCGCCACGAATCAACGCGGAGGAGTCCGACCGTCACCGCTTGTTGACGAACCGCCAGGCGGTGGGCAGTACGCCCATGGCCAGCGCCGCCTTCAGGGCGTCACCGATGAGGAACGGGGTGAGACCGGCCGCGATCGCGGCGGAGGCGGACATGCCGGTGGCCAGCGCCAGGTAGGGCACGCCGACGGCGTAGATGACCGCCGAGCCGAGCAGCATGGCGCCCGCCGTCCGCCAGACCGAGCGGTCGGCGCCGCGGCGGGCGAGGGAGCCCACGACGACCGCGGCCAGCAGCATGCCCAGGACGTAGCCGAACGACGGCATCCCGATGCCGGACGTGCCCTCGGCGAACCACGGCACACCGGCGGCGCCCGCCATCGCGTACAGCGCGAGGGCGAACAGACCGCGCCGGGCGCCGAGGGTGGTGCCGACGAGCAGCGCGGCGAAGGTCTGACCGGTCACCGGGACCGGGGAGCCCGGGACGGGGACGGCGAGCTGGGCGGCGACGCCGGTGAGCGCGGCACCTCCGACCACGAGGGCGACGTCCCGTACGCGGGACGCCGGGACGAGATCGGCGAGGACCAGACCGACTCGGGTCCCGCCTTGCTGGGGCAGAGCGGATGTGGCGGCTGCGGTGCTCATGGGGACTCCGCGGAGGTGAGGACGGTTCGGGACACGGCGACGCTATCCCAGCGCCCTCGCGCCGATCACCGTCAGCGCTCGACAAAGGCCCCCACGCGCTCATGGTGGACTCCGGACAAAGAACGCCCACCAACCGGGGTGCGGCGTGATGCCGGTCACTGCGGTGACGTGGTCTCTCTTACAAGGCCCGTCCGGGCGGCGTCTGTAGAGTTCCACCAAAGTGGCCGGTTCCGGCTTTCCCTGCCGTCTCGTGTGCACGCCGTCTCGTGTGCACGCCGTCTCGTGTGCACGCCACCGAGCACATCGGGCTGATCGCGACGGCGTCGACGTCGTGCAACTCGCCCTACGACCTGGCCCGCAGGTTCGCCTCGCTGGACATCGTCAGCGGGGCAGGGCGGACTGGCACATCGTCACCACCGCCGGTGCGGAGGCCACCCGCAACCAACGACTACGACTACGCCGTCGCCGACGCCGACGCCGACGAGGCGATCGACGAGAGGGAGGCGGTCCGGCGCGCCCGGTTCACCTCGATCAAGTACCGCACCGTCCACCCGGTCGTCCGCGTCCACCCGCTGACCGGCGAGCGGGGCCTGTTCATCGGCGGGTTCGCGCAGCGGATCGTGGGACTGTCGCCGGGCGAGTCCCGCAAGGTCCTCGACCTGCTCCAGGCGTACATCACCCGGCCGGAGAACGTGCCTCCGTCGGCACTGGTCGCCGAACCGGCTCGTGCTGTTCGGCAACCGCATCACCCAGCACTACGCCGTCGACAACCACGACGGCCTGCCGCGTCGCCCGCACCGGGTGACGGTCGCCGGTGACGTCCCGGTCGGTATCGACGGCAGGGCGAGCCACTCCATCGAGGGGAACGCCTCGCACTGCACGTCGGTCGTGGAGCAGGCCGCCGACGCACTGAAGGCGGAGGCGGCCGGCGACCCCGCGGCTACCGCGTAACCGGAAAAACACCCTCCGGCAACCGTGCGTCCACATACTGGGCGGCCTCTCCCTCACCCGGGAGAGGCCGCCCAGACTGACGTGGCTTTTACCCTCTCCCGTATTGGACGAGCCGTGTCCGTGCCCAGCCCCTCCACCGAGACACCCGGAACGCCCGGAGCACCCGGGACGCCCGGGACGCCACCGCGGGAGCAGGGCGGAGCCCCCCTCTCCCACGGCCTCAAGCAGCGCCATCTGTCGATGATCGCCCTGGGCGGGGTGATCGGTGCCGGGCTGTTCGTGGGCTCCGGCGCGGGCATCGCCGCCGCGGGACCGTCGATCGTCATCGCCTACGCCCTCTCCGGCCTGCTGGTCATGCTGGTGATGCGGATGCTCGGCGAGATGTCGGCCGCGTACCCGTCGTCCGGTTCGTTCTCGGCGCACGCGGAACGGGCGATCGGGCCCTGGGCGGGCTTCGCCTCGGGCTGGGCGTACTGGGTGCTGCTGTGCACGGCGGTCGGCCTGGAGGGCATCGGCGCCGCGAAGATCGTCACCGGCTGGCTCCCGGGCACGCCCGAGTGGGCGTGGGTGGCGCTGTTCATGGTGATGTTCTGCGCCACGAACCTCGCGGCCGTGAAGAAGTTCGGCGAGTTCGAGTTCTGGTTCGCGGCGCTCAAGGTCGGCGCGATCTCGCTGTTCCTGGTGCTCGGCGTGCTGGCCCTCACGGGCGTACTGCCGGGCACCGACTCCCCCGGCACCTCCCACCTCACCCCGCTGCTCCCCAACGGCGGCGAGGGGCTGGTGATCGGCCTGCTCGCCTCCCTCTTCGCGTACGGCGGCCTGGAGACGGTCACCATCGCCGCGGCCGAGTCGGAGAACCCGGTCAAGGGCGTCGCGAGCGCGGTCCGTACGGCGATGTGGCGGATCGCGCTGTTCTACGTCGGCTCGATGGCCGTCGTCGTCGCCCTGGTTCCGTGGGACTCGCCGGCGGTCGTCGAGCAGGGCCCCTACGTCGCCGCCCTGGAGCGTCTGGGCATCCCGGGCGCCGGGCAGCTGATGAACGTCGTGGTGCTGGTGGCGCTGCTGTCCGCGATGAACGCCAACATCTACGGCGCCTCGCGCATCGGCTACTCCCTGGTGCAGCGCGGGCAGGGCCCGAAGGTGCTGGGCCGGGTGTCGGCCGGGGTGCCGCGGATCGCCGTGCTGGCCTCGTCCGTCTTCGGGTTCCTGTGCGTGTTGCTGAGCTATTGGCGGCCCGACGACGTCTTCTCCTGGCTGCTCAACATGATCGGCGCGGTGATCCTGATCGTCTGGATCTTCATCGCCGTCTCACAGCTGCGGCTGCGCCGCATCCTGGAGCGCGAGGCCCCCGAGAAGCTGGTCGTCCGGATGTGGGCGTTCCCGGCGCTGACGTGGATCGCGCTGGCCGGGATGGCCGCCGTCTTCGTCCTGATGGCCCGGGAACCGGACACGCGCGTACAGCTGTACTCGACGGGCGGCATGACCGTGGCCCTGGCGGCCGCGGGCTACGCCTGGCAGCGGTCCAGGGCCCGCACGCGAACCGAGGGCTGAACTCTTCACCCCTCCCGCCGCTCCTGCGGCGAGGGCCCCCGCACGGACGACGAGTGCGAGCGGGGGCCCTTTTCCATGCGTGCCGCTGTGCTCACCGGGCGCACGGAAAGCCCTTTCGCTGCTAGCGTGCAGTTGCAAGCTCATTGCAATAAGAGGCCGAAGGGGGCCGTGCCCGTCCACACGCCGCCCGACCTGCCGCCCGACCTGCCGTACGACTGCTACGAGCCGTCGAGCGGCTGCCCGTGAATGTCCTGCCCCGTGATCGTCTTCTCACCGTTCACCCGGCAGGCGGAAAGACGGAAGCTCCCGCGAGGACTCGACTCGCGGGGGCTTCCGGTATACGGCATTCCGGGTCAAAGTGTCCCATGATGACACTCAGGACCAAGAGGTACCCCTGCTCGACCTGCGACGCGGAGCAACCGCATCGTCAGCTGACCAGGGCGGAACAGGAACAGCTCAAGGAACGGCTGGGCCGCGCCGGGGTGAACGACTTCTGGATCTGCGAGAACGTGCTGGACCCGGACACCGGCAAGCAGTGCCGCAACCTGCGCACGGGGTGGCTCATGAAGCCGTTCCCCAAGCCCATCCGCCTGCCCGCCCCGGAGTGACAGACCCGACGTGACGAGCCCGGAGTCGCTCCAGGCCCCCGGAGCGGCCGGCCTCGGGGCATTCCGTCACAGGTTGGCCGACCATCCGTCACTGAAGCGACGGGCTTGCACAACGGACGTCACTGGGTGTGACGCCGCGTCTGCGTCCAGCCCCGGCCCGCCGCGCGCGCACCGGTGGTGGGGCAGGGGCCGTTGACGGGACCCCGCGTCGCCACAACTCCCGCGCACGGGCGCGGATGTCGCGGGAGCCGTTGCGGTCTGCGTGATCAACGAATCCGCAGGACCGGCACGCGAACCGGGCCTGAGAGACCTTGTTCGCCCTGTCGATGTGCCCGCATTCGGCACAGGTCCGGGTGGTGTACGTCGGATCGACGTACACCACCGGCACCCCGCCCTGCGGGCTTTGTACGCGATGAACTGCCCGAGTCGGCGGAACGCCCGGGAGGGCAGGGTGGCCCGTTGGGGCTTGCGAGGCCGTACCCTCTGCCGGATGCCCGTGAGATCTTCCAGGGCGAGCCCGCGAGGGGCGTTCAGCCTCGGCCGCCCCATGCTTCGCGATCACCGATCGTAGACATCCGTGCGAGCGGCCATCGCGCGTCCCCCGCCTCCTCCATCACACCGAGTGATCATTCGACAGCACGCTCGGTCACCTCATGGACAGCCTTCCAACGCACCTGGACGCCGCGCAGGGGTCCAGCCACTGCGCGGCCGTACAAGTGCAGCGAAATCGCGGCGCTCCGCACCACAGTCTTGAGGATGCGATTCCTCCCGGGCATGAACGCCCGGGATCCTCACAGGTTGCTGAAGTCGGGGCCGTTCGTCCGCGTGCGCTTGAGCTCGTAGAAACCGGGGACGGAGGCCACGGCGAGGGTGCCGTCCCAGAGGCGGGCGGCCTCCTCGCCCTTGGGTGCGGGGGTGACGACCGGGCCGAAGAAGGCGATCTGCTCGCCGTCGGCGCCGGGCACGGCGATGACCGGGGTGCCGACGTCCTGGCCGACCTTGTCGATGCCCTCCTTGTGGGAGGCGCGCAGCTGGGGCTCGTAGGGAGTGGAGTCCCAGTGCTCCATGAGGGAGTCGGGCAGGCCGACCTCCTTCAGGGCGGCGGCGACGGCCTCCTTCTCCGGCCCCTCACCCTGATTGTGGATGCGGGTGCCGAGCGCGGTGTAGAGGTCGCCGAGCACCTCGGCGCCGTGCTCCTCCTGGGCCGCGATGACGACGCGGACGGGGCCCCACGCCTTGGTCGCGAGCATCTCGCGGTACTCCTCGGGCAGCTCGTCGAGCCGGTCCTCGTTGAGGACCGCGAGGCTCATCAGATGCCAGTGGACCTTGATGTCCCGGACCTTCTCCACCTCCAGCACCCAGCGGGAGGTCATCCAGGCCCAGGGGCACAGCGGGTCGAACCAGAAGTCGACGGGAGTGGCGGTGGTGGACGTGTCCGGCATGTCGCTCCTCAGAAGGCAAGTGCGGGGAATCGCTTCCCCGGGGAAACGCCGGGACTCCTCCGCCTCATTCCCATCCCGCCGATCCCCCTCATCCCCGTCCCGCCGATTCCCGGCTGCCCCGCGTCAGGGGCGCGTGGCAGGATCGGTGCTGTACAGCCCTGCCGATGTCGACGCCGTATGAGACGTATGAGGAGTCCGCCCGTGCCCGGTGAGAACCTGACCCGCGACGAGGCCCGGGAGCGGGCCGCACTGTTGTCGGTGGACGGGTACGAGGTGTCCCTCGACCTGCGCACCGCGACCGGCACGACCGGCGGGGAGGGCGGGGGCGACACCGAGGGGCCGCGCACCTTCCGCTCGGTGACGACCGTCCGGTTCCGCTGCACGGAGCCCGGCGCGAGCAGCTTCGCGGACCTGATCGCGCCGAGCGTGACGGCCGTCTCGCTCAACGGGCGGGATCTCGACCCCGGAGAGGTGTTCGACGGCTCCCGGCTGCTGCTGGAGGATCTGGCCGCCGACAACGAGCTGGTCGTCGACGCGCGGTGCGCGTACTCCCGTACCGGCGAGGGCATGCACCGCTTCGTCGACCCCGAGGACGGCGAGGTGTACCTCTACACCCAGTACGAGCCGGCCGACGCCCGCCGGGTCTTCGCCAACTTCGAGCAGCCCGACCTCAAGGCGCCCTACCGCTTCGAGGTGCGGGCCCCCGAGGGCTGGACGGTGTGGAGCAACGGCGTCGGTGAACTCACCGACGGCGTGTGGCGGTTCGCGGAGACCAAGCCGATCTCGACCTACATCACCTGTGTGGTCGCCGGGCCGTACCACTACGTCACGGACACCTACGAGCGGGAACTGCCCGACGGCACACGGCTGGAGATCCCGCTCGGCGCGATGTGCCGCAAGGGTCTGGCGCCGCACTTCGACGCCGACGACGTGTTCCTGGTGACCAAGCAGGGCCTGGACTTCTTCCACGACCACGTCGACTACCCGTACCCCTTCGGGAAGTACGACCAGGCGTTCGTACCCGAGTACAACCTGGGCGCGATGGAGAACCCCGGACTGGTCACCTTCCGCGAGGAGTTCATCTTCCGCGGCAAGGTCACGCAGGCGTCCTACGAGGGCCGGGCCAACGTGATCCTGCACGAGATGGCGCACATGTGGTTCGGCGACCTGGTCACCATGGAGTGGTGGGACGACCTGTGGCTGAAGGAGTCCTTCGCCGACTTCATGGGCACCTTCTCCCTGGTGGGCGCCACCCGCTTCACCGACGGCTGGATCACCTTCGCCAACCGTCGCAAGGCCTGGGCGTACCGCGCGGACCAGTTGCCGTCCACACACCCGGTCACCGCGGACATCCGCGACCTCCAGGACGCCAAGCTGAACTTCGACGGCATCACCTACGCCAAGGGCGCCTCGGTCCTCAAGCAGCTGGTGGCGTACGTCGGTCAGGACGCCTTCCTCGAGGGCGCCCGGCGCTACTTCAAGCGGCACGCGTACGGCAACACGCGCCTCGGTGACCTGCTGTCGGTCCTCGAGGAGACCAGCGGACGCGACATGACGGCGTGGTCGCGGGCCTGGCTCCAGACGGCCGGAGTCAACTCCCTCACTCCCCAGGTGCTGTTGGACGCGGACGGCAGGGTCGAGGAACTCGCGGTGGTGCAGGAGGCCGCGGAGTCGCATCCCGAGCTGCGCCCGCACCGGGTCGCGGTGGGCCTGTACCGGCGTACGGCCGACGGCGCGCTCGAGCGGTACGCGCGGGCCGAGGCGGACGTCGACGGGGCGCGTACGGTCGTCGCGGAGCTGGCGGGTGCGAAGGCGCCCGAACTGGTGCTGGTCAACGACGACGACCTCACATACTGCAAGATCCGCTTCGACGAGACCTCGCTGGCCACGCTCCGCGAGCACCTGGGCGCGCTGACCGACCCCCTGGCCCGCGCCCTGTGCTGGTCGGCGCTGTGGAACCTCACCCGGGACGCGCTGCTGCCCGCGCGGGAGTTCGTGGACCTGGTGCTGCGGTTCGGCGGGCGCGAGTCCGACATCGGCGTGCTGCAGATGCTGCACGCCTGGGCCGAGTCGGCGCTCGTCCACTACGCGGCGCCCGCCTGGCGGGAGACCGGCGGCCGGCTGCTCGCCGAGGGCGCCCGGCGCGAGCTGGAGGCCGCCGCGCCGGGCAGCGAGCCGCAGCTGGCCTGGGCCCGCTTCTTCGCCCGGTCGGCCGTGGCGCCGGGCGACTTCCAGCTGCTCCAGGAGCTGCTGTCGGGCACGGTGACGGTCGACGGGCTCGATGTCGACCAGGAGCTGCGCTGGGTGTTCCTCGAGCCGCTGGCCGCGCACGGGCTCGCCGACGAGAAGGCGCTGGCCGAGGAGCTGGCCCGGGACGACACCGCCTCCGGCAAGCGCCACCAGGTCCGCTGCCTGGCCGCCCGCCCGTCGGCGGAGGTCAAGGCGGAGGGCTGGGCACGGGTCGTGGAGTCTCAGGAACTGTCCAACGCGCTGGTGGAGGCGACGATCGCGGGCTTCGCCCAGCCCTCGCAGCGGGAGCTGCTCGCGCCGTACGCGGAGAAGTACTTCGCGGTGATCGAGCGGGTGTGGGAGGAGCGGTCCATCCAGATCGCCCTGCACGTGGTGCGGGGCCTGTTCCCCGAGCTGCTGGACTCGCCCGGGACGCTGGACGCGACGGACGCATGGCTCGCGGCCCACGAGGACGCGCCCCCGGCGCTGCGCCGTCTGGTGCTGGAGGCCCGGGACGACCTGGCACGTGCGCTGCGCGGCCAGGCGTGCGACGCGGCGGCGGGGTGACCGCGGGCGCGTCCCGCAGACGCGTCCCACCGGCGCGTCCCGAGGCGCACCGTGGGCGCGGCAGACCGGCGGGGCAGGTCGTGCCCCGCCTCGTGGTGGAGGGAGTGGAGCGTGACGCGTTCCGGTACGAGGCCCCTGTCGATCTCCCAAGAGGCGGCAGTCCACGAGGCGCCCCGCTGAGACGGGTTGAACGCCCGGTCCGACGGAGCCACCATCCCCGACCCGCGGATTCCGGCACCTTGATCGGCCGCACCACCCGGCGGGACGCCACCGCGGGGCACGGGTGCGCCCTCGATCCCACCGCTGGGATGCGCGCTCCGTGACCGTTACGAAATTCAGTCAATAACAGCCGTAACCCCTGGTCGCACCCGAATGGACCAGGGGTTTCCGGCATCCGAACACGCGTCCTTCAGTGCGGACTTGTCCCTAATGGTCGACGGGTGTGTAACAGCGGTTCGGGGGCGGATCCGGCGCGGGAGATTGCCGGACATGAACCACGACTCCCCGCTCCCCCCGCTCTCCCCCCGCCCCCCGCACCACCTCGCCGCCGGCCCGCGGCGCGTGCTCACGACCGCCCGGCTCCGCTCGCACGGCGTCTCGGCCGCGGAGGCCGACGACCAGTGCCGCCCCGGCGGTCCCTGGCAGCAGCTCCTGCCGGGTGTCGTCCTGCTCCACCCGGGCCCGCCGACCAGCGAGGAGCGGTTGCACGCGGCGCTGCTGTACACGGCGCGGGAGCGGTCCGCGCGCGTTCCCGTCCAGCCCGGCCCGGCCGACTCGACGGCGCCCCACTACGAGGACGCGATGATCACCGGGCCGGCCGCGCTGACCCTGTACGGCTTCTCCTCCACTCCCCCGCTGTCCTCCCTGGAGACCTTCGACGTACTCGTCCCGCGGCTGCGCCGGCTGCGCTCCACGGGCTGCGTGCGCATCGTCCGCACCCCGGTGCTGCCGGCCCCCGAGCGGGTGGCGGGCGTACCGGTGGCGCCGGTCCCGCGGGCGCTGGCCGACGCGGTGGCGGGCCTGGACGACGCGGGCACGGTGCGCAGGCTGCTCATGGAGGCGGTGGTCTGCGGTCACTGCGACGCGACCGCGCTGGTACGGGAGCTGACCGCCGCGAAGCTGCTGGGCCGGCCGCACGTGGTGCACGCGGTGAACTCCCTGATGGCCGAGGGCCGCGCGCACGCGGAGGACGGTCTGTACCGGATGGTGCGCGCGTACGGTCTGCCCGACCCGCTGTGGAACGTCGACCTGCGCCTGCCGGGCGGCCCCCACCTCGGTGGCCTGGACGCGTACTGGCCGGAGCAGGCCGTGGCGCTCGACCTGGACATCCGGGCACCCCGGCGGGAGGACCGCCGGGAGAACCTCCCGGACGACGACGTCCTGCGGTCCGAGTACGCCCGTAAGCGGGAGCACCTGGAGCGGCTCGGCATCACGGTCGTGCGGGTCACCCCGCGCAGGCTGCGGGACGCCGCGGAGCAGCAGGCGGCGGTGATCCGTACCGCCCTGATGGCGGCGGACGACCGCGACCCCGCTGCCTACGTCGTGGTCCTGCCCCGCTGAACCGGGCGGGCACTCCCCGGGCCGTCGGCTCCGCCTACGCCTTGAGCAGGAGTTCCGTGTTGCGGTCCTGGGGGGTGCCGCCGAGGTCGGTGCGGGCGCCGGGGGCGTTGTAGGACAGCTCGCGGTAGAGGGCGGCGAGGCCGGTCTGGGTGAGGTCGCCGTAGTCCGTGCGGGACGGGGCCGCGGACTCGACCAGGGTGGTGAACAGGGACAGGGTGCCGTCCTTGTTGTCCACCAGCTCGATGACGCGGGCGAGTTGGGGGAAGTCGACGTGGGAGGCGGTGGAGATCTCCCAGAAGGAGCCGGCCGAACCGGTGTGCGGGGTGACCGCGTTGCGGTGGGTGTGGCCGTTGACCCAGGCCACCACGTTGCGGTGGGCGCCGAGGAGTTCGACGAGCTCCTTGCCGTCGTGGCGCCGCTCGTCGGGGCGGGCCGGGTCGCGGCGCGTGTTCGTCATCGACTCGCTGGTGTGGTGACTGAAGACGATCGCGCGGGCGCCTTTGTGGGTGCGCAGCGTCCGCTCCAGCCACCGCAGTTGGGCCGTGCCGACGGAGCCCGCGTAGTGGCCGCCCGGGTCGGTGGTGTCGAGGCTGATGCCGATGACGTCGTCGGAGACGCGGAACGCGTAGTACTGGGTGCCCGCGTCGAGGTTGGCGGCGGAGTAGCCGTGCCCCACCGGGCCGAACCCGCGGTACGCGGGGTCCAGGTGGGCCTCGACGTACTCGGCGGGCGTGAAGGGGGCGCGCGCCTCGTCGGGGGTCACCGAGCGCATGGCGCGGGCGTGGGACTTCAGGAATTCGCCGTACTGGACTCCCCGGGGGTCGGTGGCCTTCCTGATGGTCCGCTGGAGCTTCTCCGCCTCGGCCGCCCCGAGCTCCATCAGCTTTTGGCCGCCGACGGCGAGTTCGGCGAGGTACGGGTCGCCGTGGGAGGCGTAGCAGCCGAGCGGCATCGCGTCGTGGTTGCCGACGGTGGAGTACCAGGGGAGGTTGAGGCCGGGGCTGTTCACCTCGCGGACGGCCGCGGCGAGGAAGCCGTCGAGGTGCGGGAAGCCGAGCTGCTTGTCGGCGTCGCGGGTGGTGGCGTCCGGCTGCCAGTACTGGCGCAGACCGCTGTTCTGGACGCCTTCGTAGTGGCGCGGGTCCCCGCTGTTGGGGGCGATGCGGCCGCCGCTGAGCGCCGTCAGGAACCAGTCCAGTTCGGAGCGGGTGTTGTTGTCCGTGTTGTCGCCGGTGGTCATCGCGAAGTGCAGCGGGGAGCCGGTGACGGGGGCGCCGCGCAGGGCGTTGATCCGCTCGACGAGGGAGACCACGCCGTGCACGGTGAGCGCCTCGTGCGGCCGCCAGGCGTGCACATCGGTGGAGCGCAGGTACTCCAGGCGCAGCGGGTGCTGCGTGTCGATCACATGCAGGTCGGTGAGCTGTACGAACGCGGCGAGCGTGGTGCGGCGGTCGTCCCGGCCGGAGCGGGCGCCGGCCAGTTCGCCGCGTACCACCCGCCCCCAGCCGGGCCCTTCGTCGAGGCGCCGGTAGCCGGCGACATGGCCGCCGCGCGGTGCGGACACCCCGGCGACGGTGGTGCCGCGCGGGTACGGGGCGAGCGGGGCGGCCGGCGCCTGCCGGGAGGAGGCGAGTACGGCCTCGTTCGCGGCGGCATCGGCGGTACCGGCGGCGACGGCCTGGTCGCCGCCGGGCCGCAGGGCGTGACCGACGCCGGCGGAGAGGGCCACCGCGCCGGTGGCGGCGAGGAGGGAACGGCGGTGGAGTGGGGTGGAGTCGGCGACTGAGCGTGTGCGCGACATGGCGCTTGTCTCCCCGGGTGCGAACGCATCGGCAGTGACCGCGGGGCGCTCGCCGGTGGTTCGCCGGGTGAACATCCCGCTCGTACTGGATGCTTGGCAGCGGGAATGGCCTGCGTGTGAACGCGACGGCAACGCGCGCCACCGATCGCCGTACGTGGATCTTGGACCACCCGGGACGTCGGCGCCCGCTTCCGCACCGGCCCAGGACCGGTCACGCAGCGTTCACCTCACGGGGAAACCCGGCGGTCCCCAGCACGGCATTCCGGGTATGGAGATCAACGGGAGCCCGGGGACCGGAGGGTGGCACACCCGCCGCGTCAGCCCTCCGCGCGTTCCACCCGTCCCGCCGCCGGGCGCTCCCGCCACAGCCGCAGGCCGACGTCGACCATGCGGATCCTGACCAGGTCCGGGACGGCGTCCAGGGGCTGCCAGGCGGCCAGTTCGGTGGAGCCGCCGATCTCGTTCCTCAGCTCGCCGCCGATGATCCGCCCCGCGTAGACCAGCCGTACGGCGTGATGGTCGGCCTTGCGGCCCAGGCGACGGGCGACGGTGCGCCGGACGGAGTTCACGCCGAGCAGTCCGGTGACCTCGACGCGGTACCCGGTCTCCTCCTCGACCTCCCGCCGCACGGTGTCGTACGGATCCTCGCCGTGCTCCATGCCGCCGCCGGGCAGGACCCACTCGGGGACGCCTTCCGGCCCCGGGGACCGGGCGAGAAGGAGCTGTCCGTCGCGCACCACCACGGCGTAGGCCGCCACCCTGAGGATCTGCCGCACCCCGGGACGTTAACCCGGCGGACACCCGCGATGCGCTCCGCGTGCGCGACTTGTCGGCTTCGGTGCTCGACATCCCATACGCGCACCGGGGGTTTTCCCCATACATCTGTTTCGTTTCGGCCAACCCTCCCCAAACAAGCACCCCTTGCGAAAGGCTCAGCGATCGTCCGGGATCGCGTTCCGGACGATCGCGGCCAGGGTCGATCGACTCCGGTCGCTCCACGATGGTTCCTTTACTTGCAAGGGATGCCGATGACCCATTCCTCCCAGCGCGAGTCGATATCGGGCACAAGACACGTGGCCCGTATCGCCCTGGCCGCCGGTCTCGTCGCCGCGCTCTGTGCGGTCGGCCCGATACCCCTGGCGGTCGCCGCCGACGCGCCGACCGCCGTACCCGTCGACGCTGACGTCAAGGCCGCCCATGACAAGCTCGGTTCGGCCGACGCGGACCTCCTCGCCGAGGCCAAGGCCGACGGCGTCGAGAACGTCACGATGATGATCGCCACCGCCCCCGGCAAGACCGAGCAGGTCGTCGAGGAACTGAACGCGGTGAAGGGCGGTTCGGTCGGCCGGACCCACGACAAGCTGGGCTACGTCCGCGCCACCGTTCCCACCGCCAAGGCGGACTCGGCCATCGCCGCCGCCGCGAAGCTCTCCTCCGTGCACGGCATCGACCTGCGCGACGAGATCCCGCTGGATGACCCGACGCCGGCCGCGGACACCACCGCCAAGGCCGCCGGCGGCAAGGGCGGCTCCGCCGCCTACCCGGCCCCCGACAAGCGGACCTCCGCGAAGAACCCGTACAACCCGTCCTTCGAGACGGGCGCCGTCGACTTCGTGAAGGACCACCCGAAGGCGGACGGCCGCGGCGTCACCATCGGCATCCTCGACTCGGGCGTGGACCTGGCCCACCCGGCGCTGCAGAAGACCACCACCGGCGAACGCAAGATCGTCGACTGGGTGACGGCGACCGACCCGCTCGTCGACGGCGACCGGACCTGGCGCCCGATGACCGAATCGGTGGCCGGGCCCACCTTCACCTACGACGGAAAGACCTGGACGGCGCCCTCGGGCTCGTACCGGATCAGCACGTTCAAGGAGTCGTACACCATCGGGGGCGACGCGGGCGGCGACGCCAACCGCGACGGCGACACCACCGACTCCTGGGGCCTGCTGTACGACGCCGAGGCGGGCACCGTCCGCGTCGACCTCAACAACAACCAGGACTTCTCCGACGACACCCCGATGAAGCCGTACAAGGACGGCTTCCAGATCGGGTACTTCGGCACCGACGATCCGGCCACCGACGTCTCCGAGCGCCAGCCGTTCGTCGTGGAGATCCGCAAGGACGTCGTGTACAACGCGGCCGGCGCCAAGGCCGACTTCGTCAACATCGGTGTCATCGAGAGCTCGCACGGCTCGCACGTCGCCGGTATCACCGCCGCCCACGGCCTGTTCGGCGGGAAGATGAACGGCGCCGCCCCCGGCGCGAAGATCGTCTCCTCCCGTGCCTGCACCTGGTCCGGCGGCTGCACCAGCGTGGCGCTCACCGAGGGCATGATCGACCTCGTCACCGAGCGCGGCGTCGACATCATCAACATGTCCATCGGCGGGCTGCCCGCGCTCAACGACGGCAACAACGCCCGCGCCGAGCTGTACACCCGCCTCATCGACACCTACGGCGTCCAGCTGGTGATCTCCGCGGGCAACTCCGGCCCCGGCGCCAACACCATCGGCGACCCGGCGCTGGCCGACAAGGTCATCTCGGTCGGCGCGTCCATCTCCAAGGAGACCTGGGCCGCCAACTACGGCTCCGTCGTGAAGACGAAGTACGCCATGATGCCGTTCTCCTCGCGCGGTCCGCGTGAGGACGGCGGCTTCACGCCGACGCTGATCGCGCCCGGTGCGGCGATCAACACCATCCAGACCTGGGCGCCGGGCGCCCCGGTCGCCGAGGCGGGCTACGGCCTCCCGGCCGGTTACGGCATGCTCCAGGGCACCTCGATGGCGTCCCCGCAGGCCGCCGGCTCCGCCGCGCTGCTGCTGTCGGCCGCGAAGCAGAAGGGCATCGACCTGACGCCCGCGAAGCTGCGCACCGCCCTCACCTCCACCGCCCAGCACGTCAAGGACCTGCAGGCCTACGAGGAGGGCGCCGGCCTCATCGACGTCGAGGAGGCCTGGGACTCGATCCGTGACGGGGCCACCGCGCACGAGTACAGCGTGAAGGCGCCGGTCGACACCGCGATCGAGCAGTTCCTCAAGACCCCCGGCTTCGGCACCGGCATCTACGACCGCGAGGGCGGCCTGAAGGCGGGCCAGAAGAAGACGTACGACGTCACGATCACCCGTACGTCCGGTCCCGACCGCGCGATCCGGCACGAGCTCGACCTCGAGAACAACACCGACGGCGCCTTCCGCATCATCGGCGACGGCAAGGTACAGCTGTCGCTGAACAAGCCGGTGACCGTCAAGGTCCAGGCCGCGCCCCGGTCCGCGGGCCTCAAGAGCGCCATCCTGACGGTCGACGACCCGCGCACCGAGGGCGTCGACCGGCAGATCCTGAGCACCGTGGTCGTCTCGGCTCCGCTGAAGCACACCTTCTCCGCCTCCGGTACGGCCCAGCGCAACGCCACCACCTCGTACTTCGTCACCGTGCCCGAGGGCGCGAAGACGCTGGAGGTCGCGCTCGGCGGGCTGAAGGCCACGAGCCAGACCCGGTTCATCGCCATCCACCCGTACGGCGTCCCGGCCGACCCGACGTCGACGGTCAACTGCTACCCGAACTACACCAACCCGGCCAACACCTGCCGTCCCGACCTGCGTTCGTACGTGAACCCGCAGCCGGGCGTCTGGGAGATCGAGGTCGAGGCGCGCCGCACCTCGCCGCTGCTCGACAACCCGTACAAGCTGGACGTCGCCGTGCTCGGCGCGGTCTTCGCCCCGGAGACCGTGACCGTGCCCGAGGCCAAGGTCGGCACTCCGGCGGACGTCTCCTGGAAGGTGACCAACCAGGCCGCCGCCCTGGACGGCAAGCTGGTCGGCGGCCCGCTGGGCTCCGCCAAGTCCGCCCGGCCGGCCATCACCACGGGTGTCACGCACACCACCACTGTCACGGTGCCCGAGGGCGCCGCGTCGCTCGACGTCGCCATCGGCAACGTCTCCGACGCCGCCGCCGACCTGGACCTGGCGGTCTACAACGCGGCAGGCACCCTCGTCGCCCAGTCCGCCGACGGCGACTCGGAGGAGTCGGTGTCCATCGCCCGCCCGGCGGCCGGCACGTACACCGTCAGGGTCGTGGGCTATTCCGTCCCGGCCGGTTCCGCCGACTACGACTACCGGGACGTGTTCTTCTCCGCCACGCTCGGCGAGGTCACGGTCGACGGTGCCACGCCGGTGAAGATCGGCACGGGCCAGTCGGCCACCGTCTCGGGCACCGTCACGGCCGCCGCGACGGCTCCCGCGGGACGTGAGTTCTTCGGCCGGGTGCAGCTGGTCAACGCGCGCGGCACGGTCGCGGGCGTGGGCAGCGTGACGATCGAGAAGGTCGTGCCGTAACCGACGGCCACAAGCGGCAGGGGGCGGGCGTCCACCAGGGCGCCCGCCCCCTTCGTCATACGCATCGCATGACCGTCCCTTGCCCGTCACTCGCAGGGCAGGTCGCTCGACTCGGGCAGAGCAGCGGTGATGCGCGCCCGCTCGGGGGCGATGTCCTCCTCGCCGACGATCACGGCGTCCGGGACGGTGCCCTCGCGGGGCAGGCCGACCATGACCCGATCGCCGGTGTGCAGCCGGGGCCGGTCGGTCGACCCGGTCAGGAAGGTGACCTCTTCCTGGTCCCCTGCTGCGGTGCCCGGCTCCGGCTCCGGCTTGTAGCTGCGGGTCACCTCCAGCGTGACGCGGTCCTGTCCGGCGCCCGGCATCGGCTCCACCTCCGACACCGTGCCCTCGGCCACGAGCCGGGCGCAGGCGAGGTAGCGGGGGCTGCCGAAGGCGGTATCGGCCGACCTCCCGGTGTCCCGTACTCCGTCGCTGCCCGCTGCCTTTTCGTCGGCCTCGGCTCCCGACGACACGCCGTCGCCCTGCCCGGTCTGCGTCACGAGCCAGCCCGTACCGAGGACCACCGCGGCGGCCGCCGCCGCGGCGAGCGCGCCGAAGGCTACCCGCAGGGGGCGACGGCGCGGGCGGCGCACGGGCAGGGGCGTCACCGGCGCGAGGAGACCGGCCGCGGGCCTGTACCCGGGCCTGTCCACGAGGGCGTCCGAACCCCCGGCCGCCGGGGCGGCCCCCGGCCCCCGTGCCCCCGGCCCCCGGGCCTCCGCTCCTGCGGCCTCCGAACCCCCGGCGGGTGTCTCCCCGGCTGCCGGCGTCTCCCCCGCTGCCAGCCTCTCCCCGATCAGGCCCAGTTGCTCCCGCAGTACGGCGACGTCCGCGGCGGCCGCGTCCCGCGCGGCCATGAACGCCGGGTCCCGCCGGGCCGCCGCGGGCAGCGGCTCGTCGAGGATCGCGGCCATGAGGGCGTCGTACTCGGTGCCCCGCTCGTCTCCGGTGTCGTTCCGGTCGTCGTCGTGGAGGCTCACGTCACACCACCTCATCCTCGTGCAGGCGGGCGCGCAGAGCCCGTACCGCCGTGTGCAGCCTGCTCTTGACCGTGCCCTCCGGGACGCCGAGCTGCTCGGCGATCGAGCGCACCGGGAGGTCGGCGTAGAACCGCAGCACGACGACCTGGCGCTGGGCGTCGGGCAGCCCGTCCAGGCCGCGGGCGACGGCGAGGGAGAGCAGGCGGGTCTCCTCGTCGGCGGGGGGCTCGGCGGGGCGCAGCGCGGCGAGGCGTTCGCCGAGCCGCTCCTGGCGGCGTTTGGCCCGGTGCCAGTCCATGGCCAGGTTGGAGGCGACCACCGCCGCCCACGCCGAGACGTCCCGGGGCGCGTCCTGCCCACTCGCGGCGCGTTCCAGCAGCCGCAGCCGGACCTGTTGCACCCCGTCCGGCAGGTCGGTCTGCGGCACCCCGCCGAGCGCGAGCACCGCCCGTACCCGGCGCTCCTGCGCCGCGTCCAGCGGGTCGTCCTCCGCGGCGCCGTACGCCTGCCGGCCACGCCGGATCCTTCCGCGCAGCACTGCCCACCCCCCTCACGCCGTTTCTCCTACGACGCCGACGGAGCCCGGAACGTTCGCCCGTCGCGCGGGCCGGGCGGAGGCGTACGTCACATCTCCGTGTGGGTGGAGCGGGGCGGGGCAGGGAACCTTGCGGCCATCGACCTGTGCCGGCTGAATTTCTGCAGCTCAAAGAGGTGGCGACCGCAGGTCCGCGACCGGTGCTCCCTGCCCGCGCGTCCCACTGTGCGGGCAGGGAGTGCAAAGAATTGGACAGGCGGGCCATGGTCGGCCGCATGATGGAAACGCCCCGGCCGGCAGGCAAAGGGCACATGTACGCCGTATACGTCGTAGGACGCAGCAGTCAGTGAGGGAGACGCCGTGAGGGTCGGAATCGTCGGAGCCACCGGTCAGGTGGGCACGGTCATGCGCGGCATCCTCAAGGAGCGCGACTTCCCGGTCACCGAGCTGCGCCTGTTCGCCTCGGCCCGTTCGGCGGGCACGGAGTTGGACGGCGTGACGGTGGAGGACGCGTCCACCGCCGACTACTCCGGCCTGGACATCGTGCTGTTCTCCGCGGGCGGCGCGACCTCGAAGGCACTGGCCGAGAAGGTCGCCTCGCAGGGCGCGGTCGTGATCGACAACTCCTCCGCGTGGCGCAAGGACCCCGAGGTCCCGCTGGTCGTCTCCGAGGTGAACCCGGACGCGATCGCGAACCGCCCCAAGGGCATCATCGCCAACCCGAACTGCACCACGATGGCCGCGATGCCGGTGCTGCGTCCGCTGCACGACGAGGCGGGCCTGGAGGCGCTGGTGGTCGCCACGTACCAGGCGGTGTCCGGCTCCGGGCTGGCGGGCGTGGCAGAGCTGCACGGCCAGACCCAGAAGGTCGTCGCCGACGCCGACCAGCTGACCCACGACGGCGGCGCGGTCGACTTCCCCGAGCCGGCCGTCTACAAGCGCCCCATCGCCTTCAACGTGCTGCCCTTCGCCGGCAACCTCGTGGACGACGGTCTGAACGAGACCGACGAGGAGCAGAAGCTGCGCAACGAGTCCCGCAAGATCCTCGACATTCCCGGGCTCAAGGTCTCCGGCACCTGCGTGCGCGTCCCGGTCTTCTCCGGGCACTCCCTCCAGATCAACGCCCGCTTCGCCCGCCCGATCAGCCCGGAGCGCGCGACCGAACTGCTGTCCGACGCACCCGGTGTCGTCCTCACCGACATCCCCACCCCGCTCCAGGCGGCGGGCCAGGACCCGTCCTACGTGGGCCGCATCCGCCGCGACGAGACGGTCGACCACGGCCTGGCCCTCTTCGTCTCCAACGACAACCTCCGCAAGGGCGCGGCCCTGAACACCGTCCAGATCGCCGAACTGGTGGCGGCCGAGCTCAAGGGCTGACCGCTGCCCGGCCCTGAAGGGGGCGTCCGCCGGTCAGCCGGCGGACACCCCCTTTTTTCGGCATGCTCACAACGCCAGATGCCGCCGCAGCGCCACGTCGATCTCGGCCATGCGCTGCCGTGGCACGGCGCCGACCCTGTGCAGCAGGCGGTCCGGCGCAACGAAACGGACCTGTTCGCACTGCACCTTGGAATCCTTCGGCAGACGGCTCTCGTCGGAGCGAAGGAAGACCTGGAACGTCAGGACGCGAGAGGTGTTGGACGTCAACGGCGCCACCGTGACGACCCCCCGGTTGTGCCGTACGACGGACTCGTTGGCAGCGTTGTTGGAGACGATCACCGCGGGTCTGACCTTGTTGGCCTCACTGCCCCGCACCGGGTCCAGGTCCACCATGTAGATGTCACCACGTCTCATGGGCGATCCCGTCTCCGCTCGCCCGGTCCCACAGCCCGGCGTCCTCGCTCCCGTCCCATTCGGCGAAAGCCTGCGTGTATTCCTGCTCAAGCTGCGCCTGCCTGAGCAACTCGATGGCAGCGTGTATCACGGCCGACCGGGACTCGGCCTCCGTACGGGCGGCGTACTCGTCGACGAAGGCCAGGTCCTCCCGGGGCAGACTCACACTGATCTTCATACCTGCAATACCACCCGAAGTAGGAATCCTTCAGCTACCGCCATGCGCCTCGATCCTGGCCTGTGGTCGGACTGGATCCGACCGCTCCCGGCGGGGTTCGCCCGGCCTCATGGCACTCTCGCCACTTTGCGCATAAAGCACCTCGGTCCGACAGAGAACGGATGGGTCACCCTTCTGCTTTTCATGAACAGCGACACAGTTCTCTCGCAGTGGGTACCGCGCCGGGTGCACCGGCGCGCTCGCGGGTCACGGCGTGGGCGGTCAGGGCGGGTTCCTTCGGCTCGGTGGCCGGAGGCTGGTGACTGTCCTTGCGTGGCAGGAGGAACGGGGTGACCGCCCTCTTCTCACGGTGCCCGCCGGGAGGTGCGAAGCCGGCTTTGAGGTGCGGCCGCTTCGCCGACCGGACTGCCGGGAACACATCGGGCACAGCGCGCCCATGAACGCGCGCCCCTGCGGATGCCCCTGCACACGCCCCTACGGAGACGAGCACCTGCCATGCCCACCACGAAGAAACTCCAGGCCAACCGCGCCGCCATCGCCCACCGCGTCTCCTACGCGCTGCGCCACCCCGGCCGGGTGCCCCGCCATCTGCGCCGCGCCGCCCGCGACACCTGGCTGCGGTACCGCTCGCCGGACCACGTCGCCTACTACCGGGCGGTCATGCGCTCCGACACCCGTCAGGACCCGGACGCCGCGGTGGGCAGCCGCAACCGGGAGCGCTGGCTGGCGCTGGGAGCCATGCAGTTCGACTACCTGTTGGAGCACGGGCTGCGCCCGGAGCACCGGATGCTGGAGATCGGCTGTGGCAACCTGCGGGCGGGGTGGCGTTTCATCGACTACCTCGAGTCGGGCCACTACCACGGAGTCGACATTTCTCCCGACATCCTGATCGCCGCGCAGGACACCCTGGTGACCCAGGGGCTTCAGGACCGGCTGCCCACCCTGACCCCGGTGCGTGACCTCACGCTGCGGTTCCTGCCCGAGGCCCACTTCGACGTGGTGCACGCGCACAGCGTCTTCTCGCACTCCCCGCTGCCGGTGATCGAGGAGTGCCTCGCCCATGTCGGCCGGGTGCTGGCGCCGGGCGGCTGGTTCGACTTCACCTTCGACCGGACGGAGGGCGAGGAACACCATGTGCTGCGCGAGGACTTCTACTACCGCACCGAAACGCTGACCGCCCTCGCCGCCCGGTACGGCCTGGCCGCCCGCTTCATGGACGACTGGGAGGAACTTCCGCACGGCCAGTCCAAGATCCGCGTCACGCACGGCTAGCCGCGTCGCACCTCGTACAGGAAACAGCCGTACTCCACCGCGCGGACGTGGACGAGGGCGACGGCCGGGTCGGTGAAGGCCTCCGTGAGGGCGGGGGTGAAGGCGTCCGGGGTGTGCACCAGGCGGCCGCCCAGGATGGTGCCGTCGGAGGCGTAGCGGCGGAGGACGCGGTGGGCGGCGGTGAAGGGGAGGCCGTCGTCGCCCTGCGGCCCCGCGCAGTCCTCGGTGTGGATGAAGACCGGCCCCTGTTCGTCGTACGGGCCCGGGTCGGCACCCGTTTCCGCTGCCCAGCGGCGCAGGGGGGCGTAGGAGACCAGGGCGATCGGCCCCCAAGCTCTCAGCTTCGTTCGAGCAGGGGGGACCCCCAGCCCGGCTCGCTGTGGCGCAGGCAGCAGCGGAGCGGGGCGCCGCCCTCGGCGTCGGTGCGGGCAACCGGGGGGCGGCCCGCGTCGTCCAGGGTGCGCAGTTCCTTCAGGACCGGTACTGGAATGGGGTGGGGCGCATGGGTCGTCATGGGGTTCAGGTTCGCGCGTGACGGGGCGCCTCACCGGCGGTGAACGGACATCGCGTTCCGTGCCGGTGGCGTGGAAGGATGGCGAGACCGACACATGACGAGGAGATGACCGCGTGCCTGGCACAAACCTGACTCGCGAAGAGGCGCAGCAGCGGGCGAAGCTGCTGACCGTTGACTCGTACGAGGTCGATCTCGACCTCTCCGGCGCGCAGGAGGGCGGCACCTACCGGTCCGTGACCACGGTGCGCTTCGACGTCTCGGCGGACGCGGACCGCACGGAGTCGTTCATCGACCTGGTGGCTCCCACCGTGCACGAGGTGACCCTCAACGGGGACGCCCTCGACCCCGCCGAGGTGTTCGCGGACTCCCGGATCGCCCTGCCCGGCCTGCTCCCGGGCCGCAACGTCCTGCGGGTGAGCGCCGACTGCGCGTACACCAACACCGGTGAGGGCCTGCACCGGTTCGTCGACCCCGTCGACGACCAGGCCTACCTCTACACCCAGTTCGAGGTGCCGGACGCCCGCCGGGTGTTCGCGAGTTTCGAGCAGCCCGACCTCAAGGCGACCTTCCGGTTCACCGTGAAGGCGCCGGACGGCTGGACCGTCGTCTCCAACTCCCCCACGCCCGAGCCCCGGGACAACGTCTGGGAGTTCGAGCCGACGCCGCGGATCTCGACGTACATCACCGCGCTGATCGTCGGCCCGTACCACTCCGTGCACAGCGTGTACGAGAAGGACGGCCAGTCGGTGCCGCTCGGCATCTACTGCCGGCCCTCGCTCGCCGAGTACCTCGACGCGGACGCGATCTTCGACGTCACGCGGCAGGGCTTCGAGTGGTTCCAGGAGAAGTTCGACTACGCGTACCCCTTCGGGAAGTACGACCAGCTGTTCGTGCCGGAGTTCAACGCGGGCGCGATGGAGAACGCCGGCGCGGTGACCATCCGCGACCAGTACGTCTTCCGGTCGAAGGTGACGGACGCCGCCTACGAGGTGCGGGCCTCGACGATCCTGCACGAGCTGGCCCACATGTGGTTCGGCGACCTGGTCACCATGGAGTGGTGGAACGACCTGTGGCTGAATGAGTCGTTCGCCACCTACGCCGAGGCCGCCTGCCAGGCGGACGCGCCGGGCTCCAAGTGGCCGCACTCGTGGACCACGTTCGCGAACTCCATGAAGACCTGGGCCTACCGCCAGGACCAGCTGCCGTCCACGCACCCGATCATGGCCGACATCCGTGACCTGGACGACGTGCTGGTCAACTTCGACGGCATCACCTACGCCAAGGGCGCCTCGGTGCTCAAGCAGCTGGTGGCCTACGTCGGCAAGGACGCCTTCTTCAGCGGCGTGCAGGCGTACTTCAAGCGCCACGCGTACGGCAACACGCGCCTGTCCGACCTGCTGGGCGCCCTGGAGGAGACCTCCGGCCGCGACCTGAGCACCTGGTCGAAGAAGTGGCTGGAGACCGCCGGCATCAACGTCCTGCGCCCGGAGATCGAGACGGACGGCGCGGACGGCACGGGGACCATCACCTCCTTCGCCATCCGCCAGGAGGCGCCCGCGCTGCCCGCCGGCGCCAAGGGCGAGTCGACCCTGCGCCCGCACCGGATCGCGGTCGGCCTGTACGACCTGGACGCGGCGAGCGGCAAGCTGGTGCGCGTCGACCGGGTCGAGCTGGACGTCGACGGCGAGCTGACCGCCGTACCGCAGCTCGTCGGCAAGGCCCGCCCGGCCGTCGTCCTCCTCAACGACGACGACCTGTCGTACGCCAAGGTCCGTCTGGACGAGCGCTCCCTGGCCTTCGTCACCGAGCACCTGGGCGACTTCGAGGCGTCCCTGCCGCGCGCCCTGTGCTGGGCGTCGGCCTGGGACATGACCCGGGACGCCGAACTGGCCACCCGCGACTACCTCTCGCTGGTGCTGTCGGGCATCGGCAAGGAGTCGGACATCGGCGTCGTCCAGTCGCTGCACCGCCAGGTGAAGCTGGCGATCGACCTGTACGCCGCCCCGAACACCCGCGAGGCGCTGCTCAACCGCTGGACGGAGGCCACCCTGGCCCACCTGCGGGCCGCCGAGGCGGGCAGCGACCACCAGCTGGCGTGGGCCCGCGCCTTCGCCGCGACGGCGCGCAAGCCGGAGCAGCTGGACCTCCTGGACAGCCTGCTGGACGGCACGCAGACGGTCGATGGCCTGGCCGTCGACACCGAGCTGCGCTGGGCGTTCGTGGAGCGACTGGCGGCGGTGGGCCGGTACGACGAGACCGAGATCGCGGGCGAGTACGAGCGCGACAAGACCGCCGCGGGCGAGCGCCACGCCGCGACCGCTCGCGCCGCCCGGCCGACCGAGGAGGCCAAGGCGGAGGCGTGGGCGTCGGTCGTGGAGTCCGACAAGCTGCCGAACGCGGTCCAGGAGGCGGTCATCGCCGGCTTCGTCCAGACCGACCAGCGCGAGCTGCTGGCCCCGTACACGGACCGGTACTTCGAGGCGCTGGCCGACGTCTGGGCCTCACGCTCGCACGAGATGGCCCAGCAGATCGTGGTCGGCCTCTACCCGTCGATCCAGGTCTCCGAGGAGACCCTGGCGAAGACGGACGCCTGGCTGGCCTCCGCCGAACCGAACGCGGCCCTGCGCCGCCTCGTCTCGGAATCCCGCGCAGGCGTCGAACGCGCCCTGCGGGCGCAGGCGGCGGACGCGGCGGCCGAGTAGCCGAGCAGCGGTACGCAC
>NZ_JBHSPC010000012.1:176030-177972 GCF_042656345.1 Streptomyces incanus
TACCGCCGGGCGCCCTTCTCGCTGCACGGAATCCGCTCAGTGCGTCCGCACCCGCTCCACCACTCCCCCTCTCCCCTCCTCCCCGTCCTTCACCTCTGCACGGTCCATCGCGAACACCGTCCAGACGGATTTACCGGGGCGGTGCGGCGTCACGCCGAAGTCGTCCGCGAGAGCCATGACGAGGCGAAGCCCCCTCCCCCCGCAGTCGTCCGCCGCCGCATCCCTCACTTCAGGGTTCCCACCCCCGCTGTCGCGGACCTCGATCCGGACGAGCGGACCGTCGCCGACCAGCACCAGGGAGAGTTCGCGCCCCGGCGGTACGCCGTGCAGCAGGGCGTTCGTCACAAGCTCCGACACGCAGACGCGCACGTCGTCCTCCCGCCCCCGGTAACCCCACTCGGCGAGCGTTTCGAGAGCGAACCTGCGTGCGGCGGGCACCGAGCGGTGAGCCCGCGGAAATCGACGTTGCCGCGACAGAAGCACGGTGAGCACCGCCTTGGATCAGTGGTCTGAGGTCCGGACCACCGTACCGCTATTCACGAAAAGCAGTAAGGTAGGAGATCTGAAGTAGTTCACTTAACGTGTAAAGCAGCAAGGTCGTCGAACACTCGCCTCCTGGAGGACACCGTGAGCGACAGCACATGGGTCAGCACCTCACTCCCGTACCTGACTCCACGGGAAAAGGGGCGGCCGGAAGCCTGGGCGTCCGAAGCCGCGGCCCAGGGCGGCAAGGGCACCCAGCGCATCGCGTACGCCGGTGAGACAACTCCTCCGGAGGGAGTCGCCACGCTCCTCGAACTGCCCGCCGAAGAGACGGCGATCGTGCGCCGACGAGTGATCGAGTTGGACGGAGAGCCCTGCGAGCTGACGGACACGTACTACCCCGCCCGCATCGCCCGAGGCACCCGCCTCGCCGAGGAGAGGAAGATTCCGGGCGGCACCGTGACGCTCCTCGCCGCACTGGGACACGTCGGCGTCCGCGTACGTGAGGACGTGACCGCGCGCATGCCGAGCCCGGAGGAACGCGACCTCCTGCACCTGGGGCCGGACGAGCCCGTCCTCCACCTGAGCCGAGTCACACTCGACGGTGACGACCGCCCCTTCCAGGCCGACATGATGATCATGCCGGCGCTCCGCCGGCGCCTGAGCTACGAGATCCGGATCGGATGACAGTGCCCACCACCCACACCACGTCGCCGGACCCACGTTCGCTCCACGAGCGGATCGCCGCCGACCTCCGGGACGAAATCATGAGCGGGGACCTGGCACCGGGCGCCAGCCTTCCCTCCACGGCCCGGCTCAAGGACAGATTCGACGCCTCGAACGCGACCATCCAGAAAGCGCTACAGCTCCTCAAGGACGAGCACCTGGTGGTGGGCCGCGCCGGATCCGCGGTCACCGTTCGCGAGCGCCGGCAGCGCACGGTACGCCCGGCCTCGTCCATGGCTCCCGCGGACCCAGGAAAGCCGTACCGCTGGCTCACCGAGGCCGCACGCCTCGGCACCCAGGCGCACAGCACCCTGCTCGACGTGACCGAGACCCGCCCTCCGGCCGACGTCGCGTCCGCACTGGGCCTCGACGGCACCGAGACCGCGGTACTGCGTCATCAAGTCTTGTCCATCGACGACGAGCCCGTCGAACTGGTCAAGTCCTACTACCCCCTGCACCTCGCCCGAGGCACCGCCATCACGGCCAAACGGAAGATCAAGGGTGGCACCCCGGCCCTCCTCGCCCAGCTCGGCTTCCCGCCTCGCCTGAGCGTGGACCGGGTCTCGGCCAGAGTCCCCACCCAGGAGCAGTACCAAGCCCTGCACCTACCCAGCGACCTCCCGGTGCTCCGCACCCTGCGCGTGGTCTACAGCGACGACGAGCGCCCCGTGGAACCTGGGTTCGACAGTTGCGGGTCGTGGCTAGTCCGCGAATAGGTGGGTTGACCTGCGGG
>NZ_JBHSPC010000013.1:0-64927 GCF_042656345.1 Streptomyces incanus
CGGCCGTCGCGCCGCCGCCCCCGGTCGGGCCGCCCCGGTCGACCGGACCGGCGCCACGTCCTGCGCGGGACGAGGCGCGGGGTGTGGCCCCGCGTCCGGGCGCCGATGAGCCGTACGGCTCCGGGCGGGCCACAGCCGCGCACTCCGGCCCGGGCATCCCCGACCCCGCGTTCTCCTGGAGTGCTCCCGTGGCACCCGGCGGTGCCTCCGGCTCCGGCCGGCCGGTCGTGACGTTCGCGCAGCCCGAGGGGTACGACGAGAACGCCCGGCCGTACCCGCTCGGACGGCGGGGCCGCTCCCAGGTCGTGGCCGCCGCGGTCTGTCTCGTCCTCGGCGTGGGACTGATCGGCGGCGCCGTCGCCGGGAGCTGGCTCGCCGGGGACTCCGGCGAGACGGGCGCCGGCAGCGGCTTCGCCGCCGCCGGAAGCATGTGGCACAACGTCCCCGTCGACGAGCTGTTCCCGCCCACCGTCCAGGGCGAAGGCGCCGGCCCCGGCGACGCCGACCGGGTCTGGACCCGGATAGCCGTGGCCCCGGACAGCGGCTGCGAGGACGCCTTCGACCCGCTGCTGCGCAAGCTGCTCGCCCCCGTCGGCTGCGAACGCCTGCTGCGCGCCACCTACACCGACGCCACCCAGAGCCATGTCACCACCGTCGGCCTGCTGTTCACCAAGGCCGACGCCGTCGGCATGGCCTCCCTCGCCGGCCGGTTCGACAAGGAGCGGCTGGACCGTCGTACCGACCTGATACCCCGCCCGTACGCGGCGAAGGGCACCCCGGCCGCCGGCTTCGGCGCCGGACAGCGTGCCGCCTGGGCGATCTCCGTCCTCACCGACGCCCCCGTCGTCGTCTACGCCGTGACCGGCTGGGCCGACGGCCGCGGCGTCGACACCCCGCTGCCCGCGGGGGACGCCATGGAGTCCGGCGCCACCACCGCCCCCGCCCAGGCGGGCCTCGGCCACGAGGCGCAGGGCCTCGCCGACCGGGTCGAACGCGGCCTGCGCAAGAACGTCGGTACGACCACGGAGCAGCCGTCATGAGGCCCGCGACCGCCCGAGCCGCGACCCTGAGCGTCCTGCTGGCCGCTGGCCTCGCCCTGCTCCCCGCCACCGCCGCGTACGCGGACAGCATCCGCGACCAGCAGTGGGGCCCGGACGCCCTGCACATCCAGGAGGTCTGGCGCACCACGCGGGGCGCGGGCGTCACCGTCGCCGTCCTGGACACCGGGGTCGACGCCGAGCACCCCGACCTCGCCGGCAACGTCCTGGCCGGAAAGGACCTGGTCGGCTTCGGAGCCGAGGCAGGCGACCGCGCCTGGGCCCGGCACGGCACCGCCATGGCGGGCATCATCGCCGGTCACGGACACGGCGTCGGGAACGGCGAAGGCGTCCTGGGCATCGCGCCCGAGGCGAAGATCCTCCCCGTCCGCGTGATCCTGGAGGACGGCGACCCCTCCCGCGCCAAGGCCCGCAGCACCCGCGGCAACGCCCTCGCCGAAGGCATCCGCTGGGCCGCCGACCACGGCGCCGACGTCATCAACCTCTCCCTCGGCGACGACTCCGCCTCCGCGCATCCCGAGTCCGGCGAGGACGAGGCCATCCAGTACGCCCTCCGCAAGGGCGTGGCCGTCGTCGCCTCCGCCGGGAACGGTGGCGAGAAGGGCGACCGCGTCTCCTACCCGGCCGCCTACCCGGGTGTCATCGCCGTCACCGCCGTCGACCGCTACGGCACCCGCGCCCCGTTCTCCACCCGGCGCTGGTACGCCACGATCAGCGCCCCGGGTGTCGACGTGATCATCGCCGACCCCGACCGCAAGTACTACGAGGGCTGGGGCACCAGCGCCGCCGCCGCGTTCGTCTCCGGCGCCGTCGCCCTGGTCAGGGCGGCCCACCCCGGGCTGACCCCGGCCCAGCTCAAGAATCTCCTGGAGGACACCGCCCGCAACGCCCCCGCCGACGGCCGCGACGACTCCCGCGGCTTCGGCTTCGTCGACCCGGCCGCCGCCATCGAGGCCGCCGCCCGGCTGAAGCCCGAGGGCCTGAAGTCGGCGGCCTACGGCGAGCAGTACTTCGGCCCCGGCCCGGACACCGCCGGGTCCGGCACCGGAACCACCGACTGGGCCGCCCCCCTCGCAGGCGGCTCGGGCGGCGTCCTCCTGGTCGCCACGATCGTCCTGTGGCGCGGCCGCCGCCCGAGCCACGAGGACGCCTGAGGCCCTGTCCGGGAGCTCATGCGTCCTGTGAAGGACGACTCGGTGGAGGGATCCGATGAGCGCCGTGGAGATGAACGACCCGCGCGGAGGCGGTCGCGCTCGTGCAGCGGACCAAGCAAGCGGACTACGCCTCGGAGGACGAGGTGGCCCACTGGCCGGCCGGACTCGACCGAGCCCTGGGATGTCCGTATGGACATGTCGGTGACGTGGTCTTCCGGCCGCCGGAGCGGGACCTCTCGGCCGATGAGGTGATCGATCAGGCTCTGGCACGTCGGCCGATCACCCAGTGACGTCCTTCCTCAGGATCTCTGGGCAGGGGCCCGCCCAGCGCGTCGCCGTTGATTGTCCCGCCCCCCGCGCGGGCGCCTGAACACTCTGCCGCGCGTCTCCCCTGAACGCCGATACCGCCGCCCGTGCCGCCGCCTCCACCAGCGCCACACCCCGGGCCATCGTCGGGTTGCCGTCGGACAGCGCGGCCACCAGGAGGTCCCGGCCCCCGACCGTGACACGGCCGATGCTGTTCACCACCCACAGTCCGGTCGCGTCGCGCGGCACCCAGCCGTTCTTCACCGCCCACGCCGCACCGCCCGGCGGCACCGCCTCCGCCACCACCGGCACCCCCCACGCCTGCTCCGGGACCACCCGTTCCATCAGCCCCCGCACGTACGCCCGCGAGGCCGCGGTCAGCTTCGAGTCCGCCGAGGCCCCGAACACCTGGCGGAGCAGCAGAAGTTGATCGGCGACCGTGGTCCGGGTCAGTCCCCATCGGGGGCCGTCGCCGCCCTCGGTGCCGGTCAGGTCCAAGCGGGCATGTGCGGTGTCGAGGCCGGCCGCCCGCCCGATCGAGCGCCACAGCGCGGACGCCGCGTCGTTGTCGCTGCGCTCGATCATCGCCGCGGCGTACGACCGCTCCTCACCGGTGAGTGCCCGTCCCACGTCCTGCGCCTCCAGCAGCAGCGCCGCCAGGATGCCGACCTTCACGACGCTCGCCGTGACGAACGCCCGCTCGCCGTGGCGGACGCTCACTCCCGACACCGGGTCCAGCACCCCCATCGACACCTCGGCACCGGCCGGCACGGCCACCGCCGCCATCGCCGCCGCCGGACGCGCACCCCACCCGTCGGACCTCACCGGCGCCTCCCGCCTCCCGCCGCTTCGCGGCCGCCCCGTCCCGGCCGTCCGCGTGCGAGCCTGTCGCCGAAGGCCGATAGGCTCGAGGACCGTGGCGAACAAGAACATTCCCGACCCCGGCTACCGTGACGACGACGGCTCCGCCGACCCCCGGCTGAGTGCGGCACTCGCCGCCTGGGCCGAGGACGGCAACGCCGTCGCGCCGGTCCTCGACGCGCTCAAGGACACCCGGCTGCTGGTCCCCGTGGTGGCCGTCCTCGGCGAGGTCGAGGAGGACGAGAAGGGGCTGCGCCGGGAGAAGACCAGCGACATGGCCGTTCCCACCCTGAAGGCCGGCGGCCGGACCGCGCTGCCCGCGTTCACGTCCACCGACTCGCTCGCCCGCTGGGACCCGGCGGCCCGCCCGGTCGCCGTACCGCTGCACCAGGCCCTGCAGGCCGCCGCGCACGAGAAGGCGGACACGGTCGTCCTCGACCTGGCCGGGCCCGTGCCCTTCGAACTGACCGGCCCGCTGCTGCTCGCGCTCGCCGAGGGACGCACGACGACCGACCCGCTGGCCGACCCCGCGGTCACCGACGCCCTGCGTGCTGTTGTCGCCGCGGAGCCCGCCGTCCTGCGCGCCCACCTCGGGCCGGGACAGGCCGACGGCACCCTCGCCCTGGTCCTCGACCCCGCGGCCTCCGTCGCCGAGACCGCCCGCGCCGTGGCACAGCGCCTCGCCGCCGACGAAACACTGAGGGCCCGCCTGGTGCGCGGCCTCGACCTGGCAGTACTGCCGGCCGAGGCGACGCCGCCGGGCGAGCCCTTCTACGTACGCGCGTGACGCGTACCCGCGCGTCACGCGCGTGAGCGTGACGGGGCTCGGACCCCCGAGCCCCGTCACGCTCAGCCGTAGATCGCGCCCGTGTACTTCTCGCCAGGGCCCTGCCCCGGCTCGTCCTTGACGAGCGAGGCCTCACGGAACGCCAGCTGGAGCGACTTCAGGCCGTCGCGCAGCGGCGCCGCGTGGAAGGAGCTGATCTCGGTCGCGGACGCGTCCAGCAGACCGGCCAGCGCGTGCACCAGCTTGCGGGCCTCGTCCAAGTCCTTGTGCGCGTCGCCCTCCTCGGTCAGACCGAGCTTCACGGCCGCGGCGCTCATCAGGTTGACGGCGACCGTCACGATCACCTCGACGGCCGGGACCTCGGCGATGTCACGGGTCATGGCGTCGAAGTCGGGGCTGTCGGCGGTCTCGGGGGTGTCCGGGGGGGAGGTCTCACTCATGCCCCACACGATAGGGCCCGGCACGTGTCCCCTTGACGGCAGGAGGTGCGCCGGCAGGGGGCGGTGCAGGCGGTTAGCGCGTCCCCGCGGAAGCTGCTAACCTTGTGTAACGACCGGTCGGACCCGTCTGCCCACAGCATACGTGCCCGGCCCACAAGTGGAGGCTTTCGAACTCCCACCTGATCGTCCCCCGGATGACAGGTCACCGGTCAGGCGGTGCCGCTCAGCGGCGACCCGCCCGAAAGTGCGCCCCGCGGTGACCGCGGCGGTGCTCCGGTAGTTCGAGGAGCCCCGCCTGTGATCGTCCGGGGCATTTTTGTTGCTTCGGCGCGGTTAGGTCTAACGAACACAGACGTTACGCGGCTGTCCGCCAGACCGTCGCGTGGTGCTATCGAGGAGGATCCATCAGCGCCGAGCCCCGCATCAACGACCGGATTCGCGTTCCCGAGGTGCGACTTGTCGGTCCCAGTGGCGAGCAGGTGGGCATTGTCCCCCTGGCCAAGGCACTGGAGCTTGCGCAGGAGTACGACCTGGACCTGGTCGAGGTCGCGGCGAACGCCCGTCCGCCCGTGTGCAAGCTCATGGACTACGGGAAGTTCAAGTACGAGTCGGCCATGAAGGCCCGTGAGGCGCGCAAGAACCAGGCGCACACGGTCATCAAGGAGATGAAGCTCCGGCCGAAGATCGACCCGCACGACTACGACACCAAGAAGGGTCACGTCGTCCGGTTCCTCAAGCAGGGCGACAAGGTCAAGATCACGATCATGTTCCGTGGTCGCGAGCAGTCCCGGCCCGAGCTGGGCTACCGACTGCTGCAGCGGCTCGCGGAGGACGTCCAGGACCTCGGGTTCATCGAGTCGAACCCGAAGCAGGACGGCCGGAACATGATCATGGTTCTCGGTCCGCACAAGAAGAAGACCGAGGCGATGGCCGAGGCCCGCCAGGCGCAGGAAGCCCGCAAGGCGGACGCGAAGGCCCACCCCGGCCGCTCGCAGAACGTCGCGGAGGGCGAGCAGTCGGAGGACGCCGAGGCGCCGGCCGAAGTCCAGACCGAGGCTCCCGCCGACGCATGACCTCGGGGCCCGCCGGCCCTCAAGGACATAACCGAAACAAGTATGACGCTCCACCGTGCCCGGTTTTCGTGACCGGGCACCGGAGCGCCACCGACGAGGAGATAACGGCGCCATGCCGAAGAACAAGACGCACAGCGGTGCCAGCAAGCGCTTCAAGATCACCGGCTCCGGCAAGGTGCTCCGTGAGCGCGCCGGCAAGCGCCACCTGCTCGAGCACAAGTCGTCCCGTGTGACGCGTCGCCTCACCGGCAACGCCGAGATGGCCCCGGGCGACGCCAAGAAGATCAAGAAGCTTCTCGGCAAGTGACGTTCCGGCGCTCCGGCGCCGTATGCACGTCAGGACCGGGACCCAATCGATTTCGGGCCACGTGACCATCAACCGCGGCCCCGCTACAAGGAGTTAAAAAGTGGCACGCGTCAAGCGGGCAGTCAACGCCCACAAGAAGCGCCGGGCGATCCTCGAGCAGGCCTCCGGCTACCGCGGTCAGCGTTCGCGCCTGTACCGCAAGGCCAAGGAGCAGGTCACCCACTCGCTGGTCTACAACTACAACGACCGCAAGAAGCGCAAGGGTGACTTCCGCCAGCTGTGGATCCAGCGCATCAACGCCGCTGCCCGCGCGAACGGCATCACGTACAACCGCTTCATCCAGGGTCTGAAGGCCGCGAACGTCGAGGTCGACCGCAAGATCCTGGCCGAGTTGGCCGTCAATGACGCCACCGCCTTCGCCGCGCTCGTCGAGGTCGCCCAGAAGGCGCTGCCGGCGGACGTGAACGCGCCCAAGGCCGCGTGACGCCGCGCCGGTCCTGTAACCGGCGTGATCCAACGGACCCGCAGGCGCTGCCTGCGGGTCCGTAGTCTGTCCGGAAGCCGCCGCGGCACCCGCGCGGGAGCCACCGCGGAAGTTGCGAGCGAAAGTGAACCGAATGCCCCCCGCCACCCCCGAGTTGATCTCCTCCCGCTCTCCCCGCGTGCTGGCCGCGCGGCGGCTGGCCAAGCGGAACTTCCGGGGCAAGGAGCGGCTGTTCCTCGCCGAGGGGCCGCAGGCCGTACGGGAGGCCGCCGTTCACCGCGACACCGCCGCTCACCGGGACGCCGGCGCCGCCCCCCTCGTCGAACTGTTCGCCACCCCGGAGGCCGCCGAGCGGTACGCGGACATCATCGGCACCGCCCGGGACGCCGGCGCCCGCATCCACCTCGCCGACGAGCAGGTCGTCGCCGACATCTCCACCACCGTCACCCCGCAGGGCCTCGTCGGCGTGTGCCGCTTCCTCGACACCCCCTTCGAGGAGATCCTCGCCGCCCGCCCCCGGCTCGTCGCCGTCCTCGCCCACGTACGCGACCCCGGCAACGCCGGCACCGTCCTGCGGTGCGCCGACGCCGCCGGCGCCGAGGCCGTCGTCCTGACCGACGCCTCCGTCGACCTGTACAACCCCAAGGCCGTACGCGCCTCCGTCGGATCGCTGTTCCACCTGCCCGTCGCCGTCGGCGTCCCCGTCGAACGCGCCGTGGCCGCCCTGAGGCACACCGGCGTACGGGTGCTCGCTGCGGACGGCGCCGGCGACCGCGACCTCGACGACGAACTCGACCACGGCACCATGGGCGGGCCCACCGCCTGGGTCTTCGGCAACGAGGCATGGGGACTTCCCGAGGAGACCCGGGCGCTCACCGACGCCGTCGTCCGTGTTCCGATCCACGGAAAGGCCGAAAGTCTGAACCTCGCCACCGCCGCCGCCGTATGTCTCTACGCGTCGGCGCGTGCACAGCGCGCCGTCGGAGGGTGCCGCTCCGTCACCGAGAGCTAGTAAGGTGACCTGCCCGGGGACCCTCCCCCAGCTCTCGGCCGTACCCCAGGCTCCCCGGCTCCGACCGGACCGGGGCACCCCGCCCGAGCGCGGGGCACCCCGAGGAAGTACGGAGAGGTGGAGTACGGGGATGGTCGTCGGCACGAGCAGCGCACCGGGAGCACCTCGGGCGGCGCGCCCGCCCGAGCCCCGGTCCGACGGCCCCGCCGAGCTGGGCATCGATCCCGACCAACTGCCCGACGGCCTCGTCGTCGCCGACGAGCACGGCAGGGTGATCTGCTTCAACGCGGCCGCGGCCCGCATCACCGCCGTCCCCGCCGAGCGGGCCCTCGGCGGGCGGCTCGACGCGGCCCTGCCGTTGGAGGACCTGGAGGGCCGGCGCTGGTGGCAGCTCACCGACCCCTACGGCGGCCTCGCCATCCGGGTCGGCCAGCCCGAGCGCAACCTCCTGCTGCCCGGCGGCCGGGAGGTCCTCGTCTCCGCGCGCTACGTCCGCACCCGGCCCACCGGACCGGTCCACCGCGTCGTCGTCTCACTGCGCGACACCGAGGCCCGGCGCCGCACCGAACGCAGCCACGCCGAACTGATCGCCATCGTCGCCCACGAACTGCGCTCCCCGCTCACCTCCGTCAAGGGCTTCACCGCCACCCTGCTCGCCAAGTGGGAGCGGTTCACCGACGAGCAGAAACGGCTCATGCTGGAGACCGTCGACGCCGACGCCGACCGGGTCACCCGGCTCATCGCCGAGCTCCTCGACATCTCCCGCATCGACTCCGGGCGCCTCGAACTGCGCCGCCAGCCCGTCGACATCGGAGCCGCCGTCGGACGGCACATCCAGGCGTACGTCGCCGCCGGACAGCCCGCCGACCGGTTCCTGCTGCGGATCCAGCACCCCCTGCCCGACCTGTGGGCCGACCCCGACAAGGTCGACCAGGTACTGAGCAACCTGCTGGAAAATGCGGTGCGCCACGGCGAGGGAACCGTCACCATCGACATCACGCCCTCGGCGTCCCCCCGCGACCGGGAGAACGGCGAGCACGCGGCCACGTCGGTCACCGTGAGCGACGAGGGCCCCGGCATCCCGGAGGAATCCATGAACCGCGTCTTCACCCGCTTCTGGCGGGGCAGCAAGCGCGGCGGCACCGGCCTGGGGCTGTACATCGTCAAGGGCATCGTCGAGGCCCACGGCGGCACCATCACGGTCGGCCGCGCCCCCGGTGGCGGCGCGGAACTCCGATTTACGTTGCCCGTGGCGGCCCCCGCGTATCTCAGCTAGCGCGCACCCGGGGCCCCACGGGCGCATTCGCGGTCCCTCACCCCGTTAGACTCGGCCTCTGGCACCTTTGTGTCCCACAGACGGAGACGCTTCGGCCACGAGCCGGTGACGGGGACCATCAGCCAGCCAAACGGAAGTACGGGAAGAGATGTCGGCACCCAATAAGTCGTACGACCCTGTCGAGGTCGAGGCGTTGAAACCGGAAGAGATCGAGCGCATGCGGGACGAGGCGCTCGCCGCCTTCGCCGCCGCGGACTCCCTCGACGCCCTCCACGAAGCCAAGATCGCCCACACCGGCCCCGCCTCGCCGCTGGCCCTCGCCAACCGCGAGATCGGCGCCCTGCCCCCGCACGCCAAGGCCGACGCGGGCAAGCGCGTGGGCCAGGCGCGCGGTGCCGTGAACAAGGCCCTCGCCGGCCGCCAGAGTGAACTGGAGGCCGAGCGGGACGCCCGGGTCCTGGTGGAGGAGGCGGTCGACGTCACCCTGCCCCACGACCGCGTACCGCCCGGCGCCCGGCACCCGCTGACCACGCTGTCCGAGCGCATCGAGGACATCTTCGTGGCCATGGGCTACGAGGTCGCCGAGGGCCCCCAGGTCGAGGCCGAGTGGTTCAACTTCGACGCCCTCAACATCGGCCCGGACCACCCGGCCCGCGGTGAGGCCGACACCTTCTTCGTGCAGGGCCCCCAGGGCGGCACCGAGTCCGGTGTCGTCCTGCGCACCCACACCTCGCCCGTGCAGATCCGCTCCCTGCTCGGCCGCGAGCTGCCGGTCTACGTGATCTGCCCCGGCCGCGTCTACCGCACCGACGAGCTGGACGCGACCCACACCCCCGTCTTCCACCAGGTGGAACTCCTCGCCGTGGACGAGGGTCTCACCATGGCGGATCTCAAGGGCACCCTGGACCACATGGTGCAGTCGCTGTTCGGCGAGGGCATGAAGACCAGGCTGCGGCCGAACTTCTTCCCCTTCACCGAGCCGAGCGCCGAGATGGACATGCTCTGCTACGTCTGCAAGGGCGAGTCCGTCGGCGACCCCGACCGCTCCTGCCGTACCTGCTCGTCCGAGGGCTGGATCGAGCTCGGCGGCTGCGGCATGGTCAACCCGCGGGTGCTGACCGCCTGCGGCGTCGACCCGGAGAAGTACAGCGGTTTCGCCTTCGGGTTCGGCATCGAGCGGATGCTGATGTTCCGCCACAACGTCGAGGACATGAGAGACATGGTCGAGGGCGACGTCCGGTTCACCCGGCCGTTCGGGATGGAGATCTGATGCGGGTCCCGCTTTCTTGGCTGCGGGAGTACGTCGACCTGCCGGCCACCGAGACCGGCCGCGACGTCCAGGCCAAGCTCATTTCGGCCGGCCTCGAGGTCGAGACCGTCGAACACCTCGGTGCCGACCTCAAGGGCCCCCTGGTCGTCGGTCAGGTGCTGACCATCGAGGAGCTGGAGGGCTTCAAGAAGCCGATCCGCTTCTGCACCGTCGACGTCGGCCGGGCCAACGGCACCGGTGAACCCCAGGAGGTCGTCTGCGGCGCCCGCAACTTCGCGGTCGGCGACAAGGTCGTCGTGGTGCTCCCCGGCGCGGTGCTGCCCGGTGACTTCGCGATCGCCGCCCGCAAGACCTACGGCAAGGTCTCGCACGGCATGATCTGCTCCAGCGACGAGCTGGGCATGGGCGACGACGGCACCAAGGGCATCATCGTGCTGCCGCCGGAGACCGAGGTCGGCAAGGACGCCGTCGAGCTGCTGGAACTGGTCGACGAGGTCCTCGACATCGCCGTCACCCCGGACCGCGGCTACTGCCTGTCGATGCGCGGTGTGGCCCGCGAGACCGCCACCGCCTACGGGCTGCCGCTGCGCGACCCGGCCCTGCTCGACGTCCCCGGGCCGAACGCCTTCGGCTACCCGGTCGAGGTCTCCGACCCCGTCGGCTGCGACCGCTTCACCGCCCGCACGGTGACCGGGCTCAGCCCCGACGCCCGCTCCCCGATCTGGCTCACCCGCCGGCTGCAGAAGGCCGGCATGCGCCCGGTCTCCCTGGCCGTCGACGTCACCAACTACGTGATGCTGGAGCTCGGCCAGCCGCTGCACGCCTACGACCGCTCCCTGGTCCAGGGCACCATCGGCGTGCGCCGGGCCGAGCAGGGCGAGAAGCTCACCACCCTCGACGGGGTGCGACGCACCCTCGACGCCGAGGACCTGCTGATCACCGACGAGCGCGGCCCGATCGGGCTCGCCGGTGTCATGGGCGGCGCCGATACCGAGATCGCCGACCACGACCTCGACCAGGCGACCTCCGAGGTCGTCGTCGAGGCCGCGCACTTCGACCCGGTGTCGATCGCCCGTACGGCCCGCCGGCACAAGCTGTCCTCCGAGGCGTCCCGGCGCTTCGAGCGCGGCGTCGACCCGCAGGCCACCGCCGCTGCCGCGCAGCGCACCGTCGACCTGCTGGTGCTGCTCGCCGGCGGTACCGCCGAGGCCGGGGTCACCGAGGTCGTCGCCCCGTCCGCGCCGCACACCCTCACCATCCCGGCCGACCACCCGGACAAGGTCGCCGGCGTCACCTACGGCCGGGAGACCGTCGTACGCCGCCTCCAGGAGGTCGGCTGCGACGTCTACGGCCAGGACGAGCTGGTCGTCACCGTGCCGTCCTGGCGGCCCGACCTCGCCGACCCGAACGACCTGGCCGAAGAGGTCATCCGGCTCGAGGGCTACGAGAACCTGCCCGTCACCCTGCCCCGGCCGCCCGCCGGACGCGGGCTGACCTCCCGGCAGCGGCTGCACCGCCGGATCGGCCGGGCCCTGGCCGGCGCCGGATACGTCGAGGCGCCGAACTACCCGTTCGTCGGTGAGCAGATCTTCGACCAGCTCGGCCTGGACGCGGACGACCCGGCCCGCAGGGTGGTGAAGCTGACCAACCCGCTCAACGACGAGGAGCCCGCGCTGCGCACCTCGCTGCTGCCGGGCCTGCTCGGCGCGCTGCGGCGCAACGACGGACGCGGCAGCCACGACGTCGCGCTGTTCGAGACCGGCCTGGTCTTCAAGCCGCGCGAGGAGCAGCGGGCCGCCGTCCGCCTGCCCGTGGACCGGCGGCCCACCGACGAGGAACTCGCCGGGCTCGACGCGGCGCTCCCGGACCAGCCGCGGCACGTCGCCGTCGTTCTGGCCGGTGCCCGCGAACAGGCCGGCTGGTGGGGCGCGGGCCGCCCGGCCGACTGGGCCGACGCGGTCGAGGCCGCCCGCACCGTCGCCGCCGAGGCGGGCGCCGAAGTCGTCGTCCGCCAGGGCCAGTACGGTCCGTGGCACCCGGGCCGCTGCGCCGAACTGGCGGTCGCCGTCGACGGCACCGAGCGGGTCATCGGCCACGCCGGTGAGCTGCATCCGCGTGTGGTGAAGAACCTGGGCCTGCCCGCGCGCACCTGCGCGATGGAGCTCGACCTGGACGTCCTGGAGCAGGCCGGCGAAGACACCCCGCAGGCGCCGGGCATCTCCACCTTCCCGGTCGCCACGCAGGACGTCGCCCTGGTCGTCGACGGCTCCGTGCCGGCCGCGGACGTCGAGGCGGCCCTGCGCGAGGGCGCCGGTGAACTACTGGAGTCCATCCGCCTGTTCGACGTGTACGAGAACGCCGAGCAGTTGGGCGAGGGCCGCAAGTCCCTGGCGTACGCGCTGCGGTTCCGCGCGCCCGACCGCACGCTGACGGTCGACGAGGCGTCCGCGGCCCGCGAATCGGCGGTCGCCCTCTCGGGCGAGCGCACCGGGGCGGTCCTCCGGGGCTGACGCCCTCCGGACCGGAAGGCTCCTCGGGGCCCACGGCGTTTTTCGGGGACCGCGTGTCCGCCGCGGCCACGGCTCGTTCGTGCCGTGGCCGGCGGACACGCGGTCCCCGTGCGCTTTTGGGGTCCGTCCGGCGGAGCATGCCAAAGACACCGGGCGGCCGCAGGGCCCCGGTCCGCTGCGAGCAAGGCCCGTCCTGTGCCCGGGGCCTTCGCCGCGCCGGGGGACACGGCAGCCGTCGCTCACCGCCGCTGGACAGGCCACGCCGGCCGCCTCCGACACTGCCGCCGGGCAGGGCCGGTCGTCCCACAGGGCCGTATACGTCCCCCGTGCATTCGCTTCCCCCGGTTACCTCACTCGTTCGGGTGGCATTTCCGGGTGATACGTCCGGATCGGGCGATCCGGTCGGCAGAATCGGACCGGCCCTTCGAGGCCGGTCTGCGCTGTCAGGGCCAAAATGGGGGGCCATCGGCATGATCCGCTTCAAGGGTGGGGCGCCCCGCACAGGGCGGTCCAGGACCAGCTCATGGGGACCGGCCGTCTCATGGGGGCCCGACCACTGCCCGCTGCTGCGCCGGGCGCTCGCCTGCGGGCTGCCGCCCACGGTCCTCGGCGCTCTCGGTACCGGACTGGCCCTGCACGTCGGGCGGAGCCTGCTGCGGGAGGTGCGGCGCAGCCGCACGATCGCCCGCACCGCGCAGCGGATGCTGCGCCCGCCTCCCCGCGTCGACGGGCTGGCCGTCGCCGCCGTCCAGCTGTCCGCCGACCGGGGCGCCCGGTTCGGCGGCGATCTGTACGAGGTGGTCGCCACCGAGTACGGCGTACGGGCGGTCATCGGCGACGTCCGCGGACACGGGCTCGGAGCCGTCCCCACCGTCAGCGCCGTTCTCGCCGGCTTCCGCGAGGCCGTGCACGACGAGCCCGACCTGGCCGGAGTCCTGCGTCGGCTGGAGCGGGCGATGGACCGGCACCTGCGGGAGCGGGCGGGTGCCGAGCGCCTGTCGGCGGGCGCCGGTCACGCCTTCCGGACCGCCGAGGAGTTCGTCACCGTACTGCTGCTGGAGATCCTCCCCGACGGGGAGATGCGGGCCCTGAACTGCGGGCACCCCTGGCCCCATCTGCTGAGCGGTCCCCGGGCCGAACCGCTCGCCCGCACGGACCCGCTCCCGCCGCTCGGCCCGTTCCCGCTGCCCGCCGAACTCCCCGCCGTTCCCTGCGACCCGCTGCGGCCCGGCGACACGCTCGTCCTGCACACGGACGGAGTCGAGGACGCACGGGACGCCGACGGCCGCTTCTTTCCGCTGTCCGAGGTGCTCGCCTCGGCCGCCCGCGAGGCTCCGCCCACACCGCAGGCCGCCCTGCGGACGATCCTCACGGCGCTGGTCCACCACACCGGTGGCCCGCCCAAGGACGACGTCGCCCTGCTGATCCTCAGGAACGAGCGCCCGTCCCCCCGCGCCCCTTCGGGGCCGGGGGGTACCGCGCGGTCCGGCGCGACGGATCTCTCCCCGACGGGCCCGCTGCAGCACCCGGCGTGACCGGGCGCCTGGCGCGATCGTCAGGGCCGGCGGTGCCGTCCGCCCCGCCACCGAGTGTCGGGCAGGCAGCCGGGCGGACGGCATGGAAGCGGGCCGCCGCACTGTACGAGGGGGAGCCGGCGGCCCGGCCGGCCTCTTTCGAGGCACCTCAGTCAACCGGTCGGCAACTCTCCGCGACAGCGTGCACACCCTGCGGATGCGAGCACTCCGTTCGCACCCCGTGTGAACGCCCAGCCACTACTCTGTCGGCACCGATTCCCCCCGGGGGGCCTCATGCAGCCCAACACTCTGCTCGACGCGGTCCTGGACGAGGCCGGTATCTCGCACGCCGGCCTGGCCGCGCACGTCAACCAGGCCGGCCGGGCGCGCGGCCTGTCCCTCAGATACGAACACACCGCGGTGGCACGCTGGTTGAAGGGGCAGCGGCCCCGGGGCCAGGTACCCGACCTGATCTGCGAGGTGCTGGCGGGCCGGCTGCACCGCCCGGTCACCCTCGACGACATCGGCCTCGGTGTCCCCGGCGAACCCTCCGTCCCGCACACCGGCGCGCTCTCCGGTTTCGTCGAGCGGGCCACCGCGCTGTGGCGCTCCGACCAGCAGCGGCGCCCGCACATACTGGGTGCGCCCGCGGTCACCGGGACCCCCGCCGTGATGCCCGTCTGGGAGTGGGAGAACCCGCCCGAGGACGTCGATGTCTCGCGCGGCGGCCGTCACCGGGTCACCCCCGGCGACCTGGACATGCTGCGCGCCGCCCGCAGCCACTACGAGCAGATGTATCGTAAGGCCGGCGGCGTCGCGACCCGTGACCGCGTCGTCGGCTTCCTCAACGCCGAGGCCGCCCCCCTGCTCCGGGGCGGCTACACCGACGCCATGGGCCGTCAACTGCACCGGGCCACGGGAGGGCTGGTGGCCGTCGCGGGAATCTGCGCGTACGACTCCGACGCCCACGGCCTCGCCCAGCGGTACTTCCACCAGGCGCTCCGGCTGGCAAAGGCCAGCGGAGACCAGGGACTCGGCGCGTATGTGATCGCTCTCCTCGTCAACCAGTCGCTGTTCATGCGGGAGTACCGGCAGGCCGTCGCCTTCGCGGAGGCCGCGCTCCGCACCGCCGGCAAGCACATCACGCCGGCGCTCGCCTCCGACCTGTACGCGATGCAGGCCAAGGCGTACGCGCACCTCGGCGACGGCACCGGCGCGCTGTCCTGCATCCGCCGCGCCGAACAGGCCGCCGAGCGCATCCGGCGCGGCCACGAACCCGACGAGACCGGCTATGTCCAGCCCGGCCTGGTCAACGTGCAGGTGGCGGAGGCCCTGCTCAGCCTCGGCGAGCTGGCCGCGGCGGGTGTGCACGCGGCCGCCGCCGTCGACAACCCCGCGCACGACCGGGGCCGGGTGCACCGCCTGGCCATGCTGAGCACCATCGAACTGCGGCAGGGCAACGCCGACAAGGCGGTCGCCATCGCCGTGCAGATGGCCGAGCAGGCCCGGGGGATGGAATCGCAGCGGCTGCGCGACAGACTCCGGGCCGTGCGCGAGCACCTGGTGCGCAACGGCTGCGAAGGTACCGCCGAGGCGGCCGAACTCATCGACGGAGCCCTGCGCGTACCGCTGTAGGCACCGCGGCGCGGCGGGGGTGGAAGGGCAGGGGTTCCCCCCCGGACGCCCCCCGGACGCCCGCGCCGTGCGGCGGCGCGGGCGTGCGCTGTGCGCCGTGCCGCGCCGTCCACTGCGCCGTCGGCGGCCTCCTGTGCGCCTGCTGCCGAACCGCCGCTGCTGCGATATTGCCACCTGTCGAACGAAAGGTGGCATAACCGTGCAGTGGGCGAACAGGAACGAACAAACCGTTTATGTGAACCGCTGGTTCAGTGTCAATCTCGCGGATGTCGAGCTGCCGGACGGCCGGCATCTCGACCACTTCCTCATCCGGCTGCGGCCCGTCGCCGTGGCCACGGTGGTGAACGAGGCCAACGAGGTCCTCCTCCTGTGGCGCCACCGCTTCATCACCGACAGCTGGGGGTGGGAACTCGCCGCCGGAGTCGTCGAGGACGGCGAGGACGTCGTCCGGGCGGCGGCCAGGGAGCTGGAGGAGGAGACCGGCTGGCGGCCCGGGCCCCTGCGCCATCTCATGAGCGTGGAGCCGTCCAACGGGCTCACCGACGCCCGGCACCACATCTACTGGGCCGACGAGGGCGAGTATCTCGGACCCCCGGTGGACGACTTCGAGTCGGACCGCCGGGAGTGGGTACCGCTCAAGGTGGTTCCCGACCTGGTCGCACGCGGCGAGGTCCCGGCCGCCAACATGGCAGCCGCGTTACTCCTGTTGCACCATCTCAGGCTGGGGCAGGACACCATGCCCTGATCCCTCCGCAGCCGTCGGCCGTCCGGCCCCGGTGCGTGCGTCAGCGGCCGAACGCCTGCCAGGCCGTCACGACGAGCGCGCCCACGGCCGTGACGGCCGCGACCGCCTGGAGTGGCCAGCGGGCGTGCTCCAGGGTGACGATCCGGGTGTTCAGCTCGTCCAGCTCCCTGGCCGCCTCCTCGGTGCGATGGCTGAGCAGCGCCAGTCCGCCCTCGACGCGGGCGTATGCCACATCGAGGCGGCGCCGTAACTCTGCGACTTCACCCTGGACGGCGGGCTGTTCGGGCTCGGCGGTCACGAGTCCGCTCCTCTCCGTAATCCTTCTCGTTCCATGTCTACGGAGGGTGAGTCAACTCCCCTGGTGGGCATGGGGTAAGAGTGTGCGGGAGGCATATGCGAGCCCGGCGCGCACACGGCGTGTGAACGCCGCGGGCCCGGCACCCTTTGCGGTTCAGGGGTACCGGGCCCGTTCGCACGGCCGGAACGCGGCGGTGGGTGAACGTGACGGGCCGTCAGCCCACCGTCGCGGGTGGCTGCCTCAGCCGTAGCTGTAGAAGCCGGAACCGCTCTTGCGGCCCAGCCGCCCCGCGTCGACCATCCGCTGCAGCAGCGGGGGAGCGGCGTACAGCGGCTCCTTGTACTCCTCGTACATCGAGTACGCGACCGAGGCCACCGTGTCCAGGCCGATCAGGTCGGACAGCTTCAGCGGGCCCATCGGGTGGGCGCAGCCCATCTCCATGCCGTTGTCGATGTCCTCGCGGCTGGCGATGCCCGACTCGAACATCCGGATCGCGGAGAGCAGGTACGGGATCAGCAGCGCGTTCACCACGAACCCGGAACGGTCCTGGGCGTGGATCGCGTGCTTGCCCAGCACCTTCTCGGTGAAGAGCTGCGCCCGGCTGATCGTGCCCTCGGAGGTGGTGAGCGCGGGGATCAGCTCGACCAGCTTCTGCACGGGGGCCGGGTTGAAGAAGTGGATGCCGATGACGTGGTCCGGCCGCGAGGTGGCGACCGCCAGCTTCACCAGCGGGATGGAGGAGGTGTTCGAGGCCAGGATCGCGTCCGGCCGGGTCACCACCTGGTCGAGCACCTGGAAGATCTCCGTCTTGACCTGCTCGTTCTCGACGACGGCCTCGATCACCAGGTCGCGGTCCGCGAACTCGCCCAGGTCCGTGGTGAAGCTCAGCCGGGCTTGGGTGGCCTCCAGCTCCTCCGCCGTGATCTTGCCGCGCTCCGCTGCCTTCGTCAGGGAGTTGAACAGCCGGGTGCGGCCGATCTCCAGGGCCTCACCGGTGGTCTCGGCGACCCGCACGTCCAGTCCGGCGCGGGCGCACACCTCGGCGATCCCCGCGCCCATCTGGCCGCAGCCCACCACTCCGACGCGTTCGATGTCGGTCACATCGTCCCTTTCGCTTCCTGGGCGCGGCTCGGGTCCCTCTGGCCTGCGCTGTCTACGACTCCTGGCAGGAGCACCGGGTTCCCCGGTCGCCTGCTCCGTCCGTGCACGTTACCCGGAAGTACCGATGATCGATCGCGGGGGTCGGGCATCCTGGGGCCCGGAGCGGTCCGCGGCCGGGCGGATCACGGCTTTTGCGACGGGTGCGAAATGGGACGAGTGTCACGCAGGGCGTTCGCGGCGGCGGCGCTGTCGGCGGTGACGATGATGACGGCCGCGGCGGCCGCCCCGGGACGGCCGATGTCCGGGCCGTCGGGCGCGGCGGGGGGCCGGGGCGCGGCCGCCGATGAGATGCGGGGCGTGTGGCTGGCGACCGTGGACAACCGGGACTGGCCGTCCCGCCCGGGGCTGAGCGCCGCCGAGCAGCGGGCCGAGCTGACCGCCCACCTCGACACGGCCGTCCGCAACCGGCTCAACACCGTGATCCTCCAGGTGCGGCCCACGGCCGACGCCCTGTGGCCGTCCCCGTACGAACCCTGGTCCGCCTGCCTCACCGGCACCCAGGGCGTGGACCCCGGCTGGGACCCACTCGGCACCGCCGTCACCGAGGCCCACGCCCGCGGCCTGGAACTGCACGCCTGGTTCAACCCGTACCGGGTCGCCGCGCACACCGATCCCAGCCGGCTCGCCGCCACCCACCCGGCCCGCGAGAACCCCGGCTGGGTGGTCCCGTACGGCGGGAAGCTCTACTACAACCCCGGTCTGCCCGAGGTCCGCGCTTTCGTCGAGGACGCGATGCTCGACGCGGTGCGCCGCTATCCCGTCGACGCGGTCCACTTCGACGACTACTTCTACCCGTACCCCGTGGCGGGCCAGACCTTCGACGACGACACCGCCTACGACACCCACGGCGGCGCCTTCCCCGACCGGGCGGCCTGGCGGCGGGACAACATCGACCGGCTGGTGCGCGAGACGGCGGACCGGATCAAGGAGACCAGACCCGGCACCCGCTTCGGCATCAGCCCCTTCGGGGTCTGGCGCAACGCCGGAACCGATCCCCTCGGCTCCGACACCCGGGCAGGTGTGCAGACGTACGACGACCTGCACGCGGACACCCGCCGGTGGGCGCGAGAGAACTGGGTCGACTACATCTGTCCGCAGCTGTATTGGTCGGCACACCCGCTTGACCAGGAGGTTTCTGCTAACTATGCAGTCCTTCTGCCCTGGTGGGCAGAGGTTGCGAGGGGGTCGGGGACACGGCTCTACATCGGGGAGGCCCTCTACAAGGCGGGCGACCCGGCACAGCCCGCGGCCTGGCAGGACCCGGCCGAACTGTCCCGTCACCTCACCCTCGCCAAGAAGCACCCAGAGGTGCGGGGGCACGTGTTCTTCGCTGCCGAGGAGGTCAAGGCGGACAAGAGCGGGGCCATGGCCCGGGTAGTTGCCGACCACTACCAGTGGCCGGCGCGGACGCCCCGATGACCGAGGGGCAGGCCGCCTACAGGGCGCTCACAGAGATCTTGAGCCGGCATCCTGAATCAGAACGGGCTCGGGTACTCGGCGTACTGTTGCGCATTTCGCTGGGCGTGCGGGGTGACCGTGTCGGGAGCCGGCAGCTGCGAAGTGGCGGTGGGGTGTCAGGTCTCCCGGTGCGACTCTGCTGCGCAATTCGCCAGTCTCGTAGGAACAGCCGCTCGGAGCGCCGAGCATGGCCGCGTCGCCGCAGGTCGCGGAGTGCGGTCCCGGCGGCCGCGAGGAATTGCGCAGCAGAGCCCGGTGCCTGCTCAAAACAGTTCCAGGTCCTCGCCGCTGGTGTCCGCGATGACTGGCCGGAACTGGGCAGGGAGGCCGTCCAGGCGGTCAGGACCGGCCGCGGCGGCCACGGCAGGGGCCGTCTCGGCCAACCAGGCACGAAACCGCTCGGAGGCTTCGCGGTAGGGGACTCGCGCCAGGACACGGTGCTCGCCGGAGGGGCAGAAGTCGACGGTGACAGTGAGCAGGCAGGAACGGGGCGCGTTCTGACTGCCCGTCCAGGACACGCGCAGGACACCGCAGGGCTTGCGCCCGCGGGGGGCGCGGTGGGTCGGGCGCAGCGATCGGCAGGCTATGTGGGCGGTCCATGCGGCGAGGTGCGGCAGGGGCAGGGTGGTGCGTGCGCGGCAGCCGGGGCAGCGGTGCCAGTGGCGGAGCCAGTCGGCGGTGTCGGTGTGGAAGAGGCGTGTGTAGCGGTTCGCCACGCGGATGTCGTTGCTGTACAGGTGGTCGGGGCGTTCTTGTGTGTTGCAGGACTGGCAGACGGGGGCGCGGACGTAGCCGTGTTCGTGGCAGTGGTCGAGCACGGTGGCGGGCGCGGTGCGGCAGACGGCGCACGCCCACCCGGCCACCTTGCGGGAGGTGCCGGGCTTCCTGCTGAGCACCGAGTACAGCTGGCCTTCCAGCTCTTTGTTGTACGGGCGCAGTGAGGCGGTGGGGCCCTCGGGGCTCGTCGTCTGCCGACCGTCGGCGTCTCGGGCCTGCCGGGGGTGGGAGGGCGGCTCGGTGACGGCTGCGCTTGTCTGGCGGGTCCGCGCGGCTTGCACCCACTGCGTTTCGGCGTGCTCGGCCGCGTCCAGCAGCCTGACCACAGCGCGCGGCAGCCACCACGTGCGCTGCGTCCCGTCGCGGGTCTGCTCCACGAGTATCTGTCGCCAGTCGATCCCCGCCAGATGGTACGGCCGGCCGACTTCACGTCGTGCTGCCCGCTCGGGGCCGCCCAGCCCCTGCAGTTCCCCCGTGATGCGCTGGCGCCAACGCAGCGGCGTTTCCTCGTTGCACTCCTGCCTCGGCGCCCCACGAAACGGACCGATGCGGACCAGGTCCTGCCGATCCATCCCAACCGCGTTCAGCTCCGCGGCCGCCCGGCGCACCTCAATCTCCGGAACACTCCACTGACTGTTGCTCGCCCTCACCGTCGCCACCACATGGCTGCCGAGCAGGACGTACCTCACCTGGGTACGGGCAGGAGAGCAGACGAATGCCCCAGAAGCCGTCGGCACAGCACTGTCGGCCGTCAAATCGACCCACAGAGCGTCCGCGGCAACCAGGGTGATCAGGCCGTCCGTGCGACCGGGCATGACACGCTCCGACATGCAGACAGGCTAACGGTCTGCAAAGCGGCAACGGGTCCCAAGTGCCTCGGTCGGCCGGGTCGCCGCCCGCAACTCCATATTCCTGAGCATCTGGTTCGTCAGCACCTCCCGTGCCCGTAGCCTCACCACCAGAACGTCAAGACCTGGGCAAGTCGCCCTCGCGCATCAGCGGTCCCCGAGCCCAGACGAATTGAGCAACAGAGTCATGATCTGGCTCAAAGACCTCACCCGGACGACCCGTTGATCACGACTCGATACGCGCCCCAGGCAGCCGCATCACGCGCCGACCGCCCCTGGCTCACCTGTCGGGGTTCCGATCGTCTGCGTCGGCACGCCCACATCCCAGAGCTCGGCGAACCGCTGAGTACCGATACACGGCTTGAGCTGCAGCGATGACTTTACGAGCCCCACAGGGTGAGCGCGTCGGGCGGGAAGCCCGCGCAATCCCGCCCCCTCGCAGGCGCGCCTATCGTAGAGGTATGACCAGCGGCGTGGTGACGCTGTTCGTATGCGGCGATGTGATGCTCGGACGCGGCGTCGACCAGATCCTGGCCCGGCCCGGTGACCGGCACTGCGGGAGCTACGCCGAGGACGCCCGGTCCTACGTCCGCCTGGCCGAGTCGATCAACGGTCCGGTCCCGGCCCCCGTGCCGCCCTCCTGGCCATGGGGCGAGGCACTCCGGTTGCTGGACTCCGCTGCCCCGGACGTGCGGATCGTTAATCTGGAGACCTCCGTCACCCGCAGTGACGCGTTCGCGCCCGGCAAGGCGGTGCACTACCGCATGCATCCGGCCAACGTGTCCGCCCTCACGGTCGCCCGCCCCGACGTCTGTGTCCTGGCCAACAACCACATACTGGACTTCGGCCGGGATGGCCTGGAGGAGACGCTGGACACGCTCGACCGCGCCGGCCTGCAGGTGGCGGGCGCCGGACGGAGCGTTGACGAGGCGTACCGGCCCGCCGCCGTCCCCAACCCGGCCGGCGGCCGTGTCCTGGTCCTCGCCCTCGGAGCAACCTCCAGCGGCATCCCGCCCGGCTGGGCGGCGACCGCCGCCCTCTCCGGCGTCGCCCACCTCCCCGACCTTTCGGCCGCCACGGCCGCCGCGGTGGTGCGGCGCATACGGCGGTTGAAGCGTGCGGGCGACATCGTGGTCGTGTCCGTGCACTGGGGCTCCAACTGGGGGTACCACGTCCCCCGCGAGCAGACCCGTTTCGCGCACGCCCTGGTGGACGGCGGTGCCGACCTCGTCCACGGACACTCCTCGCACCACCCCCGCCCCATCGAGGTGTACCGCCGGCGGCTGGTGCTGTACGGATGCGGCGACTTCATCGACGACTACGAGGGCATCGGCGGTTACGAGGAGTACCGCGACGACCTCCGGCTCGCCTACTTTGTCACGGTGGCGGCGGACAGCGGGCAGCTTCTCGGTCTGCGCATGGTGCCGCTGCGGGCAAGGCGCATGCGGCTGGAAGGCGCCCCGCACCGGGATGCCGTCTGGGTACGGGCGACCCTGAACCGCGTCAGCACTGGAGTCCACCTGGACCTGGAGAGCGATGGCACGCTCTCGCTGGATCCACGCCGGCAACACCCCCGCCCCGGAGCCTCACGAGGTCCGCGATGACCACCGACGGCACTGTCACGTTGGCTGACCGGGTGGGATGATCTTCGGGTTGATCATGGTGGAGGGGGACCGTCCGTGGGGAGTACGTCGCCGTCGTACAAGGGCCACCGCTACCCGGCCGGGGTCATCGCGCACTGCGTGTGGCGGTATTTCCGCTTCCCGCTCTCCTTCCGCGAAGTCGAGGAGCTGCTCCCGGCCCGGGGGATCACCGTCTCCCATGAGGCGATCCGCCGGTGGTGCGACCGGTTCGGCCCCCGGTACGCGGCCGCCCTGCGCCGCCACCGGCCCCGGGCCGGCGATAAGCGGCACCTGGACGAGGTGTTCGTCAAGATCAACAGGGTGCGGCAGTACCTGGGGCGGGCCGTGGACCAGCACGGGAACGTGCCTGGCATCCTGCTGCAGAACCGGCGGGACGAGGCCGCGGGCAGGCGTTTCTTCCGGAAGTTGATGAAGGAAGACCCGGCCGGTGCCCCGGATGATCGTCACCGACAAGCTCCGCTCCTACGGCGCCGCCCACCACGCGGTGATGCCCTCGGTCGAACACCGCTGTCACCAGGGCCTGAACAACCGGGCCGCGAACTCCCACCAGCCGACGAGGCAACGCGAGCGCGCGATGAAAGGCTTCCGATCGGTGGGTGCCGCACAACGGTTCCTGGCCGCGGTCAGCGGCATCTCGCCGCACTTCCGACCTCACCGTCACCTGCTCACCGCCCCCGACCACCGAGCCGAAATGACCGTCCGCTTCGCCATCTGGGACCACGTCACCGGAGTCGTCGGCGCGGCCGCAACGGCCTGAACACGGACCAGAACCGCAAACCCCCACGCCCCGACACACCGTCAGACGCCCACAAATCCAACAACGTGACAACGCCACCTGCCGCTCAGCGCGCCACCGGCGCCGCGCGGGAACGCCCGCTGCGAGCGAGTGAGCGGCGCGATCCGGCGCGAGGTCCCCGGCCACCTCCTGGTCGGGAACGAAGCCCATGCCCACCGGGTCCTAGCCGAGTACCGGGAGCACTGCACCACGCATCGGCCACACCGATCACGAGACCAACGAACCCCCGAGGCCCGGGTACGGTCGGCGGTATGGCACGAGCGCGGGTCCCGCGGGCTCCTGCGCACCCACGTCCTCGGCGGGGCCGTCAACGAGTCCCGAGACACGGCTTGAGCTGCAGCGATGACGCTACGAGCCCCACAGGTTCGGAGGCGGCGAGGGCCGCGTGCCCGGCCGCCCCGCCGCCTGGCGGCGCCCGGCGTGGCCGGGCGGGGTCCGGCCTCCCTCGTCCCAGACGCTCCCGGCAGATCCGGCTGTTGGCGTCGGGACGGAGACGGGGGAGTTCACGGCGGTCCCGAGTGGGGGAAGGAGCCGGTTCGTCAGACGCGTGGCCACCGCTCCGTACCCCACTCCGAACGCCAGGGAGACCAGCAGGGCCAGCACCGGGGAGTGGTCCCGCAGGTACGGGTAGACGTGGAAGTGCGTCAGGTAGATGTACAGCGAGCTGCCCGCGAGGATGCCTGCGAGCCGGTTGAGCGGGGAAACGCTGGGCAGGGCCGGGACCCACAGCAGCAGGGTCAGGCCGGCCACGACGATCGAGGTGCGCAGGGTCTGTCCCGCGGGGAACAGCCCCGGCACGGTGACCAGCAGGACCGCGGTCAGCAGCAGTCGCTGGGCCGTCGTGCGTGCCCGCGCCGCGGCCCAGCCCAGTGCGAACAGGAAGAAGACCACGGTCGGGCTGAGGTGGTAGCGGATGTGGGCGAGGTCCCAGAGGTCGTAGCGTCCGACCAGGCCCAGGCCCACCAGTGCCAGAGCGAAGCCGAACGGGCTGCGCCGCTCGGCGCGGTCCAGCAGCGGGATGGCCAGCAGCACCGTCAGCCCGGTCAGGAAGTAGACCAGCGCCTCGACGAACCAGTACCGCCACTCCGGGTCCGACCCGTCCTGGTCGAAGAGGCTGTTGGCCAGGACGATGTTGGCCAGGTCGTACTCGCGGGTCAGCAGCAGCGCGAAGGTGATCCACACCATGCTGGGAACGGCGATGCGTGCGATGCCACGCCACAGCCTCCGCAGACGGTCCCGGCGCTCATGCGCGGAGAGGTGGAAGCGGGCGAAGTTGAAGCCGGCCACGCCGAGGAGCACATGGGCGCCGCCCTGGATGGCGAAGACGGGGATGTGTGAGCCCACGATCAGGACGATGCCGATCGCGCGCAGGGCGATGCCGGTCTCCAGGGTGCGCAGGGATCTGTGCCACGGTCGCGGGGTTCGAGCGGAGTGCCGCTGAGTACGGTGGTCGAGCAGCTCCCGGATCGGTGTGGTGTGCCAGTTGGCGGGCAGCGTGCCCAGGACCTGCTCCAGTCGCAGTGACATCTCGACATAGGAGAGCGAGTCGCCGCCCAGACCCACGAAGCTGCTGTCCTCGGTGACGTCGGTCTGGTCGAGGATCAGCGCGTAGAGGGCGCACAGGTCGGCGACGGTGGCCCCGGGGCGGGGCGGCGGCACCACCTCTTCGCGTGCCAGTCGGCGTACGGCCTCGTAGTCGGGCTTGCCCGAGGCGAGCCGGGGAAGTTCGGGCTCCATCCGTACCCGTATCGCGCGGGGCGGCAGGCCGCAGTGGTCCGCGACCACGTGCCGGACATGTGCCGCGTCCACGCCCTCGGCGCCGACCGCGAGTACGGCCAGTGCGTCGTCGTCGCCCGCGCAGTAGGCAGGTATGCCCTGTTGCTCCAGGATCGCCTCGATGCGCTGCGGGTCTATCCGCAGCCCCAGGATCTTGGTGAATCTGCTGCGGCGTCCCACGATCTCGTACAGCCCGTCGGGGGCGCGCCGGGCGATGTCCCCGGTGTGCAGTTCCTCGACGGTGCGTCCCAGGGCGAGGTCGGCTGAGCCCTCGGCGTATCCGAGCATGACGTTCGGGCCGGAGTACACCAGCTCGCCCGTGTCCGGCTCGTCGATGCCGTCCACCGGTTGGAGCCGGAAGGAGCCACCGGGTATGGGCATGCCGACGGCGTGCGGGCGCTCGGCCGCGAGGGCCGGGGGCAGGTACGCCATGCGGGCCGTCGCCTCCGTCTGCCCGTACATCACGAACAGCTCCCAGCCCGCGCGGCGCCCGGACGTTGCGTAGCGTGCGACGCGTTCGGGTGCCATGCGGCCGCCGGCCTGGGTGACGTAGCGCAGGTGGGGCAGTTCCATGCTCGCGAAACCGACCCGGTCGAGCAGGTCGAAGGTGTACGGCACTCCGGCCAGTGCCGTGCCGCTCGCGGCGCGGAACAGGTCCCAGAAGCAGGCGTCGGTGACCGAGAGGCCGGTGACGATCAGTCCGGCGCCGCGCAGCAGATGGCTGTTGATGACCGACAGGCCGTAGCAGTAGTGCATGGGCAGCGTCGTCGCGGCGCGGTCGCTGTCGCCGATGTTCAGGTAGGTGGCGATGGACTCGGCGTTGGCCTGGAGGTTGTCGTGCGAGAGCCGGACCAGTTTCGGCGAGCCCGTCGATCCGGAGGTGGACAGCAGCAGGGCGAGGTCCGGGTGGAGGGTGTGGACCGTGGTCTCGCGCCGCTCGTCGACGATCCAGGTCGTGCCCTCCCCGTCCGTCCCGGGACGGACGACAACGTCGGGGTCGTAGCGGCCTACGAGTGAGCGCTGGGCGGTGTCGTTGTCGCCGGGGGTCAGCAGGAGGGGGTGGCCGGCGGTGAGGGCGGCGAGGTAGAAGACGAGGGCGTCCACCCGGTTGGCGCCCGCGAGCAGCACCAGGCGGCGGGCCGCGCCGAGACGTTCGGCCGCCGCGGTCACCCGCGTGGCGAGGTCGCGGTAGGACAGCTCGCCGGTCTCGGTGATCAGAGCCACGCGGTCGCCGTGCGTGGCGAGGTCGCGGGCGAACTTCACCGACCGCGGCCGCACCGGCGGCGTGGCCAATGGAGTTGGGACGGGATGCGGGCCGGGAAGAGCGGTGGGGGCCGAGGCGGGACGCGGGGACGGCTCGGCAAGCGGGGCCAGGATCGGCTCAGGCGACAGTGCCACGGGCGCGTGACCTTTCTGCGGCAGCGTCCGCAAGAAGAACAGATCCCTTGACAATTAGGCAAGGTTTACCTTACTAATAACATGTTCTCAGCTGGCTTGAAAGCACCGCACGCTGCTCGCCGACCGACGACGCGACCCGCGGCGTACGGGGGCGAGCCATGCAGGAAGGCGCACCCCATGCGACGCCCCCTGGCCGGCCGGATCACCGCGCTCATCGCGGCCGGCCTGCTCGTCCCCGCCCTCGCCGCCTGCGGCGCCGACGAGGGCAAGGGCTCCTCGGCCGAGGGCGGCGACTCCACCCTCGTCATCTACTCCGGGCGCAACGAGAAGCTGGTCAAGCCGATCCTCGACAAGCTGGAGAAGGCCGTCGGCGCCAAGGTCGAGGTGCGCTACGGCGACAGCGCCGAACTGACCGCGCAGATCCTGGAGGAGGGCGACCGCACCAAGGCCGGGCTGTTCTTCTCGCAGGACGCGGGCGCGCTCGGCGCCCTGTCCCAGGAGGGCAGACTGGCGAAGCTGCCGCAGTCCAGCCTCGACGAGGTGGACCCGGCCTACCGCGGCAGTGCGGGCGACTGGGTGGGACTGTCCGGGCGCGTGCGCGTCATCGCGTACAACCCGGACAAGGTCGGCGAGGGCAAGGTTCCGGACAGCATCCACGACGTGGTGAAGCCGGAGTGGAAGGGCAAGGTCGGCTTCGCGCCCACCAACGCCTCCTTCCAGGCCTTCGTCACCGGCATGCGGGTCCTGGAGGGCGACGACGCCACCCGCGAGTGGCTCAAGGGCCTGAAGGCCAACGGCAAGACCTACGCCAACAACCTGGCCACCCTGGACGCCGTCGAGTCCGGCGAGGTCTCCCTCGGCCTGGTCAACCACTACTACTGGTACGAGCGGGTCGCCGAGAAGGGCGAGGACAAGGTCACCGCCAAGCTGCACTTCCTGCCCGGCAAGGACCCCGGCGCGCTGATCAACGTGGCGGGCGCGGGCATCCTCAAGGACACCGGACAGAGCGAGGCCGCCCAGAAGGCCCTGGACTTCCTGCTGTCAAAGAAGGCACAGACCTACTTCGCGGACGAGACGAAGGAGTACCCGCTGGCCGCGGGTGTCACCAGCTCGGTGAAGGACCTGCCGCCGTTCGCATCGCTCGACTCCCCCGACATCGACCTCGGCGAACTGGAGTCGCTGCAGGAGACCCTGACCATGCTTCAGGACCAGGGTCTGGTCTGACCCGCCGTGCACACACCGCCGTCCACCACCAAGCGCCCGGCCGGAGCCCCTGCCCCGGCCGGGCGTGAGGGCCGTGAGCGTGCCGGGGGAGCGGGCCAGGACAGCCCGGCCCGTTCCGCCCGCTCCTTCCGCCTGCCCCTGCCCGGGAGAGCACGGACGCCGGGAAGCGGAGGTACGGCAGGCCAAAGACCGCCTCTGGTGCTGCTCGTACCCGCCTGCCTGGCTGCCGTCTTCGCCCTGCTGCCCCTCGGCTACCTCGCCGTCCGCGCCCTGGAACGCGGCCCCACCTTCGCCTGGGACATCGTCTCCGACCCGCGCACCCGAGACCTCCTCGGTCGTAGCCTCGGCCTGACCGCCGTGGTGGTGGCAGGCACTCTCGTGCTCGGCGTCTCGCTGGCCTGGCTGACCGTACGCACCACGCTGCCCGGGGCCCGCGCCTGGTCGGTGCTGGCCACCCTGCCGCTCGCCGTGCCCAGCTATGTCACGGCGTTCGCCTGGCTGTCGGCCGCGCCGCAGCTCGCGGGGTTCGGCGGAGCCGCGCTCGCGATGACCCTGGTCAGCTTCCCCTACGTCCTCCTGCCGGTCACCGCCGCACTGCGCGGCATCGACCCGGCGCAGGAAGAGTCCGCGCGCTCCCTGGGCAACGGGCCGCTGCGGACGTTCGTCCGGGTCATCCTGCCCCAGCTGCGACCGGCGGCCGGGGGCGGTGCCCTGCTCGTCGCGCTGTACACACTCTCCGACTTCGGCGCGGTCTCGCTGATGCGGTACGACACGTTCACCCTGGCCATTCACACCTCGTACCGCGCTTCCTTCGACCGCACCCCGGCGGCCGCACTCAGCGTGGTGCTGGTGGTGATGACGGTCGCCCTGGTCGCCGCCGAGGCCCGCACGCGCGGCCGGGCCGGGCATGCCAGGACCGGACGGGGCACCGCCCGCCCGGCGGTCCCCCTCGCCCTCGGCCGCTGGCGGTCACCCGCTCTCCTGTGGTGCACAGCGGTCGTGGCCGTCGCCGTGGTCTTCCCCCTGGCCGTCCTCGGGTACTGGCTGGCCGTCGGAAACTCCGCCACCTGGGACCTGGGCGGGCTCGCGGAAACGGCCTGGGCCACCCTCGGCGTCGCCGCCGCCGGCGCCGGCCTCACCACGCTTCTCGCCCTGCCGGTCGGGGTGCTCGCCGCCCGGCACCGCGGGCTCGGCGCCCGTCTGCTGGAGCAGGCCGCCTACGCCGGGCACGCGCTGCCCGGCATCACCGTCGCCCTCGCGCTGGTCTTCTTCGCGGTCCGCTACGCCTACCCCCTCTACCAGCAACTCCCGCTGCTCATCGGGGCGTACGCCGTGCTCTTCCTGCCCGTCGCGGTGGCCGCCACCCGCGCCGCCGTCCTCCAGGCGCCGCCCGTCCTGGACGACGTGGCACGCTCCCTCGGGCGCCGGCCGTGGCAGGTGCTGCGCGAGATCACCGTGCCGCTCGCCGCGCCCGGAGTGGCTGCCGGGGCCGCACTCACCTTCGTGGTCTGCATGAAGGAACTCCCCGCGACCCTCCTGCTGCGCCCCACCGGCATGGACACCCTCGCCACCCGGCTGTGGACCGAGACGGGAGCGGGATCCTTCGCGGCCGCCGCCCCCTACGCCGCCACGCTGATCCTGCTGGCCGCCGTCCCCTCCTACCTCCTGGGCAGGCATCGGACATGAACGATATGAGCGACATGAACGAACTGCACGTCGAAGGGCTCACCAAGTCCTACGGAGCCGGGGAACCGGTCCTGCGTAGCCTCGGACTCACCGTTCCGGCAGGGGCGCTGGCCGCCGTCCTGGGCCCCTCCGGCTGCGGCAAGACGACGCTGCTGCGGATCGTCGCCGGCTTCCTGCGCGCCGACGCCGGCACCGTCCGGCTCGGCGGCCGACTTCTCGGCGGGCCCGGTGTCCACCTCCCGCCGGAGCGGCGCCGGATCGGCATCGTGCCCCAGGAGGGCGCCCTCTTTCCCCACCTGAGCGTGGCCCGCAACGTCGCCTTCGGACTGACCGGCGCCGACCGCGGCGAACGGCGGCGCCGCACCGGGGAACTGCTGGAACTGGTGGGGCTCGCCGGATACGGCGACCGCATGCCGCACGAGCTGTCCGGGGGGCAGCAACAGCGCGTCGCGCTGGCCCGCGCACTCGCCCCGCGTCCCCAGCTCGTGCTGCTGGACGAGCCGTTCAACGCCCTGGACAGCGCACTGCGAGCAGGCGTGCGGTCGGACGTGCGGGCAGCGTTGCGGGACACGGGTGCGACGGCCCTGCTCGTCACCCACGACCAGCAGGAGGCCCTGTCCACCGCCGACCTCGTCGCCGTCGTACGCGACGGCGAGGTCGCCCAGTGCGACACCCCGCAGGACCTGTACCGGCGCCCCGTCGACCCCTGGGTCGCCCGCTTCGTCGGCGAAGCCGTGCTGCTCCCCGGCACCGTCGACGGCGACGGCACGGCCCTGACCCCGCTCGGTCCCGTGCCCCTCACCGCCCCCCCGAACGGACTCCGGACCGGCACGGTCCTGCTCCGCCCCGAACAACTCCGGCTCACCGCCCCGGACTCCGACGGCGCGGCCCGGGGCACCATCACCGACGTCCGCTACAACGGCCACGACGCCATGGTCACCGTGGCCGTCAAGGGCCACGACACCCCGGTCGACATCCGGACCACGGGCCCCGTGCCGGTACGCCCGGGGGAGGAGACGGGCGTCCGCGTCATGGGCGAGGCGGCCCTCCATCCCTGACGCCGAGTCGCCCGGACACAGGGCGCCCTCCCGCCTGGGAATCGCTGAGTAGGCCCGGAGCGCGGTGCCGGGATTGCTCCCGGTCCGTCCCTCCGGACCTCACGGCGCACACCCGCCGTGCGCCTCTCAACGCAACGGGCTCTCCACGATTCCTGCCGTCAGGCGTGGTTGATGCCGGTCCAGGGGTTGGGGATCCTCGACGCCCGATAGCGGTAGCGGGTGACCGTCACCGCTTCGATGTCGAACAATTCGATCCCGTCCGTGTGTGGGCGGCGCCAGCCCCCGCGGGGGTCGGCGAGCCACCGGCGGACGTCCTTCCACCGCCGGCGATGCAGGGCTCTCAGCCACCGGACCACCCGCCACCAGACGAAGTACTCCAGTTTGCTGAAGGTATCTTTGGCCACTGCGTGCTTGAAGTAGTCGGCCCAGCCGCGCATGATCTGGTTGAGACGGATCAGCACGTTCCTGGGTGGGAGTTGCGACGTCCTGTGTGTCAGGGCCCGGATCTTCGCCTTCAGCGACCGGAGGGGCCGGTCGGCGATGAAGGTGTAGACGTATCGCTTGTTCGTGCCTCGCTTGCGGCGCCACTGGATGCGGAACCCCAGGAAGTCGAACCCGTCGGCCATGTCCACGATCCGGGTCTTGGCCGGTGACAGCCGAAGTCCCAGAGGTTCCAGCACATGAGCGACGTCTTCGTGCAGCACTTCGACGTCATCGCGAGTGCCGTTCACGAGAACGACGAAGTCGTCCGCGTGACGGACAAGCCGCCACCTGGACAGCCCTCGGTAACGACGCATCGTCCGCCGGGAGTTGGTGCTCATCTCTCCGCCGTTCTTCCACGGCCCGTGCAGGTGCTCGTCGAGCGCCGACAGGACAATATTGAAGATCAGCGGTGAGAGGATCCCGCCCTGCGGAGTGCCGGTGTGGGTGTCCTGATACCGGCCGTCCTCGGTGAGGACGCCGGCCTTCAAGAACGCCTTGACCAGCTCCAGCACCCAATGCCGTGTCCTCGTTGGCCTTCCGCCAGAGGTCGAGCTCCTGGCGCACGGGGGACGTCGTGTCGTCAGTGAGAATGGACAGACGTACAGAGAGCAGGGCTCGGGCGCATCCTCGGGAAGCTGGCTGTTGATCTCCTGTAGGTGACGGAGCTGGGAGAGCTCTTCGTCGGTCCATGAGTGGTTGAGGTCCGGAGCCGTGATGGTCGTCATGCGCCCAGGCCAGCTGTTGTCACATCGGATACTTATAGCCACAGCTCTACTGGAGTACCGGCTTCACCGCTGCCGACTGCGCGAAGCTGCTGCCCTGGTGGTCCGCGGTCGTGGAGGGCTCCGGGACACAGCTGTACGTGGGGGAGGCGCTCTACAAGGCGGGCGACCCGGCGCAGCCCGCCGCCTGGCAGGACCCGGCCGAGCTGTCCCGGCGCCTCACGCTCGCGACGTCCTACCCGCAGGCGCGCGGGCACGTCTTCTTAGCCGCCCGGGAGGTGGCCGCCGACCCGACCGGTGCGATGGCCCGGGTGGTCGCCGACCACTACGGCCAGCCGACGTCCTCCCCGGTCCGACGGACCGGGGAGTCGGAGGCCGGTCGTTGCCCCAGGGGCTTTCACTCGGGCCGGCCGGATCAGGGAGCCCGGCCGGCGTTGACAATGCTCGGGATCCATACAGCTAGTGCTGATGACTCCTGTGCCGGATCTCGGAATCGGGGCCGGGGGAGCACACGGCCTCGTGCCCGTCCTCGAAGCGGACGCGGTAGGGCGGATCGCCCTTCGGGCCCATCACTTCGACGATCTCGGCGACCTTGTCGTGCTGACCGACCACCCTGCCGTGCTGGACAAGCCGGTCGCCCACAGATGCGCGCATCGGGGTCTCCTCACCATGTGCGGGAGCAGCGGTCCGTGGCTCCGAGTCTACGGCGGAGTGGGTGGTCCGGCAGGGCGTGTGCCGGGCGCCCCGCTGCTGGGCGCCTCGGGCGGTGGTCGGCAGGGCTGCCGTCGTGGGTACGTGCGTCCGTACGGTCCGTCAGCCGCGTGCCCGCTGTGTGACGGCGATGCACACCAGTACGGCCACCGCCGTCAGCGGGGCCGCCGCTGTGGGGTGCTCGCTCAGGAGAAGCACCGACCACACCAGGGTGAGCAGCGGCTGGGCGAGCTGGAGCTGGCTGGCCCGGGGGATGCCGATCGCCGCCATGCCCCGGTACCAGACCACCAGCCCCAGGAACTGGGACCCCGCCGCCACCCACAGCACTCCGGCCACGCTGTGCGCGGTCAGCCGCACCGGCTCGACGGCCAGCGCGAGGGCGGCGGCCGGTACGGCGAGCGGCAGGCACAGCACCAGCGCCCAGCTGATCACCTGCCGGCCCGGCATCACCCGGGCCAGCCTGCCGCCCTCCGTGTACCCGGCCGCGCACACCACCAGCGCCGCGAAGAGATACAGATCGGCCGTGGTCAGCGCGCCGCCGCTCTGCCCCACCGTGAAGACCGCCACCGCGACGGCACCCGCGAGGGCCGCCGCCCAGAAAGTGCGCGAAGGGCGCGAGCCGACGCGCAGCGCGGAGAACAGCGCGGTGGTGAGCGGGAGCAGACCGACCACGACGGCCGCGTGCGCGGTGGTCGACGTCTGCAGGGCCAGCGTGGTCAGCAGCGGGAACCCGAGGACGACCCCGGCGGCGACCACCGCGAGCCCCGGCCAGTGCCGGCGGGCGGGCAGCGGCACACCGCGCCACCGCGCCGGGCCCTTGCGGGGACGCACCGGAACACCTGCCGCTTCCGCCTCCAGAGCCCCCGCCCGCGTCCCCACCGCGAGCAGGCAGCCGCCCGCGATCAGCCCCGCCAGCACGCAGCGCACGGCCACCAGGGACCAGGGGCCGAATCCCTCCAGCCCCCAGGCGGTGGCCGGGAAGGTGAGCGAGAAGGCGATGACGCCGAGGGCGGCCTGCAGGGTGCCGAGGCCGGTGCGGTCCCGGCGGGCGGGGACCGCTATCGGGTCCGCGTCAGTAGCGCTACTCTCTGCTCTCATGCATGAGCGTAGCAGCGTTGCCGATCTGACGGATCGGCTGCGACGGGAGCTGGACCGCTACTCGCCGGGTGGAAAGCTCCCGTCGAGCCGGGTACTTGTGGAGCGGTTCCGGGTGAGCCCCGTGACCGTCTCGCGGGCGTTGGCTCAGCTCGCCGCCGAGGGGCTGGTGGTGACCCGGCCCGGCGCCGGCGCGTTCCGTGCCACCCGGCCCGCGTCCTCGGCCCCCACGGCCGGTGACACCTCCTGGCAGGAGGTCGCGCTCAGTGCCGAGGGCGCCACCGATCTCGTGCCCCGCTCGGTCGACGCCTCCGGCGTCCTGGTCTCGCTCGCCGCTCCCGCGCCCGGTGTGATCGAGTTCAACGGCGGCTATCTGCACCCCTCACTGCAGCCGGAGCGCGCGATGGCGGCCGCACTGTCCCGGGCCGGGCGCCGGCCGGGGGCCTGGGGGAGACCGCCCGTGGAAGGGCTGGTGGAGCTGCGCGAGTGGTTCGCGCGCAGCGTCGGAGGCGCGGTCACCGCGGCGGGGGTGCTGATCACCGCGGGCGGCCAGTCCGCGCTGACCACCGCCCTGCGCGCGCTCGCCCCGCCCGGCGCCCCTGTCCTCGTGGAGTCGCCCACCTATCCCGGCATGCTGGCCGTCGCCCGTGCCGCCGGACTGCGCCCGGTGCCCGTGCCGGTGGACGCGGACGGGGTACGGCCGGAGCTGCTCGCCGACGCCTTCCGGGCCACCGGCGCCCGGGTCCTCGTCTGCCAGCCCCTGTTCCAGAACCCCACCGGCGCCGTACTCGCCCCTGAACGGCGCGGCGAGGTGCTGCGCATCGCACGCGAGGCGGGCGCGTTCGTCGTCGAGGACGACTTCGTCCGGCGCCTGGTCCACGAGGACGCGGGCCCCCTGCCCCGCCCGCTGGCCGCCGACGACCCCGACGGCGTCGTCGTCCACGTCTGCTCGCTCACCAAGGCGACCTCGCCGAGCTTCAGGGTGAGCGCCCTCCTCGCGCACGGCCCGGTGCTGGAGCGGCTGCGCGCCATTCAGATCGTCGACACCTTCTTCGTCCCCCGCCCTCTCCAGGAGGCCGCACTGGAACTCGTCGGCTCGCCCGCCTGGCCGCGTCATCTCCGCTCGGTATCAGCTGAGTTGAGGGACCGCCGGGACACGATGACCACCGCGCTCCGGCTCCGCCTGCCCGAACTCGCCCTGCCGCACATCCCGGCCGGCGGCTACCACCTGTGGCTGCGCCTGCCCGACGGCATCGCCGAGTCCGCCCTGACCGCGGCGGCCCTGCGCGCCGGCGTCGCCGTCACCCCGGGCCGCCCGTACTTCAGCGCCGAGCCCCCGGCCGCCCACCTGCGGCTGAGCTTCGCGGCGGTGGCGGGCGCCGGGGAGATCACGGAGGGCGTACGGCGCCTGCGTACCGCCTGCGACGAGGTGCTGGGGTGACCGCGGAAAGCTGTTCACCGCCGCCGGGCGCGACGTGCGAGCATCACTCCATGAACGCCGTGCCGCGCCTGCCCGAGGGCTACGAAATCTCCACCGACCCCGCCCGTATCGACGCCGCACGCGTGCACCACTGGCTGTCCACGGACGCGTACTGGGCGCGTGGACGCTCCCGTGAGAAGCAGGACGCGGCGATCGCGGGCTCGCTCAATCTCGGCGTGTACGCGACGGTCTCGGGGGAGCAGGTGGCTTACGCCCGCGTCATCACCGACCGGGCGACCTTCGCATGGCTGTGCGATGTGTACGTCGGCCCGTCGGTGCGGGGCAAGGGTCTCGGCACGGCCCTGGTGGCGGCCGTACGGGAGGAGCTGCGGCCGTACGGGCTGCGACGCATCCTGCTCGCCACGCACGACGCGCACGGTGTCTACGCCAGGCTCGGGTTCCGGGCGCTGGACCGGCCCGATCACTGGATGGCACTCGCCCTCGAGTGACGGCACCCGGGCGGCTGCGGCCGGAGTTTCGCGTGACTTGTCCGTCAGATCCTGACTCCCACGGAAGACCAGGCCCACACTGGGTAAAGCCATGGCCGTACCCCTTGATTTGCTCACTTGCGGGACTGACCATCGCCGCATGGCACTTCGGGTCACGTTCGTTGCCGCAGCGGGGAGTTCCTCGCGACTGACCGAGCGTTTCGGGGACGACCGGCCGCTGGACCGGGCCGGCTGGAGCGAGGTGCAGTATGTGGCCCATGCGCTGCTGCCGCTCGCCGCGGCCGATCTGCGCTACTGCTCACCGAACCCGCGCAGCCGTGCCACCGGGGACGGCCTCGGCTACACCCCGCTGGTGCAACTCGCCCTGCGTGACTGCGACATGGGCCGCTGGCGCGGGCTGACCCTGGGAGAGGCCATGGCCCGCGAACCGGAGGCCGTGGACGCCTGGCTCGCCGACCCGCGTGCCACCCCGCACGGCGGGGAGTCGCTCCTGGACTTCATCACCCGCGTCGGCGGCTGGCTCGACACCCGGCCGGCGGAGGACAACTGCCGGGTGGTCGCGGTGGCCGAACCGTCCGTGATCCGCGCCGCACTGGTGTACGCGCTGAAGGCGCCGCCCGCGACCTACTGGAACATCGACGTCCGCTCGCTGTCACGGGTGAGCGTCGCCGGACGGGCCGGCCGCTGGAGCCTGCGCATCGAAGGGATCTCCCCTCAGCCGACACGGATATAGCCGTTCGTCTCCCGCGTAGAGGGGCCGTCAGCCCCCGCGGACGTAGCCGGTGTCGAGCTCCAGGTCCTTGGCCGGGCCGCGCACCCGCCAGACCGTCCGCCAGTGGTCCTCGTCGCGGACGGTGAACTCGCCCCGGTAGAGGTCCGCGGAACAGGGGTGGTCGACGACGTACCGGCCCACCGAGAGATCCAGGGCGTGGAACGGCCGGCCGTCCGCGAACCGCACGTCCACCGCACCGCCGGGTCCGGGGAGGAAACGCAGGGTGCGTTCGGCGGGCCGGGGGACGCCCCGCCAGGTGAAGGTGCCGGACTCCTGGTGCAGCAGGCCGCCGCCCTCCAGCGGGCCGAAAAGCGTGGTCCCCTCGAACCGTCCGAGGTCGCCGCCGGCGAGGTCCCGCACGGTCCGGGTCACCCGCCAGGCTCCCCCCAGGTAGGCCAGGGCGTCCGGTACCGGCCAGAACTCGCCCATCCCGCTTCGCTCCCCGTGGTGTTCGTCGGCGCACGCACCATTGACGTGCTCCTGCCTCCTCTCTATCTTGCCGTTCGAAGTGCTGACCATCGATCGACATATCGAACGTATCCGAGAGTGTCACGTCAGTCGAAGCTCCTCCCCCTCCCATCGAGAGCTGCGGAGTATCCATGTCACGCACCGCCCGCACCCGTCCACGCGCCCGCCTCCGAACAGGCCTCACCGCCACCGCGTTACTGACCGCCGCCGCCCTGCTGCCGGCCCCCGCGCACGCCGAGGACGTCACCGACTACACGATCACCGTCGACCCGCGCGCCGAGGGGGCCGCGATCGGCGACACGATGTACGGCGTCTTCTTCGAGGACATCAACCGGGCCGCCGACGGCGGGCTGTACGCCGAGCTCGTGCAGAACCGGTCCTTCGAGTACTCCACCGCCGACCACGGCTCCTACACGCCCCTGACCTCCTGGACCACCGGCGGCACGGCCGAGGTGCGCAACGACTCCGGCCGGCTCGACGAACGCAACCGCAGCTACCTCTCCCTGGGCGCCGGTTCGTCCGTCGTGAACGCGGGCTACAACACCGGCATCCGGGTGGAGCAGGGCAAGCGGTACGACTTCTCGGTCTGGGCCCGGGCCGGGAGCGGCAGCACCCTCACCGTCTCGCTCAAGGACGCCGCCGGCACCCTCGCGAACATCCGCCGGGTGGCCGTCAAGGGGGGCTGGGCCCGGTACGAGGCCACCTTCACCGCCGCCCGTACCAGCAACCGCGGACGCCTCGCCGTCGCCTCCTCCGGTACCGCGGCCCTCGACATGGTGTCGCTGTTCCCGCGCGACACCTACAAGAGGCAGCCGAACGGCCTGCGCAAGGACCTCGCCGAGAAGATCGCCGCCCTGAAGCCCGGCTTCGTCCGCTTCCCCGGCGGCTGCCTGGTCAACACCGGCTCCATGGAGGACTACAGCGAGGACTCCGGCTGGCAGCGCAAGCGCGCCTACCAGTGGAAGGACACCGTCGGGCCGGTCGAGGAGCGCGCCACCAACGCCAACTTCTGGGGCTACAACCAGAGTTACGGCCTCGGCTACTACGAGTACTTCCGCTTCGCCGAGGACGTCGGCGCGATGCCGCTCCCGGTCGTGCCCGCGCTGGTCACCGGATGCGGCCAGAACAGAGCCACCGACGACGAGGAACTGCTGGAGCGGCACATCCAGGACACCCTCGACCTGATCGAGTTCGCCAACGGCCCGGCGAACTCGACGTGGGGCAGGGTGCGCGCGGAGATGGGCCACCGGGGGCCCTTCGGCCTCACCCACATCGGGGTCGGCAACGAGGAGAACCTGCCCAGGGAGTTCTTCGCCCGCTTCGAGCGGTTCCGCGCGGCGATCGAGGCCGAGTACCCGGACATCACCGTCATCTCCAACTCCGGCCCGGACGACACCGGTACGACCTTCGACACCCTCTGGAAGCTCAACCGGGAGAACGCCGTCGACATGGTCGACGAGCACTACTACAACAGCCCGCAGTGGTTCCTGCAGAACAACGACCGCTACGACTCCTACGACCGCGGCGGCCCGAAGGTCTTCCTCGGCGAGTACGCCTCGCAGGGCAACGCCTGGAAGAACGGCCTGGCCGAAGCCGCGTTCATGACCGGCCTGGAGCGCAACGCGGACATCGTCGAACTCGCCTCGTACGCACCGCTGCTGGCCAACGAGGACTACGTCCAGTGGTCGCCGGACATGATCTGGTTCAACAACCACGCCTCCTGGGGCTCGGCCGACTACGAGGTCCAGAAGCTGTTCATGACCAACACCGGGGACCGCGTGGTCCCGTCGGAGGCGAGCGGCACGCCGGACGTCAGCGGCCCCATCAGCGGCGCGGTCGGCCTGTCGACCTGGGCCACCAGCGCCGCGTACGACGACGTACGGGTGACCGCCGCCGATGGCGCGCCTCTGCTGAGCGACGACTTCTCCGGCGACGCCTCGCAGTGGAAGCACAGCGGCGGCGGCAGCTGGAGCGTCCAGGACGGGCAGTACGTCCAGACCGACGAAGCGGCCGAGAACACCCTGGTCACGGCGGGTGACCCGGCCTGGCAGGGCTACGACCTGCACGTGCGGGCGACCAAGAGGTCCGGCAAGGAAGGCTTCCTCGTCGCCTTCGGGGTCAAGGACACCGGAAACTACTACTGGTGGAACCTGGGCGGCTGGAACAACACCCGGTCCGCGGTCGAACAGGCCGTGGACGGCGGCAAGTCGACGTTGATCTCCCAGGCCGGATCGATCGAGACGGGCCGCGCCTACGACATCGACGTCAAGGTGCGCGGCCGCCAGGTGACCCTCTATCTCGACGGACAGGAGTGGGGCGGCTTCACCGACGACAAGCCGGCCGAGCCGTTCCGCCAGGTCGTCACCGAGGACGACCGCACCGGCGACCTGATCGTCAAGGTCGTCAACGCCCAGCCCGCCGAGGCCCGCACGGCCATCGACCTCGGCGGCGCGAGGACCGCCTCCACCGCCCGGGTGATTACCCTGGCCGCCGACGCGGACGCGGTGAACACGGAGACGGACACCCCGGTGACCCCGGTGGCGTCCACGCTCCGGGGCGTGTCCGGCAAATTCACGTACACGTTCCCGGGGAACTCCGTGACGTTCCTGCGGATCAAGCGGCGGTAGCGAACCGGCAGCGCCCGGGTGGGGGCCGCCGTCCCCGGGACGGCGCCCCCCACCCGGCACCGGCCGGGAAACCGCCCGCCGTGACTCAGTGACGCAGCAGCAGGGTGACGCCGGCCACCACGGCGCCGAGCACGACCGCGGAGACGCCGTACTCGAGGCGGTGCGAGCGCAGCCGGGGCAGCAGCCGGTCCACGGCGATCCGGCCCGGGCCGGTCAGGGCGAGCGCCACCGCGGCCAGGGTGAGGACGAGCTCGTACTCCACACCCTCCGGGGCGAAGAAGCCGCCGCCCCACTTCACGGCGATCGCGTTGACCATCGTGCCGGCGACGGCCGCGGCGGCGAGCGGGGTGAGCAGACCGAACGCGAGGCCGAGTCCGCCGAGGGTCTCGGTGAGCCCGGCCACGACGGCGAACGCCTCGGGCGAGGGGTAACCGAGGGACGCGAAGAACATCCCGGTGCCCTCGACCCCGCCCCCGCCGAACCAGCCGAACAGCTTCTGCGCGCCGTGCGCGGCCATCGTCAGACCGAGCACGAGACGCAGCACCAGCAGTCCGACGTCGTAGGCGCGGACGGGGACGGCGGGGGCGTCCTGCCCGGAGGCGGCCGCGGGGCGGGACAGGGTGGTGGAACTGGCCATGGGGGGACTCCTCGAAAGGGGACGGCGAAGACGGTGGGGGTGCCGCGCGTCACTGAGCGACGACCCGGCCCGACAAGCTTGAACCTTCAAGCTAAACCACGAACGCCTTTGCTTCAACTTTCAAGCAGTAGGGGTACGCTCGATCGTGCCCGGTCGCGGGCCGAAACGCACGTCCGCGTCCGCTCGCACCCTGGTCCGCCCTTCGTCCGTCCTTCGTTCCGTCCCGCACCGCCCGAGGAGTGCCGTAGCCATGCCGTACACCGCCGCCCCCACGGTCGCCTGGTCCGTCGAACCCGACCGCAGGCCCGGTACGCCGCTGGTCGTCGCCCTGCACGGGCGGGGAGCGGACGAGGTCTCGTTCGCGCAGCTCGCGCCGCATCTGCCGCAGGACGCCACGGTGGCCTTCGTGCGCGCCCCGCTGGCCGAGGGCGGCGGATACGCGTGGTTCGCCAACCGGGGCGTCGGGCGCCCGCTGCCCGACTCCATCGGGGCCACGGCCGACTGGCTCTTCGGCTGGCTCGGCACCGAGGCCGCCGGCCACACGTCGGTCTCGCTCCTCGGCTTCTCCGGCGGCATGGCCATGGCGGGCGGCCTGCTGCTCGCCCGCCCGGAGCGGTTCGCCGCCGCCGTCCTCCTGTCCGGCACCCTGCCGTGGGACGCGGGTCTGCCCGAGGAACAGGGCCGCCTGACCGGAGTGCCGGTCTTCTGGGGCCGGGACGTCGCCGACCGGGTCATCCCCGCCGACCTCGTCACCAGGACGGGCGCCTGGCTCCGCGAGAACTCCGGCGCCCGCCTCGAGGAACGCCGCTACCCGGGCCAGGGCCACGGCATCGCCCTCCCGGAACTCGCGGACGCCTCCGCCTTCCTGCGGCGTGCGTGGGAGGGCGCGGCCTGAGGAAGGCCGGCGGCCCGGGGGTGCTGCCCCTCTCTGTTACGTGTCTCCAGCGGCAGGGAGGGGATCGGCGACGTAGTTTCCCTGCCCGACTTCCAGGCGCAGCCAGCCTTCCGCACGTAGGGCGACAACTGCTTTCTGTGTCGTGGCCTGGGCCGTCCCGTACTCCGCTGCCAGTGTCACGGTCCCGGGGAAGCGCTCGCCCGGTGTCCACTCTCCAGCGCGCAACCGTCGGCGCAGGTCGGTGAGGATCTGTGGCCAGAGATTCTGTGAACGGTCAAGATCAGGCATCCGGTCAGCGTGCGCGTTACCGCATAGATTCGCTACCGCGGTTACGCGTAACCGCGTAAGCTGGATATCAGTAGATGGACAAAGCGCCCCAGGGGCGGCCGTGCAGGGCCACCCCTGGGGCTGAGCCGACCGAGTAGGAGTCGACCTGTGCGGAACCTTATCGCTGCGCTGTTGGCATGGCTGCTGCCTCCCAGTGGTGAACGCAGGGCTGCCATCGCCCCGGTGTCCACCGGGTATCTCGTGACCCCGTGGCACTCCACCCCGGTTGTCGACCCGGTCGTCGACCGGGACACCCGTTTGGTTCGCCCGTATGTCCCGGAGGGAGGTGTTGGCGCGTGAGTGAGCGTTGCTGCGCGCGCCACCCCGAGTTCGGTCCGGGTGTCGGGGCCGACCGTCAGCCCTGCTCCCTGCCCGCAGGTCACAGCGGGGCGCACGAGAACGACTGTGCCAGGACCTGGCACGGCGAGTGGAACACCTCGAGACAGCCCCGGGAGATCGGAGGTCGGACGGACAGCGGCAAACGCATCATGGTCGTCGCCGAGTCCGGTGGTGTTCTCGAGCGGGCCGCCGATGTGTTCGCGGTCGAGACGGCCGACGCCCTGAGTGCAGTCATCGGCGCCATTCTCGAAGCAGACCGGGCGAGCGGAGAGGAACTGGCCGCATTCGTGCCGGTGTTGCACGCCTCTCTCGTGGAGGTGACGCAGGTGGCCGCTCGCACACTCGACAGGCTCGGCACCCAAGAGCCCGCCTCCGGCTTCGTCGCGCCTGCCTCGGGTGACGAACCGCCCGAGGCGCGGTTGCAAGGCAGTCACTGACGTATTCGTGCCCTGATCCCGAACCCGTCCGATGTCGTTGGCGCGTCAAGTGGGCTCAAGGGCTCGGGACCTTGTGCGCATAGCGGCGGGTGTGACTGAGTGCTCCAGTCGGCACCACTGGCCAAACCTCGTGTACTCGGCCCACCCGCCTGCAGTTTTCCTCATGCTTACGGGGTGTGATGCCGTCACCGCGTACGCGTACCCCCGGGGAGACCCGTCACCGGGCGTCGCGCAGCCGAAGAAGGTACGTCGCGGTCAGTGCCACGGCGCGGTCCCCGTCATACGACAGCTCCACAAGGGCACGCGACACCCTCGCCCCCGGGACGCCCGCCAGTGCCTGGGTCAGCCGCCCGCGTGCGGGCGCTCGGGTGGTGTCGTGGGCGAGGCGGTCGATGAGGCCGGTCGCGATCCGGTCCGTCTGCGCGTCGTCGCCCGCCAGCACACTCAGCGCGTCGGCCGCGTCGGTGTCGTTCCTTCCCTTCACGATCATGTCGATGAGCGTCGGGACCGCATCGGCCGCCCCGCGGGTCCCGAGCGCCAAGGCAGCGTGCGTGCCCGCGGACCACGGCGTCGGGGTGCGCGAGGGCGTCTTGCAGCCGCGCGACGGCCTCGTCACCGGGCATCTCGGTGAGGGCCTGAACGGCACGTTCCCGCACTGTGGCCACCGGTGAGCCGAGGCCCTCCGCCAGCAGAGCCGCGCCTCCGTCGCCGGATCGCGCCAGCGCCCATCGAAGGGCTCCGGCGACGTTCGGCTCCGTCTCGCTCAGTACCGCCTCGACCAGGGCCTCCAACGGCACCGGAACCTCGCCGGCCGAGGAAAGGGCCGCACGCTGGCGCGTGTCGGCGCTCTTCGACCTCAGTGCCCGGAGGAGTGCGACCACGTGGAGGACGTCCTCCCAGTCGGCGGGGTCCGCGGCCTCGATCCGGCGCAGCCGCGTGAGCATCTCGGTCTCCGTCGCGATGCGTTCGCGCGTCTGACGGAGGAGGTCGCCGACGAGCGCCGAGGGCGTGAAGCCGGGATCTTCGAGCGCGCGCCCGATCTCACGCAGCGACAGCCCCAGCGACCGCAGGCTCTCGATGTGGAAGATCCGCCGGATGTCCTCTCCGGAGTACTCCCGGTAGCCGGAGCACGTACGGCCCGAAGGCCGTACCAGACCGAGCGACTCGTAATGCCTGAGCATGCGGGCGCTGACCCCGGACCGTCGCGCCACCTCACCGATCAGCACGCTCCATCATCCCTCCTTCCCAGACCCGCCGAGGGCCATGGTGCGCTTGGCCTCCTCGATCGCGAACTCGAATCCGGTGTCCGGGTCGCGCAACAGCCGTTGTGTGGCGAGCGCGTGCGCGCACACGCTCGGGTCGGGAACCGTCGTCGCGGCGTGCAGAGCCGGCGCGGTCGCTTTCCCCAGCGCGACCAGCGCCCGGCTGAGACTCAGCTGAGTCTCCCGCTCACCGCGCCCGAGCTGCGTCGCCAACGCCGTGGCCAACGCGGACTCCTCGCCTTCCGGCACGAGCACGACCGCGGCCCGCCAGGCGCTTCGCGCCACCTCGTCATCGGCGTCGGTCAGCAGCGCCCGGGTGATCGCCGGCCACGCCTGCCGGTCCCCGATCTTGGACAGCGTGTGCAGCGCCTGGCTCCGTGCCTGGGCACGCTCCGAGCGGAGTTCGCGGAGCAGCCGGGGAACGGTCATGGACGCCAGGTGGCGGGTGAGTGCCCAGGTCAGCATGTCGCGGACGAAGAACTCGGGCTCGATCGCGCACCGCTCGACGAGCTTGTCGACGAAGCGCGGGCCGGGCGTCGTACCGACCGCCATGGCGGCCCGCAGCCGCACGGACGAACGGTCGTCCTCCAGCCCCCGGATCATTCGTGCCGCATCCATGTCCTGTCCCGTGGCCGTCATTGAGACCACCTCCTCGGCAAGCAGTGAAGGCCTTGTCACCGTGTCAAGGTCAAACAGGGCCCGCCGCGCGATCACCAGCGTGTTCACGGGCACCGTGCTCGAAGGGCACGCCCGGGACGCGGCGGGGGACAGAACGACCCTGATGCCCGGCCGGGCAGGCCGCAGGGCCGCAGGGCCGGCCGGAACGCCGGATCTCACCGGCTGTGACCGAGCACTTCGGCCGGCGAGTTGAGCGCTGCGGCCGGTGAGCGGGTTGATCTCGCCCCCTGCACGCAAGCTCCCGCCGCCCGGATCGACCGGGACGCCGCAGCCCGACCCGCTCGGGGGCATGGCGCATGAGCACACAAGGCTCACGTGTCGGGGTGCGTTGAGGCTCCGCGTCAGGACGGGGCGAGGACGCAGAACTCGTGGCCCTCCGGGTCGGCCAAGCACGTCCACGGGACATCACCCTGGCCGAGGTCGAGATCGGTGGCGCCGAGGGCCCGCAGCCGGGCCACCTCCGCTGCTTTGTCGTCACCGGGGCCCGGCACCAGGTCGAGATGGACGCGGTCCGGCACGGTCTTCACGCCAGTGCGGAGGAACTCGAGATACGGGCCGACACCCTTGGCGGAGCGCAACACCGCATGATCGTCGGTCACCTCGTGCAGGGTCCAGTCCATCGCCTCGTCCCAGAACCGGGCCATGGCCCGCGGATCCGCGCAGTCGACCACCACTGCGGCGATCGGCCCGGTGTCCCGGTAGATCTCCCGAGGCTCCAGCACGCAGAATTCGTTGCCCTCGGGGTCGGCGAGGACCGTCCACGGCACGTCGCCCTGGCCCACGTGGGCGGGCGTCGCACCGAGAGCCTTCAGGCGCGCGACCAACTCCGCCTGGTGGGCTGCAGAGGTAGTGGCGAGATCGAGGTGCACACGGTTCTTTGTCGTCGTCTTGGGTTCCGGGACGGCAATGACGTCGACGCAGACGGTGACCGGGTCCAGCCAATCGAAGCCGACGGGTTGAGCGGCGGTCGCGCCGGGTTCCTCGCTGGTGACACGCCAGCCGAGCGCCTCCGCCCAGAACCGGCCGATCGTCGAGTCGTCCAGAGCCTTTATGTTCACCAGGACAGGTCGCAGTGCCATGCCGGCGATCCTATGCACCCGCTCTGCACGACATCCGCACTATCGCCAAACAGAGATCAACTCGCTCACCAGCCACAACGCTCGGCTCACCGAACCGGAGCACTCGGCCCCGCCGGGTGAGCTGCTCACTCGCCGGATGCGGGGCCGAGCCGCACAGCCCCGGTGTGACCGAGAATTTCAATTGCCCGACGGCTTCCGGGCCGAGCTCATCGAGACGGCGGAACGTGGTCGGACAGGGCGCGGCGAACTCGGCGATCACGTCGGCCGGAACCCCGGCAGAGGGCCACTCCATGTCCTCGCCCCAGCCGTCCCGCATCGGAAGTGGCGGCATCACGTCCCGCAGCAGCATCGCGACATCGGTCGAGGTGTCGGACTGCAGGGTGAACCGGAAGGCCGGCAGCCCGTGTGTACAGAGATCGGGCGCGAGGGTCGGCGTCGCGGTCACCTCATCACCCCACCGCTCGCTCCCGGGCTGTTGAATCCAGGATCGGCCTTCGGGGACGGTTCGTGGCTTCGGACATAGATGGTGATGCGCGCCCCGTTGACATGGGTTGTTCCGTGCTCGCGGAAGTGGCGCCGCAGAGTGCTTGCTTTCGCTTGCTCCTGCGGGTCGGCCGGCGAGTGCGCACCCGCCGGGGCGCGGACCGCGACGATTCGGTCGAATTCCAGCATGCGGGCTGCTATGTCCGGGGCGGGAAGCTCGACACCTGCCAGTGTGTTCGATGAAACGGGGTCCTGTGCCAGGGCCAGATCCGTCAGGAAACGGGTGTCCTCGGGGTTGGCCGCGGTCCAGATCCGGTGCTGGCCGGAGAGATAGAGCAGTCCGTCGCCGGGACGGCCCACCTTGCGTACGGTGGCGCCGATGGCGGTGACGTCATTGCTTCGGCTCTGGGGCGTCCTCAGCCAAAGGCCCGTCAGGACGAGTGCGGCCAGTACGGCAACCGCGGCCACTCCCGCAACCGCCGCGTTGCGGGAGGACTTCCGCAGCCGGTGGAAGTGATCCATGCAGGCGCCCACCAGCAAGGCGATTCCGATGTTGCTGTAGAGCACGTACCGATCGACGAAGAGGGGCTTGACCAGCGAGGCGATCAGCAGCAGAAGGCACGGAAGCACAACGATCGACACAGCCAGCACAGGGAGCCGCACGGGTCCCCTCGCCGCCACGGGCGCCAGGGCACACGCCACGCCCACGACCGCCGCGGCCAGGAATTCAGGCAGCCGCACCGGTACGTCGATCCAGGACACCTGCGCGGACTGCTCCGCACTGCGGATCGCCAGCGGCAACAGCCCGGCCACCACGCCTGCGGCAGTCACACCCCACGCCCTCAGCACCGGTCGCGGAACACGGGAGACGACCAGTGTGACGCCGTGTGCGACCAGGGCGAGAACCGCGAACTCATGGAGCAGACAGGCCAGTAGCATGGTGCAGCCGTAGACCGCCCACCGCCGTCGGGCGTGGCGCGTGACGCCGACCACGAGCGCATAGGTGGCCCAGGCGACCAGGGCGCAGACCATGGCGTACGAGCGGCCTTCCTGCGTGTACTTCTGCACCTGAGGAAGGAGCGGAAACACCAGCCCGGCCAGCAGCCCGACACGCGGCCCCGCCAGACGCAGGCCCAGAAGCCCGACTGCGCTCGCCGCCGCGGACATCGCCAGCACGGACGGCAGCCGCAACGTCAGCAGTCCTGCGCCGAAGAGACCGAAGATCTCATGCATCACGGCGTAGTGGAGGGCATGGACCAGATCGACATGCTGGGCGGTGAGCCATATCTGCGAAAGGTCGCGGTGCGCGAGCTGATAGGTGACGGACTCGTCCCCCCACATGGTGTTCTTCCTGCGGATGCCCCAGAGTCCAAGAGCGATGGTCAGCAGCATGGGAGCGAGGACGACAACCGCTCGGGCCGGGCGCGGTGACGGCCGACGGACGGGTGGGGGAGCAGCGACCGTCTCGATCACGGCGGGCGCACGTTCATCAACGGACATCGACGACAGGGCCTTTCAGCAGTGGCGAAGAAGTCCCGCCAGCGTGCCCGGACCTCGTTGACCGGTTGCTGATCCAACCTGACCGGCCGATCAGGAAGGCGGGCCGGCGCTGTGCGAGGCTGCACCGCATGCGCATATTGGTGGTCGAAGACGAGGTGGACCTTGCCCACACCCTGCGCACCGGCCTGACCGCCGAGGGCTACAGCGTCGACCTCGCCCATGACGGCCGGCAGGGACTGTGGATGGCCCGGACCGGCGAATACGCCTTTGTCGTACTGGACTTGATGCTGCCCGGACTCAACGGCTACAAGGTCTGCGCCCAGCTGCGCCGGGAGGGGAACACGACCCCCATCCTGGTACTCACCGCCAAGGACGGGGAGTGGGATCAGGCAGAGGCCCTGGACACGGGGGCCGACGACTACCTGGCCAAACCCTTCTCCTACATGGTGCTCGTCGCACGGCTGCGGGCCCTGGTCAGACGAGCCGCCACGGTCGCCCCGCCCGTCCTCGCCGTGGGGGACCTCTCGTTGGACGTCGCTGCCCGGGTCTGCCGCCGGGCCGGGAGCCGGGTGGACCTCACGCCCAGGGAGTTCGCCGTGCTGGAGCTGCTGGCCCGCCGGGCGGGCCAGGCGGTCTCCAAAGCGGATCTGCTCTACCACGCGTGGCCCGACGAGGCCGAGGATCCCAACCTGGTGGAGGCGCGCATCAGCTCTCTCCGCAAGAAGATGGACGCCGCATTCCAGCGGCAGTCCCTGCAGACCGTACGAGGAACCGGATACCGGCTGGTGGACGACCGTGAACGCGACTGAACTGCGACACCGCTGGTGGCCACGTTCGGTACGAGCCCGCACGGCCCTGGCCGTTGCCTCGACTGCCGCCGTCGTCCTGGCCGCCATAGGCTGGTGGGTACACCGCGACGTCTACCGCCAGAGCACGCAGATCGCCACCGAACAGGCCGTGGCACAGCTCTTTGCCCTCAGCGGCCAGCTGAGAGAGGGAGTGGTTCCCGCTCGCGCGAGCGCCGTGCCGTACGAAGTCGTCGCGACCGGCCGACGCACCGCCGTCGCCTACGGCGGAGGCATGGAGGACTTCGATCCCGGCACCCACCACGTGATGCCCGCCCCGACCGGGGAAGGGTCGCCCAACTACGTCCGCCTGCCTGTGAACCGTGACTACAACCCCGGGATCAGAGGCGACATGGCCGGCGGGATGCATCAGGTCCTGGCGGCCGACATCGAAGCCGATGAACTGAGCAGCGACAAGGTCGCCGATCTGGGCATCGCCGCCGACGCCAAGCTGCGGGTCTATGTGGTGGTGCTCCCGAGCGCGGCCGAGGAAATCACCGAGACCACCGACCGCCTGCTGCTGCGCGCCGGCCTCATCGGCCTCGTGCTGATCGCCGCCATCGCCTACTTCACCGTCCGCATCGCGCTGCGGCCGGTCGAAGCCATCCGCGTCCTCACCGCCTCGGTCACCGCGAGCGACCCCCGCGAACGCGTCACCGTGCCCGCCACGGGACACGAGATCACGGCCCTGGCCACCACCATCAACGCCACCCTCCAACGCCTCGACAACGCCGCCGCCCAGCAACGCCGCTTCGTCGCGGACGCCGCCCACGAACTGCGCAGCCCCCTCACCACACTGCTGGCCAGCCTGGAAGTCGCGCTCGCCTACCCGGAACGCACCGACTGGCCTGCGGCAGTCATCACTGCCGCACGACAGACCCGCCGCCTCCAGGCCCTCGCCGAGGACCTGCTCCTACTCGCCCGCCTCGACACCCGCACCCCCATAGCCAGCCCCGAAAGCGTCGACCTGACAGCCCTCGCCTCCCGGATGACCGAGCAATACCCCCTCACCGAGCGACCGTTGACCCTCACCTGCGACAGCACCGCCCCCGCACACGCACACGGAGACCCCGACGAATACGAACGGCTGCTGCGCAACCTCATCGACAACGCCGTCCGCCACGCCGCACACCGCATCCAGATCACCATCCGAAACCAGGACGCCTGGGTCGTCCTCACGGTGCACGACGACGGACCGGGCGTGCCCACCGAGGACGCCGAGCGCATCTTCGAACGCTTCGTCCGGCTCGACGACGCCCGCTCCCGCGACCACGGCGGCACCGGCCTGGGCCTCGCCATCGCCCGCGACCTGGCCCACCGCCATCAAGGCACCCTCACCCTCACCCCCCGGACCCTCGGAGCATGTTTCCAGCTACGCCTTCCCCGAGCCCCCGCCCCAGCCGGGAAATGACGCGCTTCACCGCGGCAGCCCTTCGGAACCGGAAGGCCACCGGATGACCACGCCCACCGCCACTCTTGGGACGATTTCGATGCACAGCACCCGGCTGTCCCGCGCGGCGCGCGAACCGGGTCACCAGCGGGCGCGCAGCACGCCGTCGCCGTCCGGCAGGACGGCGCAGAGCAGCGGGTGGCGTTCGTCGAGGGGCAGGGCGCAGGCCGCTCGCGCACCGGCCACGTGGGCGGCGAGCTCCCGGTACTCGGTGTCGTCGACGATCGCGTGGCTGATCAGCCCGTTCTGCCCCTCCCAGAGGAACTCCACGGATCCCTCCTCGGGCAGCGCGGCGAGGACCGCGCCGACGTCCGGGGTCAGGTCGGGCCAGACGGTCAGCAGGGCGCGCGGGCCGAGACCGGCGCGCACTGTGTCGAGGTTCTCCAGAGTGAGGCGGTGCCGGCGTGCGGCGTTGAGGACGTAGGTCTCCTCGAGGAGCAACGGCTGCGGTGAGGCGAGCAGGGTGCGCACGCGCGTCCAGAAGTCCTCGTCGGCCGGCTCCGTCACTTCCGCCTCGTCGAACTCGGCCGCGTAGGGCGAGGCCGTCAGCGGTTCCGGGAAGAGACCGAGTTCCCGTGTACGGGCCACGGCCTCCGCGCAGGGCCGGTCGCTGCCCACGTACACGTACTGGTCCCACCCGACGTGCACGGTGAACACATCCCCCACCTCCAGCCGGCACCAGGCGCCCTGGTCGCGGAGCATGGCCCGGACCAGTTCCAGGGCGACCGGAAGGGAGACCTCGGCCCCGTCGTGGTAGCCGGTGAGGTCGGGCGGGAAGAGCCCGCCGAGGCCGTGCCCCTCGACCGGCGGTTCCACGCCGAAGTGGACGAAGCCGGTGACCGCAGGTTCGCGGATCTCCAGCCGGTCGATGTCCGAGGCCTCCGCGAAGGCGGCGATCGCCGCCAGGTACGCCGCTTCGACAGGTCCGTGGTCGCTGACCGTGTCCTCGGCGCCGGTGTAGTGGCCGTGCTCGTCGCGGTCGGCGGGGTCGTATGTGGTGATCCGATGGACGAAGGACGGCGGCACGCTGCTCCTTGAACGGGCGGAAGGGGTGCCGGCGTAGTTTCCGGTCCCGATTCCGTGGTCGGGAGCTGGTCGGTCCCCCATCGCAGGGTTCGAAGCCCGCGACCGATCCCCGGCCGGCTCGACAGGCCACCGACTCAGCACGTTCACGAAGGCGGGTGAAGGGGATCGAGGGGGACCATGCAGGTCAGCCCGTCCAGGCGCTGCCCTGCGGCCGAGTGGAATGCGCACCCGCGACAAGTCCAGCGCTCCTCGGACAGCTCCAGTGCACGGTCACACCATCGCCTTGCATGCCAACCGTCGCGCTCAGGGGCCGACTGGCGTGCTCAAGGGCCAACTATCGCGCTCAGTCACAACCGGCGTATGCCGGCAGCCCGGCCTGCATTGCATAAAACTGCGACTGTACGTATAGTCATGCCATCGATGAGGAGGTTTCCGTGAGCGTACGAGTGGCTGTGGCCGGGGCCAGTGGATATGCGGGCGGGGAGCTCTTGAGGCTGCTGCTCGCGCACCCGGGAGTGAAGATCGGTGCGCTGACCGGGAACTCCAACGCCGGGCAGTTGCTGGGGAGCCTGCAGCCGCATCTGGTGCCGCTCGCCGAGCGGGTGCTGGAGCCGACCACCATCGAGGTGCTCGCCGGACATGACGTGGTCTTCCTCGCGCTGCCGCACGGGCAGTCCGCCGCCGTCGCCGAGCAGCTCGGCCCGGAGGCGCTCGTCGTCGACATGGGCGCCGACCACCGGCTCGCCGACGCCGGCGACTGGGAGACGTTCTACGGCTCCCCGCACGCCGGCACCTGGCCCTACGGCCTGCCCGAACTGCCGGGCGGCCGCGCCGCGCTGGAGGGGTCCAAGCGCATCGCGGTGCCCGGTTGCTACCCGACCGCCGTCTCGCTCGCCCTGTTCCCGGCGTACACGGCGGGCCTCGCCGAGGCCGAGGCGGTGATCGTCGCCGCCTCCGGCACCTCCGGCGCGGGCAAGGCGGCCAAGCCGCACCTGCTGGGCAGCGAGGTCATGGGGTCGATGTCGCCGTACGGCGTCGGCGGCGTCCACCGGCACACCCCCGAGATGATCCAGAACCTCAGCGCGGTGGCGGGGGAGCGGGTCTCCGTCTCCTTCACCCCGACGCTCGCGCCGATGCCCCGCGGCATCCTCGCCACCTGCACCGCGAAGGCCCGGCCCGGCGTCACCGCCGCGGCCGTCCGGACCGCCTACGAGAAGGCGTTCGCCGACGAACCCTTCGTCCGCCTCCTCCCCGAGGGCCAGTGGCCCGCGACGGCGTCCGTCCACGGTTCCAACGCCGTTCAGGTCCAGGTCGCGTACGACGGGGCCGCGGAGCGGATCATCGCGATCAGCGCCATCGACAACCTCACCAAGGGCACCGCGGGCGGCGCTCTGCAGAGCATGAACATCGCCCTCGGGCTCGACGAGTCCACCGGACTGACGACGATCGGAGTCGCGCCGTGAGTGTGACGGCAGCAAAGGGATTCACGGCGGCGGGCATCGCCGCCGGGATCAAGGAGAACGGCAACCCGGACCTGGCCCTCGTGGTCAACAACGGACCGCGCCGCGCCGCCGCGGGCGTCTTCACCTCCAACCGCGTCAAGGCCGCGCCCGTGCTCTGGTCCGAGCAGGTGCTGAAGAGCGGGCAGGTCGCCGCCGTCGTCCTCAACTCCGGTGGTGCCAACGCCTGTACGGGACCGAAGGGGTTCCAGGACACCCACGCCACCGCCGAGAAGGCGGCCGAGGTCCTCGGCGCGGGCGCGGGCGAGATCGCCGTCTGCTCCACCGGGCTCATCGGCGTCACCCTCCCCATGGACAAGCTGCTTCCGGGAGTCGAGACGGCCGCGGGTCGGCTGTCCGAACACGGTGGCGAGAAGGCCGCCATCGCCATCAAGACCACGGACAGCGTGCACAAGACGTCCGTCGTGACCAAGGACGGCTGGACCGTCGGCGGCATGGCCAAGGGCGCCGGCATGCTCGCCCCCGGCCTCGCCACCATGCTGGTCGTCCTCACCACCGACGCCGACGTCGAGGCCGAGGCACTGGACCGGGCCCTGCGCGCAGCGACCCGGGTCACCTTCGACCGCGTCGACTCCGACGGCTGCATGTCCACCAACGACACCGTGCTGCTGCTCGCCTCCGGCGCCGCCGGCGTCACCCCCGCGTACGAGGAGTTCGCCGAGGCCGTACGCGCCGTATGCGACGACCTCGGCCAGCAGCTCATCCGGGACGCCGAGGGCGCCAGCAAGGACATCAAGGTCGAGGTGGTGGGCGCCGCGACCGAGGACGACGCCGTCGAGGTGGGCCGCTCCATCGCCCGCAACAACCTCCTCAAGTGCGCCATCCACGGCGAGGACCCCAACTGGGGCCGGGTGCTCTCCGCGATCGGCACGACGAAGGCCGCCTTCGAGCCCGACGCGCTCGACGTCGCCATCAACGGCGTCTGGGTGTGCAAGAACGGCGGCGTCGGCGAGGACCGCGACAAGGTCGACATGCGCTACCGCGAGGTCCACATCGTCGCCGACCTGGGCGCCGGCGGGGCGACCGCCACCATCTGGACCAACGACCTCACCGCCGACTACGTCCACGAGAACAGCGCGTACTCCTCATGAGCACCACCCGCAAGCACACCGCCCTGCCCAAGGCGCAGATCCTCATCGAGGCGCTGCCCTGGCTGACCCGGCACCACGGGAAGACCGTCGTCATCAAGTTCGGCGGCAACGCCATGGTGGACGAGGAACTGAAGAACGCCTTCGCCCAGGACGTGGTCTTCCTGCGGCACGCCGGCCTCAAGCCGGTCGTCGTGCACGGCGGCGGCCCGCAGATCAGCGCCGCGCTCGACCGGCACGGCATCGTCAGCGAGTTCAAGGCCGGCCTCAGGGTGACCACCGAGGACGCCATGGACGTCGTACGGATGGTGCTGGCCGGACAGGTGCAGCGCGAACTGGTCGGGCTGCTCAACCGGCACGGACCCTTCGCCGTCGGCCTCACCGGCGAGGACGCGCACACCATCACCGCGACCCGGCACCGGCCCGAGATCGACGGAGAGTTCGTCGACATCGGACGGGTCGGCGAGATCACCGAGATCGACACCGGCGCCATCGAGGCCCTGCTCGCCGACGGCCGTATCCCGGTCGTCTCGTCGATCGCCCGTTCCCAGGACGACCACCATGTCTACAACGTCAATGCTGATACGGCGGCTGCGGCACTCGCTGCTGCTCTGGACGCCGAGACCCTCATGGTCCTCACCGACGTCGAGGGGCTCTACGAGGACTGGCCGAACTCCGACGAGGTGATCAGCCGTCTCACCGCGTCCCAGCTCGAGAAGCTCCTGCCGGAGCTGTCCTCGGGCATGGTGCCGAAGATGGAGGGCTGCCTGCACGCCGTGCGCAACGGGGTGACGACCGCCCGCGTCATCGACGGCCGGGTCCAGCACTCGATCCTGCTGGAGATCTTCACCGACGAGGGCATCGGCACCATGGTCGTGCCCGACGAGACACCGCAGTCCCAGGACCGGACACCGCACGCACAGGGGGATTCGTGAGCAACGAGGAGCTGAGCGCGCGGTGGCGGGGCGCGCTCATGAACAACTACGGCACCCCGAAGCTGTCCCTGGTCAGCGGCGCGGGCACCACCGTCCGCGACGCCGACGGCAAGGAGTACACCGACTTCGTCGGGGGGATCGCCGTCAACGCGCTCGGCCACGCCCACCCGGCCGTCGTCGAGGCCGTCAGCCGGCAGATCGCCTCCCTCGGCCATGTCTCCAACCTGTTCGTCGCCGAGCCGCCCGTCGCGCTCGCCGAACGGCTCCTGCGACTCTTCGGCCGTGACGGCCGGGTGTACTTCTGCAACTCGGGCGCCGAGGCCAACGAGGCCGCGTTCAAGATCGGACGGCTGACCGGCCGGACCCACATGGTCGCCACCGACGGCGGTTTCCACGGCCGCACCATGGGCGCCCTCGCGCTGACCGGCCAGCCGGGCAAGCGGGAGCCGTTCGCACCGCTGCCCGGGGACGTCACCCATGTTCCCTACGGTGACGCGCAGGCCCTGGCCGCCGCGGTCACCGCGGACACGGCGCTGGTCGTCATCGAGCCGATCCAGGGCGAGAACGGGGTCGTGGTGCCCCCGCCCGGCTATCTGAAGGCCGCCCGAGCCATCACGGCCGCCACAGGCGCGCTGCTCGTCCTGGACGAGGTGCAGACCGGCATCGGCCGCACCGGCAACTGGTTCGAGTACCAGGCCCACGAAGGCGTCCTGCCCGATGTCGTCACCCTCGCCAAGGGGCTCGGCGGTGGGCTGCCGATCGGCGCGACCGTCGCCTTCGGCCGCGCCGCGGACCTGCTGCACCCCGGCCAGCACGGCACGACCTTCGGGGGCAACCCGGTCGCCTGCGCGGCCGGACTCGCCGTCCTCGACACCATCGAGAGCGAAGGACTGCTCGAGAACGTCAAGCGGCAGGGCGAGCGGCTCCGCGACGGGATCGAGGCCCTCGCCAACCCGTTGATCAGCCATGTCCGGGGTGCCGGCCTGCTCCTGGGTATCGTGCTCACCGAACCGCTCGCGCCCCAGGTGCAACAGGCGGCTCAGGACGCCGGTTTCCTGGTGAACGCGCCCGCCCCCGATGTCGTACGGCTCATGCCGCCGCTGATCCTCGGGGACGACGCGGTGGACGCCTTCCTCGGGGCGCTGCCCGGCATCCTGGACGCCGTCGGCCGGGCAGCGGACGGGGAAGGACGAGCCGGACAGTGAGCCGGACCGCGAACCGGGGCGAGAACCGCACCACGAGCCGAAGAACGCCCCCGAGGACAACCGGAGAATGAGACGACGATGAGCCACGATCAGGACTACGGACAGCCTGCCGGGCCTGCCGTACCGCAGACCCGCACCGCCCGCCACCGCCAAATCGTGGACATCCTCAACCGGCAACCAGTGCGCTCGCAGAGCCAGTTGGCGAAGCTGCTCGCCGACCACGGACTGAGCGTCACCCAGGCGACGCTCTCCCGGGACCTGGACGAGCTGAACGCGGTGAAGATCCGCGACACCGACGGCGACCTCATCTACGCGGTGCCGAGCGAGGGCGGGTTCCGCACCCCGCGCGCACCGTTGGGGGAGTCCGTCAAGGAGGAGCGGATGCGGCGGCTCTCCCAGGAACTGCTGATCTCCGCGGAGGCGTCCGCCAACCTCGTCGTCCTGCGCACCCCGCCCGGCGCCGCCCAGTTCCTGGCCTCGGCGATCGACCAGGCCGAACTGCACGACATCCTGGGAACCATCGCCGGCGACGACACCCTCATGCTGATCAGCCGCGACCCTGCGGGCGGGCAGGCGCTGGCCGAGCACATGCTGAGGCTGGCGCAGAACGGGAACTGAACGGGCCGGGTGGCGCTCGCGGCCGCCCCCGGAGGCACGGCCGCGGCGTCCCCTTGCCCCGATTCGGGATTCACCCCAGCCGGGCCGCCAGGCCCCCCGTGCAGCGCACCTCGTCGCCCGCGGTGATCAGCAGGGCCTCCACGTCGGGCAGCGTCTCCAGCCATGCGAGCCCTTCCCGGGACCCCATCGCGAAGGCGGCCGTGGCCCAGCAGTCGGCCCAGGTCAGCCGGGGCGCCACCACCGTCACCGAGACCAGGTCGGTCACGGCGGAGCGGCCGGTGCGCGGGTCGACGATGTGATCGCCGCGCTCGGCGGTGCCCGAGGTGGCGACGGCCAGCTCGTCGGCCCCGGCAGCGGAGACGACGGCCGCCAGGCCGCCCGGACGGAGCGGGTCCGCCACACCCACCCGCCACGGCCGCCCGGCGCCCGGCGTGCCCAGCAACTGCACGTCACCGCCGCCGTTGAGACTCACCCCGACCGCTCCGGCCTCCGCGAGCCGCCGTGCGGCCCGCTCGGTGGCCCAGCCCTTGACGATGCCGGTCGGGTCGAGCCGGCCCCGGTAGCGGGTGCTGAACCAGCCGTCGCTCACCCGTTCCGCCTTCGCGGCCAGCTCCAGCACCTCGGCGACCTCGGGGTCGCACTCCCCGACCGTCAGCTCGCCGCGCGCCAGCCGCGAGATCTGCGAGTCGTCGCGGTACGTGCTGAACACCTCGTCGACGCGGCGCAGTCCGGCGGCCGCGTCCTCCAACGCCGCGTGCACGGCAGCGGATTGCCCGCCGCGGACGTCGAAGGAGAAGACGGTCCCCATCGTCTCCTCCGTATGACGCACCGCGGCGGGAGCCTGTGCGGACTCGGCCACCGTCTCAGCCCCCGGCCTGGTCCAGCGCGGACTGCAGCGACTTCTTGTACCCGGCGCTGGTGTACGTGGCGCCCGACACGGCGTCGATGTCCGCGCCGCTGGTCTTCACGACGGCCTGGTTGAGCCTCGGTACGGACTGGTTGGTGACCCGGTCGCTCTGGCCGCCCTTGGGCGCCTGCACGGCCTCGGCCTTGGTGATCTTCCCGCCCGCGACGGTGATCCGGACCTGCACGGCTCCGTACTCCGTCTGTGCCGCGTCCCCGGTCACGATGCCGTCCTTGAGGGCGGCCCGGGCGTTCCCCCCGCCCCCGCCCTGCCCGCTCCCGGCGGAGCCGTCACCGGTGGACGCGTCCGCGGCGGAGTCGCCGGCGCTCTCGGCGGCTCCGGCCGCTCCGGCGGCCTTCGCCTGGTCCAGCGCGGACTGCAGCGACTTCTTGTAGCCGGCGCTGGTGTACGTCGCACCGGACACCGCGTCGATGTCCGCGCTGCCGGCCGCGACCGTGGCCTGGTTGAGCCTGGGCACGGCGTTGGCGTTGATCTGGTCGCTCTGGCCGCCCTTGGGGGACTGGACGGCCTCGGCCTTGGTGATCTTCCCGCCACTCACCGTCAGGCGCACCTGCACCGCGCCGTACTGGGTCTGCGCCGCGTCACCGGTGACCGTGCCGTCGCCCAGTGCCTGCGCGCTCCCCGCACCGTCCCGACCGTTCCCGCTCCCGGCCGCTCCGGCGGCCTTCGCCTTGTCCAGCGCGGACTGCAGCGACTTCTTGTAGCCGGCGCTGGTGTACGTCGCACCGGACACCGCGTCGATCTCGCCGCTCTGCGCGGCGATCGCGGCCTGGTTGAGCCTGGGCACGGCGTTGGCGTTGATCTGGTCGCTCTGGCCGCCCTTGGGTGACTGGACGGCCTCGGCCTTGGTGATCTTCCCGCCACTCACCGTCAGGCGCACCTGCACCGCGCCGTACTGGGTGTCGGCCGCGTCACCGGTGACCGTGCCGTTCGCGATGGTCTGGGCGCCGCCCTGCGGGGACTGCGCGGCCGCGGGCGGGACCACGCCGCCGGCCGCGTCCGCCGAGCCCTGGTCGGAACCGGGCTTCAGCGTCAGCAGCAGCACGATCCCGGAGACGGTGGCGGCGGTGGCCAGCACGGCACGCCGGACGGGGTGACTCTTCCTCATCGCTTCTCAAGCTCCTGATGGGTGTGGATGACCCGTCGCTCACATCTCGAACGACTCGTGGTGGATACGGCGGGCGGGGACCCCGGCGCCGCGCAGTGCGTCATAGACCGACTGGGCGAACCCGGGCGGGCCGCACATGAAGACGTCGTGGTCGTCGATATCGGGAATCTTGCGGCGCAGGCTGTCCGCGGAGATGTCGGGGCGCTCCCCCTCGGGGCTGTTCACCGCGTACATCAGGCGGGCGCCGCGCTCGTCGGCGATCTTGGCCAGCTCGTTCCACAGGGCCAGGTCGTGCGTGGTGTTGGCCCGGTAGAGCAGGGTGATGTCGCCGGAGGCGCCGGGCAGCGTCTCGAACAGGGCCCGCATCGGAGTGATGCCCACGCCGCCGGCGACCAGCAGCACCTTGCCGCGGCTGCGGCGCTGGGCGGTCAGCGCCCCGTAGGGGCCCTCAGCCCACACCCGGGTGCCGGGCTCCAGTTCGCGCAGCCGGGAGGTGTGGTCGCCGATCGCCTTCACCGTGATCCGCAGCATGTCGGGACGGGGCGCCGCCGACAGCGAGTACGGATGGGAACTGAACCGCATCCCCGGTGCCAGGAACCGCCAGCGGAAGAACTGCCCCGCCTCGGCGCCGATCCGGTGCAGCTTGCGCCCACCGATCAGCACCGACACGATGCCCGGCGTCTCCTCGATGACCGCATCGACCCGCATCCGGTGACGCAGGTTCAGCCGGATCGGGGTGAGCACCCGGTACCAGAGCACCAGCGCGGTGACGACGCCGTAGAGCCCGTACCAGAAGGTCTTCGCGGACGGCTCCACGGCGAACTCGTTGCCGGTGGTGATCTGGTGCCAGAACGTCAGGTACATCGCCGCGTACGTCAGCAGGTGCACGTGATACCAGCTGTCGTACGGCAGCCGGCGGCGGATCGGGCCGATCGAGAGGAAGGCGATCACGAACAGCAGACCCGTGCCGATGGCGGCCTTGCCCATGTCCGGCAGCTGATCGACCGAGGTGATCGTCTGCTGGACGATGTCGCCGAGGCTCTTGCCCGCCTGGAGGGCGTAGCCCCACATGATGAGGAAGACATGGGCGATGACCAGGCTGACGGTGTAGCGCCCGCTCATCGCGTGCCAGCGGGCGACCCGGTCCGAGCCCACCCGGCGTTCCAGCGCGGGCACCCGGGCCATCTGCAGCACCACGAGGGCCATCAGATAGCCGGCCAGGAGACCGGTGATGCGGCCCGCGGCGATGATCCGGTCGGTGGTGTCCGAGATGGACGGCGTGTTGTTCCACCACAACCACAGCACGGCCACCGCGCCCGCCCCCACGGCGAGCAGCAGGGGCACGGCGGGGGAGCGGCGCGGACGGATGCGGCGCATCGTCTGGCGGCGGGCGGCACGGCCGCCTGCGAGCGTGGTGGTCACGGTTCCTCCGTGGGACTTGACCCTTGGCCCACACATACGTGCCGTGACACGGGAGCGTTCAGCGATATCCGGAGGCGGGAGGGACTTTCGCAACAGGCATGGGTTCTTTCGTTGGGATCATGCCGGACCCGGCGAGCCCGGCATGATCCCACGAGAGGTCCTAAGGCACGTCCTGGGCCGTGGCCCCCGGGGACGCCGGATGCTGCGGGCCCGGGGACGGGGGCAGGGGCAGGGGAAGTCCGGGGAGGCCGTCGAGGCTTGTCGCGATGTGTTCCTTCTTGGTGAAGTACGCGTCCAGCGAGGCGTCGTCCTCGCGCGCGAACCGCTTCGCGTGCAGGTCGCGGTCCGCCTCGTACGCCATGAAGGGGACGGCGTAGCCGCAGGTGTCGCGGATGAGGTCGGCGGTCACGACGACGACCGCGCGCAGGCCGTGGGCCGTCGGATCGATGCCGGGGAAGCGGGCGAGCAGTTCCGGGAAGCGCGGGTCGTCCCGGAAGACGGGCTCACCGCGGCCGTGCACGCGCACGATGTTGGGCGGCCCCTGGAAGGCGCACCACATCAGGGTGATGCGGCCGTTCTCCCGTAGATGGGCGATGGTCTCGGCGTTGGAACCGGCGAAGTCGAGGTAGGCCACGGTGAGTTCGTCGAGGACCGCGAAGGACCCCGGGAGGCCCTTGGGTGAGAGGTTGACCGTGCCGTCGGCGGACAGGGGTGCGGTGGCGGTGAAGAAGACCGGCTGCGCCTCGATGAACGTGCGCAGGCGGCCGTCTATGCGCTCATAGGTCTTTCCCATGTTCACTGAGTATGGACGCGGTTCGTTCGCCCGTCTAAGGATATTGACGGCCGGCACGGGTTCCGGGCGGAGCCGGACCCCGCCCGTGGCCGCCCCGGCCGGCGTGACGCGGGGCGGCCACGGCGCTCGTCACGTCACTTCGTGAGCGTGCAGGCGGCCAGGGAGTCGAGTCCGGCGGGGCGTTCCGCGGTGCGGCCGATGGCGGTGGCGATGCGGTTGATGGCGGCGACGCGCTTGTCCTGCAGAGGGCCGAGGATGGCGTTCTGGACGAAGTTGGGTCCGCCCTGGCCGACGGTGTCGACGATTCGCTGGTTGGCCTCGGTGATCTGGGTGTCGAGCTGGCCGAGGTTGCGGTCGACCTCGGCCTGGGCGGAGGCGGGGATCGCGGGAAGCTCCGCGGCGACATCGGGGCAGCTGATCGTGCCCACGCCGGCGTTCCCGGCGTCGCCTGCGCCGTCCCCGCCCTCCTGGCCCGCGTCGCCCTGGTCCGCTCCCTGGCCGGCGTCGTCGGCGGGCGGGGCGGGGGCTTCCTCGCCGCCGCCGGCCTCCCCGCCCGCGTCCGCCGCGCCCTCCGCGTCGAGCGTGCAGGCGGCCAGGGAGTCGAGTCCGGCGGGGCGTTCCGCGGTGCGGCCGATGGCGGTGGCGATGCGGTTGATGGCGGCGACGCGCTTGTCCTGCAGAGGGCCGAGGATGGCGTTCTGGACGAAGTTGGGTCCGCCCTGGCCGACGGTGTCGACGATTCGCTGGTTGGCCTCGGTGATCTGGGTGTCGAGCTGGCCGAGGTTGCGGTCGACCTCGGCCTGGGCGGAGGCGGGGATCGCGGGAAGCTCCGCGGCGACATCGGGGCAGCTGATCGTGCCGGGTCCCGCGAGCGTCCGGGCGTTCGCGTCGTTGCCGTCGGAGGACTCGCCGGCGAGGGCGGATCCGGCGATCACCGCACCGGACAGCGCCACCGCGGCGGCGCCGCCGATGAAACCGACGCGACGCTTGTTGTACTTCGGAAGGGCCCTGGACATGTGAATGCCTCACTCGGGTCGGGGGTGATTCGGGGTTGCGTGGGGGAGAGCCCGTGGGGGAGGGCTCGGCTGTGCCGACGCGGCGCCTGCGTCCTGCGGGAGATACGGGAAAGCGATTACCCGCGTTCAACCGCACGCCGAATCGACCCCGGGCTCCGCACCCTCCGCGTGAAGGACTCCACGCCCTCCGTACGAAATCGCCTCCCTGAGGGAGTCGGGCCCTCCGGATGGAGTCGGATTGACGAATCATGCATCATCCTGCATACTCATGCATATCAGCGAATGCACTGTAAGGAGAAGCCCGTGACCGAGCGCGTCGTACTCGCCTATTCGGGCGGTCTGGACACCTCCGTCGCCATCGGCTGGATCGCCGAGGAGACGGGCGCTGAGGTCATCGCCGTTGCGGTCGACGTCGGCCAGGGCGGCGAGGACCTGGACGTCATCCGCAAGCGCGCGCTCGCCTGCGGTGCCGTCGAGGCCGAGGTCGCGGACGCCAGGGACGAATTCGCCGACGAGTACTGCCTCCCGGCGATCAAGGCCAACGCCCTCTACATGGACCGCTACCCGCTGGTCTCCGCGCTGTCCCGGCCGACGATCGTCAAGCACCTCGTCGCCACCGCGCAGAAGCACGGCGCCACCACCGTCGCCCACGGCTGCACCGGCAAGGGCAACGACCAGGTCCGCTTCGAGGCCGGCATCGTCGCCCTCGCCCCCGACCTGAAGTGCATCGCCCCGGTCCGTGACTACGCCATGACCCGCGACAAGGCCATCGCCTTCTGCGAGGCCAAGGGCCTGCCGATCGCGACCACGAAGAAGTCGCCGTACTCCATCGACCAGAACGTGTTCGGCCGCGCCGTCGAGACCGGCTTCCTCGAGGACATCTGGAACGCGCCGATCGAGGACGTCTACGAGTACACGCAGAACCCCGCCGTGGCGCGCGAGGCCGACGAGGTCGTCATCACCTTCAAGGAGGGTGTGCCGGTCGCCGTCGACGGCAAGCCCGTCACCGTCCTCCAGGCCATCCAGGAGCTCAACGAGCGCGCGGGCGCCCAGGGCGTCGGCCGGATCGACATGGTCGAGGACCGCCTCGTCGGCATCAAGTCCCGCGAGGTGTACGAGGCGCCCGGCGCCATCGCGCTGATCACGGCCCACCAGGAGCTGGAGAACGTCACCGTCGAGCGCGAACTCGCCCGCTACAAGCGGCAGGTCGAGCAGCGCTGGGGCGAACTGGTCTACGACGGCCAGTGGTTCTCCCCGCTCAAGCGCGCCCTGGACGGCTTCATCACCGAGGCCAACCAGCACGTCAACGGTGACGTCCGGATGACCCTGCACGGCGGGCGGGCCGTCGTCACCGGCCGGCGCTCCGAGTCGTCCCTGTACGACTTCAACCTCGCCACCTACGACACCGGCGACACGTTCGACCAGGCGGCGGCCAAGGGCTTCATCGACATCTACGGCCTGTCGTCGAAGATCGCCGCCAAGCGCGACCTCGCCTGACCGGCTGACGACCCGTCACGCACTAATCTGACACCGCCTCCTCACTCTCCTGCGCCTGAGTGAGGAGGCGGTGGCACATCCATGACCCGCCTGTCTTCGAGGAGCAACGCAAGTGAGCAGCAACAGCGGTGACGTACGGCTCTGGGGCGGCCGTTTCGCCGACGGTCCCGCCGAGGCCCTGGCCAAGCTGTCCGCGTCCGTCCACTTCGACTGGCGGCTCGCCCCCTACGACATCGCCGGTTCGCGGGCGCACGCGCGCGTGCTGCACGGGGCGGGCCTGCTCACCGAGGACGAGCTCACCCGCATGATCGAGGGCCTCGACCGGCTGGAGGCGGACGTCGCCGACGGCTCGTTCACCGGCACCATCGCCGACGAGGACGTGCACACCGCCCTGGAGCGCGGCCTGCTGGAGCGGCTCGGCCCCGACCTCGGCGGCAAACTGCGCGCCGGACGGTCGAGGAACGACCAGGTCGCGACCCTGTTCCGGATGTACCTGCGGGATCACGCCCGTACGCTCGGCGGCCTGATCGCCGATCTCCAGGACGCCCTCGTCGGCCTCGCCGAGGCCCACCCGGACGTGGCGATGCCCGGCCGCACCCACCTCCAGCACGCCCAGCCGGTGCTCTTCGCCCACCATGTCCTCGCCCACGTCCAGGCGCTGTCCCGGGACGCCGAACGGCTGCGCCAGTGGGACGAGCGGACCGCGGTCTCACCGTACGGCTCGGGCGCACTGGCCGGCAGCAGCCTCGGCCTGGACCCCGAGGCGGTGGCCCGCGACCTCGGCTTCGAGCACGGCAGCGCGGCCAACTCCATCGACGGCACGGCATCGAGGGACTTCGTCGCCGAGTTCGCCTTCATCACCGCGATGATCGGCGTGAACCTCTCCCGGATCGCCGAGGAGGTCATCATCTGGAACACGAAGGAATTCTCCTTCGTGACCCTGCACGACGCCTTCTCCACCGGCTCGTCGATCATGCCGCAGAAGAAGAACCCGGACATCGCGGAGCTGGCGCGCGGCAAGTCGGGCCGGCTGATCGGCAACCTGACCGGCCTGATGGCCACCCTCAAGGCCCTCCCGCTCGCGTACAACCGCGACCTCCAGGAGGACAAGGAGCCGGTCTTCGACTCCATCGACCAGCTGGAGATCCTGCTGCCGGCCTTCACCGGGATGATGGCCACCCTCACGGTGCACCGTGAGCGCATGGAGGAGCTGGCCCCGGCCGGGTTCTCGCTGGCCACCGACATCGCCGAGTGGCTGGTCAAGCAGGGCGTGCCGTTCCGCGTCGCGCACGAGGTCGCCGGCGAGTGCGTCAAGACCGCCGAGGCCGAGGGCAAGGAGCTCGACGAGCTGACCGACGAGCAGTTCGTGAAGATCTCCGCCCACCTCACCCCCGAGGTGCGCACGGTCCTCAACGTCCCCGGCGCCCTCGCCTCCCGCGACGGCCGCGGCGGCACGGCACCGAGCGCGGTCGCCGTCCAGCTCGCCGAGCTCAGGACGGACCTGGCCGCCCAGCACACGTGGGCAAACGCCAAGAAGTAAGGGATCGGGTGCCGCAGGGGCATCGCGGGTTACGTTGGTCCGGCAGCCGCAAGGAGCCGACCGAACGGAGCCCCGATGCCCTTCGCCACACTGGCTTCGGCCACCACCCCCACCTGCCACATCGGCCTGGGACTCGCCGCTGTCGGCCGACCCGGCTACATCAACCTGGGCCGCGACGACGACCTCGGCACCGATCGCAGCGTCGAGGCCCTGCGCACCCGTACCCACGACCTCCTCGACGCCGCCTACGCCCAGGGCGTCCGCTACTTCGATGCGGCCCGCTCGTACGGCAGGTCGGAGGAGTTCCTCGCCGACTGGCTGACGAAGCGGCCCGACGCCGACGATGTCGTCATCGGCAGCAAATGGGGCTACACCTACACCGCGGACTGGTCCACCGACGCCGAGCACCACGAGATCAAGGAGCACTCCCTCGCCGCCTACGAGCGGCAGCGCGCCGAGTCCGACGCGCTGCTCGGGGACCGGCTCGACCTCTACCAGATCCATTCGGTGACCCCCGAGAGCCCCGCACTCACCGACAAGGACCTCCACGTCCGGCTCGCCGAGGCGGCGGCCCAGGGCCTCACGGTCGGCTTCTCCACCAGCGGTCCGGCCCAGGCCGACGCCATCCGCGCCGCGCTCGCCGTCACCGTCCACGGCGAACCCCTGTTCCGTACCGTCCAGTCCACGTACAACGCGCTGGAGACCTCCGCCGAACCCGCACTGGCCGAGGCCCATGACGCCGGGCTCACGGTGATCGTCAAGGAGGGCATGGCCAACGGTCGGCTGGCCGTGGCCCATGCCCCCGACGCGCTCAGGGCCGTCGCCGAGGAGACCGGCCTGGCGTGCGACGCCGTCGCCCTCGCGCTCGTACTGCGCCGGCCCTGGGCGGACGTCGTCCTCTCCGGCGCCGCCACCACCGTGCAGCTCGCCTCCAACCTGC
>NZ_JBHSPC010000013.1:64964-100672 GCF_042656345.1 Streptomyces incanus
ACGGCCAGCTCGCCCGGCTCGCCGCGCTGCCCGAGGACCCGCACGCGTACTGGGAGCGGCGCGCACGGCTGGCCTGGCACTGAGGAGCCCGTACCGTTGCTTTGATCATCAAGCGATCTCGGCAATCCCGGCGTTTCCATCGAAATGGTCCGTAACGGTCTCACCAGAGCACGAGTTGCGCGCCGGTGTCCTGTTGACGGTCTCCCGTTTCCGCTCTGGCCCGGGGGCCGGGGATTGCGCCACCTGCCCGCCCCGCCCCGCCCCGGCCTTGCGGCGCGGTCGGGTGCTGCGGGTCTTCCGGTCGGCTCCACGGGGCTTCGACTTCGCCTTGACGAGGTCCAGGTCTCCGGCCACTCCGGTACCTGTGGTGCGGGCCGCGAGGGCGGCCAGGTTATGTCCGGCATTGGCGTCCCGGTCAATGACCAGTCCGCAGTTTTCGCACACGAAGACGCGCATGCCGAGGGGCAGCTTGGCTTTCACCACACCACAGCGGGAGCAGGTCTTCGAGGAGGGGTACCAGCGGTCGGCGACGACAAGCCGCGTGCCGCGCCGGCGGGTCTTGTAGGCGAGCTGGCGTCGGATCTCACCGAACGCCGCATCCGCGACGCGGCGGGACAGGCGCCGGTTGCGGCCCATGCCGGCAACGTTGAGGTCTTCGATGACGATCGTGCCGTACTCGCGGGCAAGACGGGTCGTCATCTTGTGGAGAGTGTCCTCGCGGAGGTTCGCGACCCGGTGGTGGATCTTGTTTCGTGCCTGGTCGGCCTCCTCCCAGCGCTTCGACGCCTGCTGCCCGGTGCGCCGGTCGGGACCCTGCCGACGGGAGACCACACGGCTGGCGCGGCGCAGCTGCTTCTGTGCGCGCTCGAGGTGGCGTGGGTTGGGTTCCTCGCCAAGGACACCGCCACTGTCCACGAGGACGGCCAGCGTCTTGATACCGAGGTCGATACCGACCGCCGCGTTTGGGCGGGCGACCTTCACCAGCTGGTGCCTCTCCTCCACCTGGAACGACACGAACCAGCGGCCCCGGTCAAGACGCGCGGTCGCGGACAGGATCCGCATGTGCCCGGCGTCGAGGAGGGCCCGCAGGCGGGAGGCGTCCTCGTGGAGGCGGACGCGGCCGATCCTGGGCAGGGTGACATGGCGTCCGTCAGGCTCGATACGGATCGTGCCGGTGGTGAACCGGCAGGTCAGGTGTGCTTTCCGCTTCGACTTGAAGCGGGGGACGCCCATCGCACGGCCCTTGCGCCTGCCGCCCTTGGACTTCGCATAGTTGTCGAACGCCGCCGCCGCGTCGGCCAGGCCGGTGTTGTACGCCTCCTTGGAGTTCTCCCCCCACCAGCGGGCGAAGCGCGGGTTGGTGCGCTTGTCCTCGTTGAACGCCCTCCGCAGCGAGGGCAGCGACCACGACCGCCACTCGGTGAGCTGGTCCTCGGCAATGCCGTACGACTGCTCGGCCTTCCGCTGCCACCACACGGCGGTGATGTACGCGACGGCCCAGTTGTAGGCGGCACGCGCGGCACCTCCGTGCGAGTGCAGGTGACGGTTGGCCGTGGCGTTCGGGTCCAGCGCGAGCTTGTGCGCGAGGACGGTGAAGCCCGGTCGCGGCTTGAACTGCTTCATCCGGCCGCCTCCGGGCCGGTGGCGACGGCGACGGCCCGGGCGGCTCGATTCTTCGCGGAGCGCCGGCCGTACAGACGGGCGCACATCGAGGTCAGGACCTCGGTGATGTCCCGTACGAGGTCGTCGGCGGTTTCTGCCGGGTCGAGGACAACGAGGCGCCGCCCCGTGGCCGAGAAAGCGGCCTCCAGGTGCTCAACGCCGAACCGGGCGAGGCGGTCTCGGTGCTCGACCACGATCGTCCCCACACCCGGGTCGGCGAGCAGTCGGTGCAGCTTGCGGCGGCGCCCGTTCAAGCCGGAGCCGACCTCCGTCACCACGTCAGCGACGGCGAGCCCCCGGTCCGTTGCGCCTTGCACCGTCCGGGCGACCTGGCGCTCCAGGTCCGCTTTCTGGTCACCGGACGAAACACGGCAGTACGCCACGACCCGTCCCGCAGCCTGCGGGGCGGGCTCGGTCACGAGCCATGTACCCGACGGCGTCTGGACGACCGGGACCGGCATACGGCCCTCTTTCGCCCAAGTCCACGCGGTCTGGTAGTGCACACCGTTGCATGCTGCCCACTCGGAGAGCTTCACATCATCAGGATATTCACTGATGAAACTGGATATCCACAGAAAGAAATGGGGACTGTCGTTCACCCCCTGCCGGCCGCCGCCGGCGCAGCCCGGTCCCCGGGGTGCGGCCGGCGCCCGGAGGACGGAACCGAGGGAAACACGCGGACCGACGAAACCTCCGGGGCCGGGCGCTCGTGATGCCGAGGCGCCCGCCCCGGAGGTTTCGGGGCGCCGGACGTCAGGCCGCCTTTGCCTTGCTGGCGTACATGTCCACGTACTCCTGTCCGGACAGGCGCATGACCTCCGTCATCACCGAGTCGGTCACGGCCCGCAGGATGTAGCGGTCGCGGTCCATGCCCTCGTAGCGGGAGAACTCCATCGCCTCGCCGAAGCGGACCGTGACCCTGCCCGGCCGGGGCAGGCCCGCGCCGCCCGGCTGGAGCTTGTCGGTGCCGATCACGGCGAACGGGACGACGGGCGCGCCCGTCATCAGAGTGAGCCGCGCGATACCGGTGCGGCCCCGGTAGAGACGGCCGTCGGGGGAGCGGGTGCCCTCCGGGTAGATGCCGAAGACCCTGCCCTCCTCCAGCACCCGACGGCCCGTCATCAGCGCCGCGACCCCGCCCCGGCCGCCGTCGCGGTCGACCGGGATCATGCCCACGCCGGTGAAGAACCAGGCCATCAGCCGGCCCTTGAGCCCCTTGCCGCTGACGTACTCGTCCTTGCCGATGAAGAAGACCTGACGGTCACAGACCACCGGCAGGACCACCGAGTCGATGAAGGTGAGATGGTTGCCCGCCAGGATCACCGGACCGTCCCCCGGGATGTGCTCCAGGCCCTCCACCCGGGGGCGGAACATCAGGCGCATGACCGGGCCGAGCACTGCCTTGATGAGCGCGAAGCGGGACAACGGGTCCTCCGGTGTCGGGAATGCGGTATGAGTCTGTGCAGGTGAGGACATTACTCGCGGTCGAGGGGGCGCCGCACGTCGGGTTCACCCGGGTATTGCACGGTGTCTACGCATGTCCACCTGCGGTGACACGGTGTCGCGCGGCCGTAACGCGCGCGCCGGGATGTGAGGCATGTCGCGTCCGGGAGGGTCGGCGCCGCCGGTCGGGGTACGACCGCCGCCGGTCGGGGTACGACCGCCGTCGGTCAGGAGTTCGGGCACGGCCCGGATGGAACCACGCGCGACCCGCGGTCCGCGGGAGGCGCGCCGCCGATCCTCCGAACCGGACGGGTACCCCGGTGCGGCGCCCTGAACCCGACGGCATGTCAGGCACCGTGCCTCATACGCCCGTTCGGGTTGCGGCCGACCCGTGCGGCATCCCGTATCCCCGTATCACCCGCGTGTTCCGGCCGCGGTCTCCCATTCGTCATGTACGCGCCCCTACGATCGCCCCGCACTGATGGTCAACGGCAGGAGGGTCCCCATGGGAACGCAGGAGTCGGGCGAGCGGACGGACGAAACGGCGACCGGCGGGACCGGACGGCGCGCGCTCCTCGGCGCGGCGGTGCTCGGCGCGGGCGGTACGGTCCTCGGACTGGGCGGCACGGCGAGAGCCGCCGAGGCCCGGCCCGGGGAAGCCCGGCACGGCGGCGGACGAGGGCTGAAGGGACTGCCCGTTCCGACGGTCATCGGCCACCGGGGCGCCAGCGGATACCGGCCCGAGCACACCTTCGGCGCCTACGACCTGGCCCTCGACCTGGGCGCCGACATCGTGGAGGCCGGCGACCTGGTGCCCACCAGGGACGGCCACCTCGTCTGCCGGCACGAGCCGGAGATCGGCGGCACCACGGACGTCGCGGACCACCCCGAGTTCGCCGACCGCGAGCGTACGAAGCTGCTCGACGGTGTCTCCGTCACCGGCTGGTTCACCGAGGACTTCACCCTCGCCGAACTCAAGCGGCTCCGCGCCGTCGAACGCATTCCGGCCAACCGCCCGCACAACACCCTCTACGACGGCCGCTGGCAGATCCCCACCTTCGAAGAGGTGCTCCGCTGGCAGAACGAGCAGACCCGCAAGCGCGGCAAGCAGGTCTGGATCTACCCCGAACTCAAGCACCCCACCTACTTCCGCAAGCTGGGCCTGGGCACCGAGGAACTCCTCGCCCGGCTGCTGCGGGGGCACGGCAAGGACAAGAAGAACTCGCCCGTCATCGTCCAGTCCTTCGAGCCCACCAGCATCCAGCGGATGAGCCGGCTCGTCGGCAACCCGCTCGCCGTGCTGCTCTCCGGCGCTGACAGCCGCCCCTGGGACTTCGTGGAGAACGGCGACCCGCGCAAGGTGGCCGACCTCGTCACGCCGAAGGGCCTCAAGGAGATCGCCTCCTACGCGCAGGGCATCGGCCCCACCCTGGACCTGGTCATCCCCAAGGACGCGGCCGGAAACCTCACCCAGCCCACCACCCTCGTCCGTGACGCGCACCGGGCCGGACTGATCCTGCACCCCTACACGATGCGCAACGAGAACCCCTTCCTGCCCGCGGACTTCCGCAAGGGCAGCGACCCCGACGCCTACGGCGACGCCTTCGGCGCCTTCCGGGCCTACTTCGCCACCGGCATCGACGGCGTCTTCACCGACCACCCGGACACCGGTCTGCTGGCCCGCGAGGACTTCGTCAACGGCTGAGCCGTCCTGCCCCGGCCGGGGTGATTTCCGGCCGCCCCGGCAACCCCGCCCGGGGCGGCCGGCGTCGTTACGCACATGACGCACGACCTGGTCACCGCCCTCCGTCCGCTGCTCACCGCGGAGGCCTCCGCCGAGGCGTACGCGTCCGGCGCCGAACCCGCCGACCTGGAACAGGCGGTCTGGCTGCTCCTCCTGGAACGCCTCGACGCGCACGACCCGCCGCGCGACCCTCCGGACTGGCTCCGCCGGACCGTCCGGACCGAGGCCCGCCGCACCCGCCGCACCGCCCGGCACGAGACGCCGTGGGCCGGTGACCCCGTCGACACCCCCGGCACCGGCGAGGGTGCCCCCGAACTCCTCGCCCTCGACGCCGCCCGCCGCCGAGCCCTGCGGGACGCGGTGCGCCGGCTGCCCGGCCGCTGTCCCCGGCTGTTGGAGGCGCTGTTGTCCCCGCACGATCCGACATACCGGGAAATCGCAGGGGAGTTGGGTATCTCACAAGGCAGCCTGGGTCCGGAACGCTCCAGATGTCTTGGATGTCTGCGTCGTTTACTCGCGCCGGAGGTTGCGTCCGGGTGAGGCTGGGGATAGGAGTGAGGGACCACAGGTGATCAGGTGAGCGGGAGGCGTGCGCACATGGGCATGAGCGTGACCATCTCTGCGGCGACGGAGCAGGACGCCGAGCAGATCTTCAGGTTGCAGTATCTGTGCTTCCAGAGCGAGGCGGCACTGTACGGCAACTACCGCATCGCTCCGCTCGTCCAGAGTCTGGACTCGGTCCGCGAGGAGGTCAGTACCGACCTGGTCTTCGTCGCCCGGCTCGGCGACGAGATCGTCGGCTCGGTGCACGGCAGGAGCACCGAGGACGCCGCCGCGGCCATCGGCAAGCTCTGTGTCCATCCCCGCCTCCAGGGACACGGCATCGGGGCCCGGTTGCTGCGCGCCGCCGAGTCCGCCCTCGCCGACGAGCGGGGCGCCAGGATGTTCCGTCTCCAGGCCGGTCACCGCAGCGAGAGCAACCTCCAGCTGTACAGCAAGGTCGGCTACCAGCGGGTCGGGACGTCCCGGGGCGCGGACGGCGTACCGATGATCGTCCTGGAGAAGACGACGGATTCGTACGCGGCCACCGCCTGACGGAGAGGGAGCCGGGCGGACGACGGGGCCGCCGCCCGGCGGGGGCGCGGCCCGCCGGCGTCCGCCCGTTACGCCGTGCGGGCCTTGCGCAGCCAGTACAGGGCGGTGAGGGGCAGCAGTACGGGGATGAACAGGTAACCCATCCCGTAGTCCGACCACACGGTCGCGTCGGGGAAGGCGGACGGATCCACCAGGGTCCAGGTGCCGACCGTCAGGACGCCCACCAGTTCGGCCGCGCAGCACGCCAGCGCCGCCCTGCGGGCCGTCTCCCCGCCGCGGACCAGGGTGTACGTGATGAAGCCGTAGACCACTCCGGCGATCGCCGAGAGCGAGTAGGCGAGCGGCGCCCGGTCGAACTCGGTGGCGATCTGGTACGCGGAACGCGACACGGCGCCGACGACCATCACCCCGTACAGCCACACCAGCAGCAGTCCGGGCCCGCCGATCAGCCGGGTCCCGCCCGGCTTCTGCTCCGGTTCCTGTTCCTGTTCCCTCGCGGTCATCTCAGCCCTTCCAGATGTCATGGAGCCGCACCTCGAGCACGGCCAGCACGACACCGCTCGCGGCCACCGTGACCGAGCCCCACCGGGTGCGCTCGGCCAGCGACATGAAGCCCGCCGCCGGAACGCACGCGAACGAGCCCAGCAGGTACGCCACGAAGATGACCGTCCCCTGCGCCGGCTCCTCGCCCCGGGCCAGCCACACGATGCCGACCACCAGCTGAACCAGTGTCAGCAGGGTGACCACGGCCATGCCGATGAAGTGCCAGTCCTTCGTCGGCTGGTCGCGGTAGGCGGCCCAGCCGCACCAGGCGGCGAGCAGCAGCGCGGCGACGCCGGTCGTCAGCGTCAGGGCATCAAGCATGGCAGCGACCTTATTACGTCGTAATGGTCACACCGTGCCCGGCCCCACCGCGCCCGTGCGCGGTGGGGCCGGGCACGGGCCCAGCCGTGGACCGGGCCCCGTAGGGTCGATGGCATGACCATCCATGCACAGGCCCTCCTGTTCGACAACGACGGCACTCTCGTCTCCTCCCTCGAATCCGTGCAGCGCTGCTGGACCCGGTGGGCCGTCGAGTACGGGATCACGGCCGAGGAGTTCGGGCGGATCGAACTGCACGGCCGCCCGGCCGTCGAGATAGCCGCCGACCTGCTGCCCGCCCATGTCGTGCCCGAGGCCGTCGCACGGATCGAGGACCTGGAGGTGGAGGACGTGCCGAACGGCGGTGCGATCCCGCTGCCGGGCACCCTGGACCTCCTCGGCGCGCTGCCGGCCGACCGCTGGGCCGTCGTCACCTCCGCGACCCGGCGGTTGGCCGAGGCCCGCCTCGCAGCCGCCGGCATCCTGCCCAAGACCCTGGTCGCCGCCGACGACATCACCCGGGGCAAGCCCGACCCCGAGCCCTATCTGCTCGCCGCCCGCGCCCTCGGCGTCGACCCCGCCCACTGCGTCGTCTTCGAGGACGCCCCCGCCGGTCTCCAGGCGGGCCGGGCGGCCGGGATGACCACCGTGGCTTTGGCCACAACCCACCAGGCCCACGAACTGACCGCCGATCTCGTGGTCGGGGACCTGTCGGCCCTGTCCGTACTGGTCACGGACGCCGGAATGGAGATCTCCGCACACTCCTGACGTGCGATCACGGGTGTCCACGGCTGTCCGGAATATGGACAGCCGTGTTCGGTCATGAGTGAACATCTGCTTTACTGCACGCATGACCATGACGAGCGACCGCATCCCTGCGACCGAGGCGCATGTACCGCCCGGTGCCGGGTGTATGTGTCCGCTCCGAATGTGCGCCTTCTAGAGGGCCCCCGCAACATCTGAGCCTCGCGCCCCGAAGCGAGAGCCGGTTCATGCCCGCGCACGCGTGTTCTCCGCGTCGCGCATGCGCGACCGAACCACGCCCCCATGCACGTCTTTCCGCAGTTCCTTTCGGACCGTTCGCGAGAGGCCGTGCCGGATCCCGGCCGCTCCCGGCCCCTGAGCTTCGCCCCTCAATGCCTCGTGCCCGGCTCCCCTGACGTGCCGCGCACTCGAAAGTGACGGTTACCCACGTGATCACCACCTCGGGCCTCACCAAGGTCTACCGCTCACGCGGACGCGAGGTCACCGCCCTGGACGGCGTCGACCTGCACGTCCGCGAAGGCGAGGTCTACGGCGTCATCGGCCAGTCCGGCGCCGGCAAGTCCTCGCTCATTCGCTGCGTCAACCTGCTGGAGCGCCCCACCTCGGGCACCGTGACCGTCGCCGGCCAGGACCTCACCGCCCTGGCCGGGCGTGGTCCGCGGGCCGGCCGGGAACTGCGGCAGGCGCGCAGCCGCATCGGCATGGTCTTCCAGCACTTCAACCTGCTCTCCTCGCGCACCGTGCAGGACAACGTCGAACTGCCGCTGGAGATCCTCGGCCGGTCGGGGAAGGAGCGTTCCCGCAAGGCGCTGGAACTGCTCGACCTGGTCGGCCTCGCCGAGAAGGCCAAGGCCTACCCCGCCCAGCTCTCCGGCGGCCAGAAGCAGCGCGTCGGCATCGCCCGCGCACTGGCCGGCGACCCCAAGGTGCTGCTGTCCGACGAGGCCACCAGCGCCCTCGACCCGGAGACCACCCGCTCCATCCTGGCGCTGCTGCGCGACCTCAACCGCCAGCTCGGCCTGACCGTCCTGCTCATCACGCACGAGATGGACGTCGTGAAGTCGATCTGTGACTCGGCCGCGCTGATGGAGAACGGCCGCATCGTCGAGTCCGGCACCGTCACCGAGCTGCTGGCCACCCCCGGCTCCGAACTGGCCTCCGCGCTGTTCCCGGTCGCCGGCCAGGCCTCGGGCGACAACCGCACCGTCCTGGACATCACCTTCCAGGGCGAGAGCGCGACCCAGCCGGTCATCTCCCAGCTGGCCCGCACCTACAACATCGACATCTCGATCCTCGGCGCCGCCATCGACACCGTCGGCGGCCTCCAGGTGGGCAGGATGCGCATCGAACTCCCGGGCCGCTACGAGGACAACGTCGTACCGATCGGCTTCCTGCGCGAGCAGGGGCTGCACATCGAGACCGTAGAGCAGACGGAATCGGCCCAGCAGACACAGCAGGAACAGCAGGCGGACCGGGCGCCGTCGGTGCTCGTGAAGGAGGAGGCCAAGTGACCTGGTCCCAGATGCAGCCGCTGCTGGAACAGGCGTGCGGGGAGACGCTGATCATGGTCGGCTGGTCGACCCTGATCAGCGTCGCCCTCGGCCTCCCGATCGGCGTCCTGCTGGTTCTCACCGACAAGGGCGGACTGCTGCAGAACAGCCCGGTGAACAAGGTCATCGGGCAGATCGTGAACGTCGGCCGCTCGATGCCGTTCATCATCCTCATGGTCGCCCTGATGAGCTTCACCCGCTGGATCACCGGGACGACCATCGGCAGCGAGGCCGCGATCGTGCCGCTCGCCATCGGCGGCATCCCCTTCTTCGCCCGGCTCGTCGAGACGGCCGTACGCGAAGTGGACCACGGGCTCGTCGAGGCCGTGCAGGCCATGGGCGGCAACACCTGGACGATCGTCCGCCGGGTCCTCGTGCCCGAGGCGCTGCCCTCGCTGATCGCCAGCACCACCACCACGATCGTCGCCCTCATCGGCTACTCGGCGATGGCCGGCACCGTGGGCGGCGGCGGACTCGGCGACCTCGCCGTCCGCTACGGCTACCAGCGCTTCGAGACCGGACTGATGTGGATCACCGTGGCGGTCCTCGCCGTGGTCATCTCCCTCATCCAGTTCGCCGGCGACTACGCCGCCCGCTCCCTGCACCACCGGGGCGGACGCCAGGGCTCCGGGCCGAGGCTGCGGCTGCTCAAGGCCAAGGAGCCGGCGACGACGACCGCGACGGCCGACGCCGGCAAGGCCGGGTAGCCCAGGCCCCGTCCTCAGCCTTCGCGCACCCCCTGATCCCCACTTCCCGAAAGCCCCGTACCACCCCGAGTCGGGGCCGCACCACCCTGAAGGAAAGGCACTTTTCGTGCGTAACACCATCAAGATCACCACCGCCGTCCTCGCCGCCGGAGCTCTCACCCTCGGCCTCACCGCCTGCGGCTCGGAGGAGGAGTCCGGGTCCGACGCCTCCGGCCCGCTGACCGTCGCCGCGAGCCCCGTGCCGCACGCCGAGATCCTCAACTTCGTCAAGGACAACCTGGCCGAGAAGGCCGGGCTCGACCTGGAGGTCAAGGAAGTCACCGACTACGTCACGCCGAACACCTCCACGGAGGACGGCTCGGTGGACGCCAACTACTTCCAGACCCAGGCGTACCTCGACGACTTCAACAAGAAGAACGGCACCCACATCGTGCCCGCCGGCGACGTGCACCTGGAGCCGCTCGGCCTCTACTCCGAGAAGGTCAAGGCGGCCGACGAGCTGAAGAGCGGCGCGACCATCGCCATCCCCAACGACACCATCAACGAGGGACGCGCACTGCAGCTGCTCGCCGCCAACAAGATCATCACGATCAAGGACGGCGTCGGCTTCGAGGCGACCCCCTCGGACGTCACAGGGAACCCGAAGAAGCTCAAGTTCAAGGAGCTGGAGGCGGCCCAGACGCCGCGCGCCCTGGCCGACGTCGACGCCGCGGTCGTCAACGGCAACTACGCCATCGGTGCCGACCTCAAGCCGGCCGAGGACGCCCTCGTCCTCGAGTCCGCCGAGGGCAACCCGCACGCCAACTTCCTCGCCGTCAAGGAGGGCAACGAGGACGACCCGCGCGTGAAGAAGCTCGCCGAGCTCCTCACCTCCGACGAGGTCAAGAAGTTCATCGACGACAAGTACGCCGGCTCGGTCGTCGCCGCCTTCTGATCCGCCGTCCGATCCGGGCGACACGCACCACCGGCACAGGGCACACGGCCGGGCGCACGAGGGGGCACACAGCCGTCCGCGCCGCGCCCGGCACCCGTTCGGCACTCTCGGGGTCCACTCCGGTACACGGAGTGGACCCCGTGGTGCGGTCCGGAGCTTTCATGCTGCATGCTGGGCAGTTCAGCGGTGTCCGACGGTCACGAAGGTTACGGAGCGGCGCATGACGAGCAGCACCTTCCCCAACATCTCCATCAGCACGGAGCGGTTGGTGCTGCGTCCCCTCGACGCGGACGACGTCCCCCCTCTGACCGAGATGATGAACGACGAGCAGATCGCCGCCTGGACCGACGCCCCCCGGCCCTTCACCGAGCAGGCCGCCCGCACCTGGATCACCGAGTACGCCCCCGCCGAACGTGCGGCCGGACGCGGACTGGACCTCGCCGTCACCGAGTTCCTCACCCAGCGCCTGGTGGGCGTCATCCGGCTCACCAAGACCAACTGGCACGTCCGGTCCACCGAACTGTCGTACATCGTCGCCCCCTGGGCGCGCGGCGAGGGCTACGCCTCCGAGGCCGCCATGGCCACGGCCCAGTGGCTCTTCGGTGACCAGAAGCTGGAACGCGTCGAGCTGCGCACCGCCGCCGACAACACCGCCTCGCAGCAGGTCGCCCAGAAGATCGGCTGCATCAGCGAGGGCGTCCTGCGCAACGCCTGTATAGCCCACGTCCGCGGCGACGACGGCGTCTGGACGGACGTACGCACCGACTTCATCGTGTGGAGCCTGCTGCCGGAGGACCTCGAGGGCTCGGCCGAACAGCTGGCCGACACCGGACAGTTCACCGCCTTCACGGACTGGAGCTGAGCCCTTTCCGGAACCCTCCCGGACGGGTGGCCGGTGGCGGATCACCCCGGTTCATGGCCGTACCGGGTACTCTCACCAAGCCCGCCCGCCCGCGGGCGGAGCGGCCGACCACGCCCCGCACCCCCAAGACGCCCCGCGCACACCAGGAGACTGACAACGATGGCCGACCGGGTCACGGTGATCGGCTGGGACGGTTCGCCGCTGACCGCAGCGGCCCGCGCCGCACTGGGCGCCGCCACCCTGGTGGCGGGCGCCGCGCACCACCTGGAGCTTCCCGAGGTACCCGCCGGCGCCGAGCGCATCCGGCTCGGCAGTGCCGCCCTGGCCGCCCGCCGGATCGCCGGCCACCGCGGCACGGCGGTGGTCCTCGCCGACGGAGACCCGGGCTTCTTCGGCGTCGTACGGTCCCTGCGCGCACCTGAGTTCGGCCTCGAGGTCGAGGTCGTCCCCGCGGTCTCCTCCGTTGCCGCCGCCTTCGCCCGCGCCGGCATGCCCTGGGACGACGCACACGTGGTGGTCGCACATCCCCGAACCCTGCGACGCGCGGTGAACGTATGCCGGGCCCACACCAAAGTGGCGGTTCTTACGTCTCCCGGCGCCGGCCCGGCCGAACTGGGCCTGCTCATGGAGGGCGTCCACCGCACCTTCGTCATCTGCGAGGAACTCGGCACCGCGCGCGAGCAGGTCAGCGTCGTCACCTCCGACAAGGCCGCCGACCACACCTGGCGCGACCCGAACGTCGTCATCGTCATCGGCGGCCAGGCCGCCATCACCGCCTCCGGCGGCTGGATCGCCGGACGCGACCCCGCCGCCGGCCCGCGCGGCTGGACGCTGCCGGCCGACGCCTACGGCGGCGACCTCGGCGAGGGCGAACGGGAACTGTTGCGCGTCTCCCAGCTCGCCCGGCTCGGACCGAGGCTCGGCGACCTCGTGTGGGACATCGGCTGCGGGAGCGGTGCCTTCGCCATCGAGGCGGCACGGGCCGGCGCCGCGGTCATCGCCGTCGACAGCGACCCGCGAGCCTGCGCGCACACCGAGTCCACCGCCCGCCGTCACGGCGTCCAGCTCCAGATCGTGCACGGCACCGCCCCGCAGGCGCTGGAGGACCTCCCGGAACCGGACGTCGTCCGGGTCGGCGGCGGGGGAGCGGCCGTGGTCCTGGCGGTGGCCGACCGCCGCCCGCAGCGCATCGTCACGCACGCCGCCACCCGCGACGCGGCCGAACGGATCGGCCGGGAACTGACCGAGCACGGCTACCAGGTCGAGTGCGCCCTCCTGCAGTCCGTCGAACTCGACACCAGGGCCTGGACGGAGACCGAGCGGAGCGTCGCATTCCTGCTCAGCGGCGTACTGCCGACGCGTACCGCCTGAGCGTGCCGCCCTGTTCCGATGCCGTCCCCGCGATCGGGTTGTCGTATTGCGCGCGGTAGGCTGGCCGATCGTTGTACCGCAACTCGGACGCCCGCCGACTCGTCGGCCAATGTCCCGAAAACACGCCCGTTCCGAAGCGTGTGTGGTACGGCACAACCCTAAGGACGCGCAACGTGGCGCAGTCCACAGCGGAACCGTCGCGGATCAAGCTGACGCGGCGGTCGTACGGCAGCGACAATGCCTGTGAATGGCTTTGTCGCCTTTTAGGGCAGGCCGTTCGTGCCGCTGGGGACGCACGCTCGTTCTTAGTGTGGGGCGGTCGGGTGCGCCGTTCCGGGTGAGTTGGTCGTAGGAGCACTAACCGATGGGCGAGGGGTACGCATGACCGACACCGGCCGGGTCCCGGGCGAGGGACAGCCGGAGAACGCAGGCATGGTGGAGCAGCCGGGCGTCTCCGCGCCCGACTCGTACACCTACCTCTCCGAGAGTTCTGCCGAGGACGAAGACCTGTTGCTGCCCGGTGCCCAGGGCGCCTGGGGCAACGAGGTCGCCCCGCCCGCGCCGGAGCCGGTCGTCGAGACCGTGCACGAGCCGGGGCCCCACGAGACGGGCGGCCGGGACACCGGCTCGGTCGACCTCGGCGGTGTCCGCCTGCCCGAACCGGGGCAGCCGCAGGCGCCCGGTCCCGCGGTCACGCACGAGTCGCAGGCACCGGTCACGCCGCGTCGCCCGCTGCACCTCGGCCCGCCCATTCCCAGCACCACCGCCGGCCCGGTCCGCTCCCTTGCCGACCGCGGCCCCGCCGACGTGCCGGCGCGCCAGGTCGGCCCGCCGGCCGCCGGCCCCGAGTACCTCGACGTGCCGCGCGCCCGAGAGGCGGTCCCGCAGAGGGCGCAGCCCTGGGGTGCCCATGCCGCGGCGGGTACGACCGCCCCAGCGGAAACGGCTGTTCCGCCCCAGCGGTCCATGGGCGCCGCCCAGGCGCTGGTCGCACGCGTCGCGACGGAGACGGGCGCCGGTCAGCAGCAGGACGCGCCGCAGGCTGCCGCGGCCGAGGCGGACTGGCAGAGCGCCACGGGCGCGCCGGTCGCGGACGCCGTTCCCGCGCCGGGTCCGGGCGGCCTTGAGGGGCCCCAGGGCTCCGAGGGCCCTTCCGTACCGACGACCGATGCGACCGGGTCTGGTGCGGGTGCGGGTGCGGGTGCGGGTGCGGGTGCGGGTGCGGAATCGGGTTCGGGTTCGGTGACCGGTGTGATCGCCGGGCTGCCCGAGAGCCCCGGGTACGAAGTCGGTCCCGCAGTGGACGCGGTACCGTCCCTCGTCCCGGACGGGGGCTCGGATGCGGGTCAGGGCGCCGAGCCCGTACCGGAACCGGCTGCCGAGGTGCAGGTGCAGGTGCCCGAAGCGTCCGCCGTCCCCGTCGTCGCCATGGCGCCGGACTCTCCGGTCCAGGAGGCCGTGGCCGCCCGGGCACCGGAGGGCGGCACCGCCGCCGATGGAACCGAGGACACCTTCGCCGTGGCCCACGAACCCCAGGGACCGTTCACCGGCCCGGCAGACCCGCAGGCAATCGCCACCGCCGCCCGGAACGACGGCGACGCCGAGGCGTCCGCCCCCGTACCCGCCGAACCGGCCGCGCCCGTCGACGAGGCGCAGGCTCCCGAAGCCGCAGCCCCTCGGACACCCGAGCATGCCGAAGCACCGGAGCCCGTCGTATCAGCCCCCGAAGCAGCGCTCGCCCCCGACACGGAGCTCACCCCTGTCGCGGCAGCCGAGCCGGTGCTTCAGCAGGCGGCGGCAGCCGCGCCCGTAGCCGAGGGGCCGGACGGCCAGTACGTCCCGGCCGCGCACCCGGTCCAGGGCCCCCAGCAGACGCCGGCCGCCCCCTTCGCCCCGCCCGTCCAGGAGGCATGGGCGCCGCCTGCCGATTCCCCGGCCCCCTCGGACCCCGAGGCTCCCGCTGCCGATCCGACCGCTCCCGCCGGCACCGCCACGCCGCTCCCCGGCAGCGTTCCCCTGGAGGCGCGGCCGGACCAGACCCTGGGAGGGTTCGTCCCCGTCGAGGGAGCCGTGCCGACCACCCCGCATCTCGCGCCGACCCCGCCGCAGCCGCTGACCCTCCCCACCGGGGAACAGCCCGTGCCGGAGGCCGCAGGTCCGGTCCCCTTGCCTCGCCCGGCCGACACCGGCGCCGTCCCCGTCGCTCCCGCCCCGGAACCGGCCACCGAACCGTCGGCCGAGCAGGGCCTCGCAGGGAACGCTCCGGGGGAGCACCCGCCCACGGAGACCGAGCCGGTCCAGGCCGGGCCGACTCCGCCCGAACCGGCCCAGCCCGAACCGGCCCAGCCCGAACCGGCCCAGCCCGTCCTCGCCCAGAACCCCGACGACCTCGACACCCAGGGCGCCAAAGCGGTGCACGCCGCGCCGGCCGCCGGCCCCGCCGCCCCCGGCTACGACGACGCCGAGCGCGAGGCCGTGCGGAAGGTCATGCGGGAGCGCCGGGACATCCGCAACGGGTTCCGCGACGACCCCATCCCGCACGAGGTCCTGCTCCGCGTCCTGGAGGCCGCCCACACCGCGCCTTCCGTGGGCCACTCGCAGCCCTGGGACTTCGTGGTCATCCGCTCCGCCGAGACCCGGCGCAGCATGCACGAACTGGCCGAGCGCCAGCGCGAGGCCTACGCCAAGTCCCTGCCCAAGGGCCGGGCGAAGCAGTTCAAGGAACTGAAGATCGAGGCCATCCTCGACACCCCGGTGAACATCGTCGTCACCGCCGACCCGACCCGCGGCGGCCGGCACACCCTGGGCCGGCACACCCAGCCGCAGATGGCGCCGTACTCCTCTGCCCTGGCGGTCCAGAACCTGTGGCTCGCCGCGCGCGCCGAGGGCCTCGGGGTCGGCTGGGTCAGCTTCTTCGACGAGCGCGAGATGGTTCGCGCGCTGGGCCTGCCCGAGCACCTCGAGGTGGTCGCCTACCTGTGCGTGGGCTACGTCGACGAGTTCCCGGACGAGCCCGAGCTGACGCAGGCCGGCTGGTCCAAGCGTCGCCCGCTGTCGTGGGTCGTGCACGAGGAGACGTACGGCAGGCGGGTGCTGCCCGGTGAGGAGCCGCACGACCTGCTTGCCGAGACCGTCGCGCAGATCCGCCCGCTGGACGCCAAGGCGCTCGGCGAGGCCTGGGAGCGGCAGAAGCGGATGACCAAACCGGCCGGCGCGCTCGGCATGCTGGAGATCATCTCCGCGCAGCTGTCCGGACTGTCCCGCCAGTGCCCGCCGCCCATTCCGGAGCCCGCGGCCGTCGCGGTCTTCGCGGGCGACCACGGTGTTCACGCCCAGGGCGTCACCCCGTGGCCGCAGGAGGTCACCGCCCAGATGGTGGCCAACTTCCTCGGCGGCGGAGCGGTCTGCAACGCCTTCGCCACCCAGGTGGGCGCCGAGGTCTGCGTGGTCGACGTCGGTGTGGCCTCCGACCTCCCGGCCACCCCGGGACTGCTGCCGCGCAAGGTCCGCGCCGGCACCTCCGACATGACCGCAGGCCCCGCGATGACCCGCGAGGAGGTCAAGCAGGCCATCGAGGTCGGCATCGAGACCGCCCGCGACCTGGTCGCCGCCGGCAACAAGGCGCTGCTCACCGGTGAGATGGGCATCGCGAACACCACCGCGTCCGCCGCCCTGATCTCCGTCTTCACCGGTGTGGACCCGGGCGAGGTCACCGGCCGGGGCACCGGCATCAACGACGAGACCCTGGTCCGCAAGACCGACGTCGTGCGCCGCGCCCTCGAACTGCACCAGCCGGACCCTGCCGACCCCATCGGCGTCCTCGCCGCCGTCGGAGGGTTCGAGCATGCGGCCATGGTGGGGCTGCTCCTCGGTGGCGCGTCACTGCGTACGCCGGTGATCCTGGACGGCGTCAGCGCCGGGGCCGCGGCCCTGGTGGCCCGTGCCATCGCCCCCGAGGTGCTGGCCGCTTGCATCGCGGGACACCGCAGCGCCGAGCCCGGCCATGTGGCCGCACTCAACAAGCTGGGCCTGCGCCCGCTGATCGACCTGGACCTGCGCCTAGGTGAGGGCACGGGCGCACTGCTCGCCCTGCCGATGGTGCAGAGCACCGCGCGCGCCATGCACGAGGTGGCGACGTTCGACTCGGCCGGCGTCACCGAGAAGTAGCAGGCACCCCGGAGGGGTGGGACGGCGGCGGCCACAGTTCGTCGCCGCCGTCCTCACTCCCGCCGTACGCTGATCCCACATCCGCACACCGCACGTCAGGGCCGCTCCAGTGCCGTAGCGCCCCTCGCACGCCCGCGCCTGTACGAGGAGCCGCAGCCTCATGGCCGAACACCCCGCTTACCCCGTGGGCCTCCGCCTCACCGGCCGTCGAGTCGTGGTGCTCGGCGGCGGCCAGGTCGCCCAGCGCCGGCTGCCCGCCCTCATCGCGGCCGGCGGGGTCATCGTCCTGATCTCACCGGAGGCGACGCCCTCCGTGGAAGCGATGGCGGACGCCGGTGAGATCACCTGGGAGCGGCGCCGCTACACCGAGGGCGACCTCACGGACGCCTGGTACGCGCTGATCGCCACGGGCGACAGTGAGGCCAACGCCCGCGCCTCCGCCGAGGCCGAACGCCACCGCGTCTGGTGCGTCCGCTCCGACGACGCCGACCGGGCCACGGCCTGGACCCCGGCCACCGGGCACAGCGAGGGAGTCACGATCGCCGTCCTCACCACGGACGTCAAGGGCCGCGACCCCCGCCACACCGCCGCGATCCGCGACGCCGTGGTCGAGGGCCTGCGCGACGGCACGCTCGTCGCCCGGCACCACCGCACCCGCGCCCCCGGGGTCGCCCTCGTCGGCGGTGGCCCCGGCGACCCGGACCTGATCACCGTGCGCGGGCGCCGGCTGCTCGCCGAGGCGGACGTCGTCATAGCCGACCGGCTCGGCCCGCGCGACCTGCTGGCCGAACTCCCGCCGCACGTCGAGGTGATCGACGCGGCGAAGATCCCGTACGGCCGGTTCATGGCGCAGGAGGCCATCAACAACGCGCTGATCGAACACGCCAAGCAGGGCAAGGCGGTGGTCCGGCTCAAGGGCGGCGACCCGTATGTCTTCGGCCGCGGCATGGAGGAACTGCTCGCGCTCGCCGAGGCGGGCATCGCGTGCACCGTGGTCCCCGGCATCTCCAGCTCCATCTCGGTGCCGGGCGCCGTCGGCATCCCGGTCACCCACCGTGGCGTGGCACACGAGTTCACCGTCGTCAGCGGCCATGTCGCGCCCGACGACGAGCGTTCCCTGGTCGACTGGCCGTCCCTGGCGAAGCTGACCGGCACCCTGGTGGTGCTCATGGGCGTCGACAAGATCGGCCGGATCGCCGAGACCCTCGTGGCGCACGGCAGGTCACCGGACACCCCGGTCGCCCTGGTCCAGGAGGGCACCACGGCCGCCCAGCGCCGCGTCGACGCCACCCTCGCCACGGTCGGCGAGACCGTCCGGGCCGAGGAGGTCAAGCCACCGGCGGTCATCGTCATCGGCGAGGTCGTGAACGTCGGGCTTCCTGCCGCGCAGGCTCCGCAGCCCTCGTAAGCCTCCGCAGCCCTCGTGGCCCCAGGCGACACCCCCGGAAGCAACCCCCGGTAACACGGCTGATCCCAGCCGTTGGCACCACATCCAGGACAAGGCAGTATCACCCCCGTGGCCGATTCCATCACCATTGATGACCCCGACGACCCGCGCCTGCACGACTACACGGGCCTGACCGACGTGGAACTGCGCCGCACACGCGAACCCGCCGAGGGCCTGTTCATCGCCGAGGGCGAGAAGGTCATCAGACGCGCCAAGGACGCGGGCTACGAGATGCGCTCCATGCTGCTCTCGGCCAAGTGGGTCGACGTCATGCGCGACGTCATCGACGAACTCCCCGCCCCGGTCTACGCCGTGAGCCCGGAACTCGCCGAACAGGTCACCGGCTACCACGTGCACCGTGGCGCGCTCGCCTCCATGCAGCGCACCCCCCTGCCCACGGCCGCCGAACTGCTGCGCACCACCCGCCGGGTGGTGATCATGGAGTCCGTCAACGACCACACCAACATCGGTGCCATCTTCCGCTCGGCGGCGGCCCTCGGCATGGACGCGGTCCTGCTCTCCCCGGACTGCGCCGACCCGCTCTACCGCCGCAGCGTCAAGGTCTCCATGGGCGCGGTCTTCTCCGTGCCGTACGCCAGACTGAACAGCTGGCCCAAAAGCCTGGAATCGGTCCGCGAGGCGGGCTTCACACTGCTTGCCCTGACCCCCGACGAGAAGGCCCGGAGCCTCGACGAGGCCGCCCCGCACCGGATGGACAGGGTCGCGCTGATGCTGGGAGCGGAGGGCGACGGACTGTCCCCCCGGGCCCTGGTCGCCGCCGACGAATGGGTCCGCATCCCGATGTCCCACGGCGTCGACTCGCTCAACGTGGGCGCGGCGGCCGCGGTCGCCTTCTACGCGGTGGCGACGGGCCGGCCGACGGGACAGGACGGGGTGAGCCCGCCGGCGCCGTGAACCCGCCGAGGCTGCCCGGCCCGGCCCGGCTCGGGCCGCGGGCTCGGGCGGCGACCAGGGCGGGGACTCAGGCGGAGCCGGCCGTCCCGAGCCGGTCGACGCCCTGCTCCAGCGGCCGGTGGCCGCTGCGTCCCTGCCGTCGTCGCCGAGGCCGCGGGGCCGGTCCCTGTCAGCCCTGGATCAAGGCGATGCCGATCGCGACCACCAGGGTCACCACGACGAACACGAACAGCCGCTGCAGGAGCAGCCGCGGATTGGCCGGCCGCAGACCGGTACCCGTCGTCCGGGGCCCGGGACGACGGGAGGCGGTGCCCGAGCGCGTCGAGTTCCGTGACCCGGAGGTGGACCGTGACCCCGACGTGGACCGGGAACCCGATGTGGACCGTGACCCCGACGTGGGCCGTGACCCGGACCGGGGCGGCTTGCCGCTACGGGAGGCACCACCGCGCGAGGCGCCGCCGCCGCGTGACGTGCCGCTTCCGCGCGACGGCGGAACACTCCGGTTGCCGCGCCGCTGCGGAGTCCCGCCCTCGGCCGGACCGGCACCGCGACCCGGAGCCGCGCCGTGTGGTGGGGGAGTGGCCCGGCCTTCGGACGCACCCTGCTGCCCCGGCGTGCGGCGCTGCGCACGGTCCGGGTAGGTGTCGGCCAAACGCCCCGCCGCCCGCTCCGGCTCCGCGCCGCGCGGAGCCGGCGGACGTACGCCGGTGAATCCCTGACCCTCCCGGGCGGCGATCTCCTTGAGCCGCAGCGACAGCTGGAGCGTGCTGGGCCGTTCCTCGGGATCCTTCGCGAGGCACGCGCGGACGAGCGGCGCCAACGCGTCCGGGACATCATGCAGATGGGCCTCCTCGTGCACTACGCGGTACAGCATCACCTCGGAACTGCCGTGCCCGAAGGGCGAGTCGCCCATCGACGCGTATGCCAGCGTGGCGCCCAGCGAGAACACGTCCGTGGCCGGCGTGACGGCCGCGCCCCGCACCTGCTCCGGGGCGAGGAAGCCGGGCGAGCCGACCGCCGTGCCGACGTGGGTGAGCGTCGAGGCGCCGGTGGCCCAGGCGATGCCGAAGTCGATGATCCGCGGTCCCTTCGGGGACAGCAGGATGTTGGACGGCTTCAGATCCCGGTGCACGACCCCGGCCTCGTGCACGGCGACCAGCCCCTCCGACAGGGCCGCGCCGACCGCGGCGACCTCGGCCGCGCCGAGCGGCCCCCCGTCGGCGACCCGGTCGTGCAGCGACGGACCGGGCACGTACTGCGTGGCGAACCACGGCCGGTCCGCGTCGAGGTCGGCGGCCACGAGACGGGCCGTACACCCGCCACGGATGCGGCGCGCCGCGGACACCTCCCGCGCGAACCGCGAACGGAACTCCTGGTCCTCCGCCAGATCGGGCCGGATGACCTTCAGCGCGACCCGCTGCCCCTTCTTGTCGGAGCCGAGATAGACGACGCCCATCCCGCCCGCGCCGAGCCGTCGGTGAAGTCTGAAAGAGCCGACGACGCGCGGGTCCTCGCGCCTCAGGCGCATCATCGCCATGTTCATCCCCGCTGCCCGGTCCTGTGACGTGCCCCAGCTTACGTTTCCCCGGCCGCCCTTGCGCAGAGGCCGCGCCCTCTCGGAGCGACGGATTGTCAGTGGTGGGTGGGAGACTTGAAGAGTGGTCAGGGGACGTGCGGGCAGGCCGGGTTCGCGCGCGATGGTGATCCCAACCGCTTGACATCGAAGGGGGATTGATCAAGTGAAGGGTGACCGTGTGGAGATAGTCGTGGACGCCGGGGATACGACGCGCACGTACGAGGTGGTGGCGAGCAGGGCGGGCCGCAGGGTGGAGACAGCGGTGCGCCGGGGCGTGGTCGAAGTGAGTGAAGTCACGCGTACGGGAACAGCGGTGCGAACGGCCAGGTTCATGGCGAACCGGGTCCTCGCGCTGGTCGAGCACCCGGTGCCGCGAGTGGAGGAATCGGAGACATGAGCGACGAGAAGGGGCGGACCGGACACCCCTTCGGGGATGTCCCTGACACGGAGTAGCCCGTCTCCACCCAGGGGAGTACGCCGCAGGTCATGGCTCATCCTCCGGGAGGCCCGGCAATCGGTACGAGGGCATGACGTCCGGGAAGTGCCGGGCGCCTAGATTTGAGGTCAAGCGGCGGGTGCGGTACTCGTCCCCCGAGGTCGGACGCCCGCCGCTGCCAAAGGTTCGCACACAGAACCCGAGGCACCACGACAACAGAAACGGTCAGGAGAGGGGTCATGGCCCACACGGCATCGCGGACAGTCGTCCGCACTCGGGCACACAAGGCGGGCGCCGCCATGTTCCGTCCGAGCCGCGAGGGCCGTCGCCACCCGGTGGTGGCGACACTGATGGCTCTTCCCCTGGCGGTCCTGCTCCTCCTCGTCTTCGACGGGTGGGAGACGGTGGCCACACAGGCGTCGTCCGTGGGAGAGATGCTGGGGCGCTGAGCGGCGACCCCAGGCCCGGAAGAGCGGTTCGGGCGGGGACATCCACCCATGAAACCCCGTGGGGACGGGGGTGCGGCGGACGGCAGGGATGCCGGCGCAGCTGGGGAGCTGCGCCGGCATTTTTTTGCGCCTACGGCCTGTGCGGCGGAGCGAGTCGGAGGTAATGGGCGGTATCCGTCCGGCCGGGGTGGGTGGGGTCTGGTGCGTGCAGCCGCACGGCGGAGGAGGAAGTCGACGCGATGGGGCTCCTGTTCATGGGGGTCCCCCGCTCGAGCGGAGCCGAGAGTGGGGGAGAAGCCGAGAGCTCGGGGGAGTCGGCGAGTGACGGCGACGCGGCCGGGGGCGCTCCTGCTCGAAGAGCTGGAGGGAGTGGGTGCCGGCGCCTGCGTCTCCGGCGTGATCCGTCGGACAGGCCCTGAACCGGCGCCGCTCTCGCGGAGGTGGTTGCTGTCCGTGGGGGTTCCTCCATGCGTGGTTGCGGTGCCTACGGGGCTGTTGCGGCGGGCGGTGTTCGCCGGTCTCGCCGAATCGCGCAGCCGCTACCGCCCACCGGTGCCTCGTCACTGCGGGCGGTGGTGCCTTCCCCCGTGTGACCGGCCAACGCCGGTCACGCCCCCGCATACCCTCTCCCCAGGCCGCACCCAGGGAGCCCCATGACAGCCACCACCCTCCTTCCCGAACTCACAGCCCGGGCCGAAGGCATCGCCCACACCCGCACCCCCACCTGTCCCTGCGGGGAGAGCGGTACCCTCGCCGACCGCCCCGACGGCACCGTCGTCCGGCACGCGGACACCGTCGCGAAGGCCCACGCGCCGGACGCCGACGCCGCCGAGCTGATCCGGCGCCTCGCCCTCGCCTCTCACCTCCCGGACGTGCTCCTGCCCCCGCTCAGTCCGGCACCGGCCGACCTGCACGGCAGGCTCGTGACCTTCTGGCCGTACGGCAGCCCGGTCGACCCGGACGATCCCGACGCCGCCCCCTGGGAGGCCGTCGGCACCCTGCTCGCCCTGTTGCACCGCGCACCGGTCCCCGAATCGGCGCCGGTCATGCGCGGCCCCCTCAAGGCGGCCCGTGCCGTCGCCGGGCTCCATGCCGTCGGCGGCCATCCGGCCGTGGCCCCCGTCCTGGGTGCCTGGGCGACCCTGCCCGCCTGGGCGCGCGCCGAGGCGCCCATGCCGCAGCCGGCCGCCCTGTGCCACGGCGACCTCCACCTAGGCCAGCTCGTACGGGTGCCCGGAGCGTCCTGGCGACTGATCGACGTCGACGACCTGGGCGCGGGCGCCCCGGCCTGGGATCTCGGCCGTCCCGCCGCCTGGTTCGCCTGCGGGCTGCTGGCGCCGCGGGAGTGGGAGCGGTTCCTCGACGCGTACCGGGCCGCGGGCGGGCCCGCCCTCGACGTCGCCCAAGACCCCTGGGCCGTCCTGGACGTCCCGGCCCGCGCCCTCACCGTGCAGACCGCCGCGCGGACGGTCACCAAGGCGGTGGCGGACGGGCGGCCCCTGGACGAGGTGGACCACGCCCTGGTCGACGCCTGTCGGCGAATAGCCGCGGTCCCAGCCGAATTGGCGCACGAATCGACGAAGTAGGGTGCAACCGACCGCAGTCGGACAGAGTCTGTCCTGGAGATACCTGAAGCAGGTCCGACCGGTGAGGAGTTGAACCGATCATGCAGTGTCCGAAGTGTCGTGCGCCGATGCACACCTACAACCGCAACGGTGTCCAGATCGAGCAGTGCAGCGGCTGCCGAGGGATCTTCCTCGACTACGGCGAGCTGGAGTCGCTGACCCGGCTGGAGGCCCAGTGGTCCCAGCCGGCCGCGCCACCGCCTCCCGCGGCCCCGCAGGCGTACCCGGTGGCACCCCAGCCCGCGTGGGGCGCCCCGCACGGTGGCCACCACTACGGCCACCACCGGAACAAGGGCTTCGGCCGCATGCTCTTCTCGTCCTGACGACGGAACCCCCCGGCCGTCTGAGCGGCCGGGGGGTTCCGTGGTGATGTGGACGATACTGGGATTGAACCAGTGACCTCTTCCGTGTCAGGGAAGCGCTCTCCCGCTGAGCTAATCGTCCTCGGGACCACGACCGCTCCGAGGAGCGGACCATGGATGCTGCGTGCGCGATACTGGGATTGAACCAGTGACCTCTTCCGTGTCAGGGAAGCGCTCTCCCGCTGAGCTAATCGCGCGGAGGATCCGAAGACCCAGTGGACGATACTGGGATTGAACCAGTGACCTCTTCCGTGTCAGGGAAGCGCTCTCCCGCTGAGCTAATCGTCCATGGAGGTGGAGACGGGATTTGAACCCGTGTAGACGGCTTTGCAGGCCGTTGCCTCGCCTCTCGGCCACTCCACCAGGAGCGCAGGGGCCCGGGAGGCCCCCGATCCTTCGAGCGGACGACGAGGTTCGAACTCGCGACCTCAACCTTGGCAAGGTTGCGCTCTACCAACTGAGCTACGTCCGCCTGTCGGTCCGGTCCGCTTGCGCGTCCCGGCGACGTGGTGAACTCTAGCGGATTCCGGGGCCAGCACAAAAACCCGTTTGTGCAGCGTGCTGCGCTGCGTCTGCTCACGGACACGGCCAGGTCACCTCGACGGCCCCCGCCATAGACTCGACGGTGTGCTCGATCTCCCGCCCCTCGCCCGCTTCGGCAGCCGCGTCGCCAGCGGCCTCCTCGATGTCACCGACGACCCGGCGGCCCTGGACTCGCACGGTTTCTGGGCCGTCTGCGCGGACTTCGAGGGCCGTCTGACCTGCGCACGCTTCCGCGACGTACGCGAGCAGCCGGTACCCGCGCCGGTGCCGGGCGGCTGGCACGGACCGGCCGCCGGTGACTGGACGTCCTCCCTGGACCACGCCGCGTACGTGGCCGGCGTGCGGCGCATCCGCGCGCACATAGCCGCCGGCGAGGTGTACCAGGCCAACCTCTGCCGTGTACTGTCCGCCCCCGTCCCGGCCGACGCCGACGTGGACGCTCTCACCGCTCTGCTGGCCCGCGGCAACCCGGCACCGTACGCGGGAACGATCCGCCTGCCGGGGTACGGCGTGGAGATCGCCACCGCGTCGCCCGAGCTCTTCCTGAGCCGTAAGGGGCACGTCGTCGAGTCCGGACCGATCAAGGGCACCGGACGCACCGAGGCCGACCTCCTCGACAAGGACTACGCCGAGAACGTGATGATCGTCGACCTGGTCCGCAACGACCTCGGCCGGTTCTGCGCCACCGGCAGCGTCACGGTGCCCGACCTGTGCGCCGTCGAGAAGCATCCGGGGCTGGTGCACCTGGTGTCGACGGTGCGGGGCGAGCTGCGGTCCGGGGCCGGCTGGCCCGAGCTGTTCGCCGCCGCGTTTCCACCCGGCTCCGTCACCGGCGCGCCCAAGTCGAGCGCCCTGCGGATCATCGACACCCTGGAGCCGGTGCCACGGGGCCCGTACTGCGGCGGCATCGGCTGGGTCGACGCCGACCGGGGCACCGCCGGGCTGGCGGTGGGGATCCGTACCTTCTGGATCGACCGGGAGCCCGACGGCTGTGCCGTGCTCCGGTTCGGCACCGGCGCCGGCATCACCTGGGGGTCCGACCCGGAGGGGGAGTGGCGGGAGACCGAACTGAAGGCGTCCCGGCTGCTCGCGGTAGCGTCGGGCACGCACGAGGTGAGCGAAGGGACCATGAGGTGAAGATCTGGCTCGACGGCGGGCTGCAGGACAGCGAGTCCGCCCGCGTCTCCGTCTTCGACCACGGACTGACCGTGGGCGACGGCATTTTCGAGACCGTCAAGACCGTGGACGGCAGACCGTTCGCGCTGACCCGGCATCTCGACCGGCTGGCCCGCTCCGCCCGGGGTCTCGGTTTGCCCGAACCCGACCTGGACGAGGTCCGTCGCGCCTGCGCGGCCGTCCTCGAGGCCAACCCGATGCCGCTCGGCCGGCTGCGCATCACCTTCACCGGCGGCCACGGTCCCCTCGGCTCCGACCGCGGCGAACACGGCCCGACCCTCGTCGTTGCCCTCGGTGGCACCCCCCGCCGCCCCGACTCCACCGCCGTGATCACCGTCCCCTGGACCCGCAACGAACGTGGCGCGCTCACCGGCCTGAAGACCACCTCCTACGCCGAGAACGTGGTCGCCCTCGCCCGTGCCCGCGAACAGGGCGCCTCCGAGGCGCTGTTCGGCAACACGGTCGGCCGGCTCTGCGAGGGCACGGGATCCAATGTCTTCGTCGTCCTGGACGGTGAGATCCACACCCCGCCGGTCGCCTCGGGCTGTCTCGCAGGCATCACCCGGGCGCTGGCCGTCAAGTGGACCGGTGCGACCGAGACCGACCTGCCGATGGACGTCCTCCAGCGGGCCGACGAGGTCTTCCTCACCTCCACCCTGCGGGACGTGCAGGCCGTGCACCGCGTCGACGAGCGTGAACTACCCGGTACCCCGGGCCCGGTGACGGCCAAGGCCATGCGGATCTTCGACGAGCACGCGGCGGCCGACCTCGATCCGTGACGAGGCGGGGAGCCGGGCGAGGGGCCGGGGCGTGACCTTCGGCTGATCCGGGCGGCCGCGGGGGTAGGACACCTGTGATGACCACGACCCTGCGGCCGACCGAGCCGCTTCAGCAGAATCCCGACGGCACGCGCTCCCGCCGTTACCAGGTGTGCGTCAACAGCCGTCCCGTCGGACGCATACGCATCGGTACGCATCCCGTCTTCGGCGACGCCGTGGCCCGGATCATGAGCCTGCGGATCGAGGAGCCGGACCGCAGGCGAGGCCGGGGCACGGTGGCCGCGCTCGCCGCCGAGGAGGTCGCCCGCGGCTGGGGCTGCCGCCGCATCGAGGCCACGGTCCCCGCCGAAGCCGAAGGAGCCGAGAGACGGCCAGCCGGGTCCGGCGCCCCTGCCGGGTCCGCGTTCCGCCTCGCCACGGCGCTCGGCTACGTCGTGCGCAACTACGGCATGGAGAAGGCGCTGGGGGACGTCCCGCCCGCCCTGCCGGAGGGCAGTCGCGGACGGCCGATGACCGACGCCGAGTTCGGCCCCTGGTCGGCCAGGAGCGAGGCGGAGTACGCGCGGGACTGGATCGAGCGCGGTGTACCGGAGACCGAGGCGCGGGCCAAGGCGGCCAAGGAGCATGCCGCCCTGCTGCCCGACGGGCGGGACTCGGAGGGCATGCTCCTCAGTGTCCTCGAACACGAGGACACACCCGTGGGCACACTGTGGCTCGCGGTCCGCGCCGAACAGGCATTCGTGTTCGACGTCGAGGCCGACGCCGCACACCGCGGCCAGGGGCACGGACGTTCCCTCATGCTGCTCGCCGAGGCGCAGTCGATCGCCGCGGGGAAACGCGCCATCGGTCTCAACGTCTTCGCGGGCAACACCCCGGCGGAGCGGCTCTACGCATCACTCGGCTACGGGACGACGCGGTCCACGATGTACAAGCACCTGTTGTAGGGGCCGGGGCGGGAGAGCTCCTCGGTCAGCCGTCCTGCTCGGCGAGGAGCCGGTCCGCGATCTCCTCGATGCGTTCGCGCAGGCCCTCCTGGCTCTTGCCGCCGTCGAGACGCTCGCCGCCGATGACATAGGTCGGGGTGCCGGTCACCCCGATGGCCTTGCCCTCGGCCTGGTCGGCGTCCACGATCAGGATGTGCCGGCCGTCGATCAGAGCGGTGTCGAACTCCTCGGCGTCCAGCCCGAGTTCCCGAGCGACCTCGACCAGGAAGGGTTCTCCCGCACGGCCCAGTTCCTCGACCCGTCCCAGCACGGCCTCGGCGTAGGCCCAGCCCTGCCCCTGCTCGGCCGCCTCCTCGGAGGCCTGGGCGGCGGCGAAGGAGTGCTTGTGCTTCTCCAGCGGGAAGTGCCGCAGCCGCAGCTCCAGACGGTCGCCGTACCGGGCGCGCAGGGCGCGGAGATCGTCGAGGGCGTCACGGCAGTCCGCGCACTGCAGCTCGCACCACACGTCGAGTACGGGGGCGGCGGCGCGGGCGGGGGAGGAGTCACTCATGACCGACAGTCTTCCAGCCCCGCGCCGCGGCACCCAATCGGACCTGACGCCCGTCCGGCCCCGAGGGTCTTTCGTGTGGATCAGGCCGTATCAGGCACCGGAGCCCGCGAGCCCGGCAGGATCCGGACGACAGGCCCCGGAGGAGCACACCGCACCGGCACCTGCGGAGGAGCCGACCCGGAGATGTCCCTGATCTACGGCCGGAGCATGGCCCGGCGGGGCCCGGAAGGTGCAGGATGGAAGGGACGAAGTGCCCGATGCCACCGAACCCCTGCCTGGAGGACCGGATGATTGCCGAGACCGTCTGCTCCGCCGTGTCCGCGGCAGGCCTGGGTATCGCGCTGGTCACGGCCTACCGCAAGCGCTTCCTCACCGCGACCCGCGTCGCCGCCTATGCGCTTGTTCCCATCGGCCTGGTGATGACCGGTGTCGTCGAGTGGCTGGCCGACACCGCCTTCAGCCCCACCGCCTGGGCGGGCTTCGGCGTGCTGGGCCTGTCCTGGGGGCTGTTCATGACCACGCGCGCGGTGGAGCGCCGGCGCGGCGGTACCCGCCAGCAGCGGAAGGAACGCAAGCAGCAGCACCGGACGGCCGGGGCGCCCGCACAGCCCGGGGCAGTGGCCCCCACGGCCTCGGCCCCTTCCCTGGGCCCAGGCTCCCGCCCGGCGGCGCCCCGCCCCACGGCCGCGCCCAAGAGCGACGACGACTTCAGCGACATCGAGGCGATCCTCAAGAAGCACGGCATATGAAGCTGTCCTGGGCGGACGCGCCGCACCGGAGGTGACGGGGCGACGCGGGAACGGAAGGCAGCGGGCCGAAGCGTCACAGGCGGTCCCGGAGCGTCCGCAAACGATCACAGCTCGGACGAGGGATCGCGGAAACCGTGCCCTCACGTTCAGTCCGTGAGTGGTGATCGCATCGGGCGCTCCCGATGCGTCATGATCCCCGCGAGATGCTGGACACGACACAGAGCGAGGCCGCGCCGCCGCAGGACGAGCCGCGTGGATGCCTCTTCGCCCTTTCCCAGCCACCGCTGATGATCTTCCTTGCGGTGATCGGGTGTCTGCTGCTCACGGCTGCCCTGCACGACCTGCTCTGGCTGTGAGCCGTACCCGCGGTACCCGGCGCCACCCGTCGGGACCGCGTCGGCACGGCATCGCCACGTCGCCCGCCCGTACGACCGGCTCACGCAGCTCAGCCGGCCCGGCCCGGAATGCGACCGCGCCCCGCTGCGTACGCTCAGCCCGCCGCCTCCTTGCGGCGTGCGCGGTACGCGGCGACGTGCAGGCGGTTGCCGCAGGTGCGGCTGTCGCAGTAGCGGCGGGAGCGGTTGCGGGAGAGATCGACGAAGGCGTGCCGGCAGTCCGGTGCCTCGCAGCGCCGCAGCCGCTCCTGCTCCCCGGCGACCACGAAGAACGCCAGTGCCATCCCGCAGTCCGCCGCCAGGTGATCGGTGACCGAGGCGCCGGGGGCGAAGTAGTGCACGTGCCAGTCGTAGCCGTCGTGGTTGGTGAGCCGGGGCGTGGTGCCCGCGGCCGCGATCAGCTCGTTGATCAGTTTGGCGGTGCTGTGGGCGTCGGGAGCGGCGAAGACCGACGCGAACCGTCCGCGAATCCTGCGCACCGCCGACAGGTCGAACTCCGTGAGGGCCCCGACCTCGCTGACCTCGTGGCTGCGCACGAAGGCCTCGAGAGCCGGGACGTCCGGCAGCCCGTCCGGTGCCGTGTCGTCCTCCGGCGCGGAGTTCACCAGATCCACCACGGTGTCCAGCGCACACCGGGTGTCGTGGGTGATCAGCACGATTCGCTCCCTGGCCTGAGGGTCGGGCGGGCGCCCGCTGATGCTGGCCGATGGTAGTGGCTCCCGCGGGCCCATGAGCGCTCCTCGCTCGCACACGGCTTTGAGGACCGCGGAGGAACGCTCGGTCCCCCGGGGTTCCGTGCCGGAGCTCGCGCGCAGCACAACGGCACGCAACGGCGCCGCCCGCGGTATCCCGCGGCGTCGGCGCCGGTGTGTGCCGTTGCACGGCTGTCAGGGCCCGAGCCGTCACCCCGAGTCGACGGCGTCGGGCAGCTTGGTGAACCCTCGCCTAGCTTTCCGCCAGGATGTGCGAGAGCTCCTGATCGAGATCGAAGTGCCGGTGTTCCGTGCCGGGAGGCACGGCGGCGTCCGTACGCTTCAGGAAGGACTCCAGGGCCCGTGCCGGGGCCTCGAGCAGAGCCTCTCCCTCCGGAGAGCTCAGGGCGATGCAGACGACGCCCTGACCGTGACTGCGCGACGGCCAGACGCGGACGTCGCCGGTGCCCGTGGGACGGTGAAGCCCCTCGGCGAGGAGGTCGCGGGCGAACACCCACTCGACGGTTTCCTCGGCTCCGGTGTGGAAGGTGGCGTGCACGGCGTAGGGGTCGGCCGTGTCGTACCGCAGGCCTGCGGGGACAGGCAGGGAGGACTCGCTCGACACAACGAGGCGCAGGTGCAGCTCGCAGCTGACCGTGGTGTTCATAAGCGCCAGGGCCTTTCGCTCAGTGTGCGCTCGGGGATTCGCACGTCGGCGAAATCGACATGCCACCTACGGTGCCGTTGTAAACCCCTCTGAGTGTTTTGCGTGGGTTTACGTAACTCCATCGGCCGAAAGACCGTTCGCGAACTGCGCCCGTTCCGGTGACGTGATGCGCTCCGGTAGTGTTTGGGCGTATGAACACGGGGAGTGACACACCCGGCGAGGCGGCCGTGACGGCGGATCGAGCGGGGATGGACAGGGCTGACCAGGCATCGGACGAGCGGGCGCTGGGCTCCAGGGCGCCGGCCTTCGTCAAGGCGCGCCGCACCCTGCACCTGAGCTGGCAGGTAGGCGTCTTCATCGTGGGGCTCGCGGTCGTGACGGCCGGCGCCGCCATGCTGGTGCTCCCCGGGCCGGGCTGGGTGGTGATCTTCGGTGGCATGGCGATCTGGGCGACCGAATTCGTCTGGGCCCAGCTGGTGCTCCGGTGGACCAAACGCAAGGTCACCGAGGCGGCGCAGCGCGCACTCGATCCCCGGGTGCGGCGCCGGAACATCATCCTGACCACCGTCGCCCTCGTGATCGCGGCCGCGGTGACCGGGTTCTACCTGTGGAAGTTCGGCCTCGTGATGCCCTGGAAGATCGAGAACCAGTGAGCCGCGGCAGGGGTGCGGTCACTGGCTCTCGTCCGTCACAGGCACTCCCTGACATGGGGTAATGTTCTTCCTGCGTCCGGGCGATTAGCTCAGTGGGAGAGCGCTTCGTTCACACCGAAGAGGTCACTGGTTCGAACCCAGTATCGCCCACCGGATCATGCCGCGGCCCGGCTCACCGACAGTGAGCCGGGCCGCGGTGTATCTATGCCCCCGGCCGACGCGCGGGTGCGTGACGGTGAGGTCGCGCGATGCCTCCGCCCGGTGTCCCGCGCCTGCCGGAGGGGCGGTGCGACCGCACCGCCCGCACCGCCCTTCACCCAACCGTGACCTTGCGGGCCCCGCGCTCCGGCGGGCCCGGCGGCGTTCGGTCCGTCGGGCGGGCCGCGTGGACCTGGGTGTTTCCGTCCGTGTCCACCGAAGGGGTGCGAGCCGTCGCGGACCCCGCCCGGCCGGTGCGCCCGTCAATTCCTGTCCGAATCATTGACGCGCTCGTGGGTCCTCCGTACTTTGTGCCAGCAAGCGCTTACTTGAAACGATTCATGAGGCGGACGCGACGTCGCGGGGAGGCTCGTATGCAGCAGGGCGGGAATGCGGAGGGGCGGGCCGGGAGGCGGACGGTCCTCAAGGCGGCGGGAGCTTCGCTGGTCGTAGCGGGGCTGGGCGCCACGGCCACCGCGTGCGGCGACGGAGGCGAGTCGGGTGACGGGAGCGTCACGCTCCGCTACTCCTGGTGGGGTGCCGAGGACCGGGCCGAGCGGATCAACAAGACCATCGCACTCTTCGAGGAGAAGTACCCGAAGATCAAGATCAAGACCGACTTCCAGCCCTACCCCGACTTCTGGAAGAAGTTCAACACACAGGCCTCCGGGGGGAATCCGCCGGACGTATTCCAGAATGCCATCGGGTTCCTGCGTAAATACGATGCGAAGAATGTGCTGCTCGATCTCAGTGAGCAGGTGAAGGCCGGCAACCTCTCCATGGACGGTTTCCGGGCGGGCCTGGAGAAGTTCGGCGAGGTCGACGGCAAGCTCCTCGGTGTGCCCGTGGGGTCGAACTCGTTGGCCCTGGTCATCGACAAGCCCGTCTACACCCGGGCCGGCGTCAAGCCCGAACAGGGCTGGACCTGGGACGACTTCGACGAGGCGATGGCGAAGATCCGCGACAAGGCGGGTCGGGCCGGGGACAGCGGCATGTACGGCGTCATGTACCTCTACGACCTGTATCTGCGGCAGAACGGCAAGGCGTTCTTCACCGAGGACGAACTGGGCTTCACCGAGGCGGATCTGACCCAGTGGTGGACCAAGGCCGAGAAGGGCGTCAAGACAGGCCTGTTCGCCGATCCGAAGAAGGTCGCCCAGATCAAGCCCAAGTCGGCGCTCTCCGCCGAACTCGCCGGAAGCGAGTTCACCTGGGACAACTTCACCGTCCGCTACACCTCCGAGGGCAAGAGCGAGTACGGCCTCGCGCCCATCCCGACCACGGACGGCAGGAAGACCGGCCAGTATCTCGGCTCCCTGATGCTCAGTGCCTCCAAGCGCACCCGGCACCCCAAGGAAGTCGCCCAGTTCATCGACTTCATGGTGCACGACCCCGAGGTCGCCAAGATCATGGGATACGACCGCGGTGTGCCCACGACGCAGGCCCAGTTCGACGCGTACCAGCCGAGCGACCCGGTCAACAAGGCGATCGCCGCCTACGAGGTGTCCCTCGTCGAGTCGGGCGTCCTGGAACCGATCACCCCGCACCCGAACGGTGCCGACATCTGTGAGGCTGCGTTCCTGCGCATCGGTGAGGAACTGGGCCTGGGCAAGCGCTCCGTGGCGGACGCGGTCAAGCAGTTCTTCACCGAGTCGAAGACGGCTCTCGCCGGCTGATGGGAAGCGCCGTGACACACGCCCCTGCGACGGAGGACCTCACCTGGGACTCCGAGCCGCGGCACGGTCCGGTGAAATCCCCGCGCCCCGCCGCCCTCAAGCGGCGGGGCCGCCGGGAGAACCTGGCCGGCTACCTCTTCATGTCGCCCTGGATCGCCGGGTTCCTGCTGCTGACGGCGGGCCCGATGGCCGCCTCGCTCTACTTCGCTTTCACCGACTACAACCTATTCGACGCTCCCCGGTGGATCGGCCTGGACAACTTCTCCGAGATGTTCGCCGACCCGCGCTGGCGCCACTCGGTGCAGGTCACGCTCTGGTACGTGGTCGTGGGTACGCCGATCAAGCTGATCGCGGCGCTCGGGGTGGCGCTGCTGCTGGCCCAGAAGCGGCGGGGGCAGGCCTTCTACCGGGCCGCCTTCTACGCGCCGTCGCTGATCGGGGCGAGTGTCTCCGTCGCCATCGTGTGGAAGGCGATCTTCTCCGACGACGCGATCGTCGACCGTACGCAGAAGCTCTTCGGCGTCGACGCCGGCGGCTGGACCGGCGACCCGGACCTGATCATCTATAGCCTGGTGGCGCTCACCGTCTGGCAGTTCGGCGCCCCCATGGTGATCTTCCTGGCCGGCCTGAAGCAAGTCCCGCGCGAACTGTACGAGGCGGCGGACGTCGACGGAGCGGGCAGGCTCCGGCAGTTCTGGAACATCACCCTGCCGATGATCTCCCCGGTCCTCTTCTTCAACGTGCTGCTGGAGACCATCCACTCCTTCCAGATCTTCAGCTCGGCCTACATCGTCGGCGGCGGCGCCGGAGGCAACGCCTGCGGTCCCGCGGACGGAACCATGGTCTACACCTGTTATCTGTACGTCCAGGGCTTCGAGAACAGCCGGATGGGCCTGGCCTCCGCGATGGCGTGGATGCTGCTGGTCGCGGTCGCCCTGGTCACCGCGGTGCTCTTCTGGTCCCAGAAGCGCTGGGTGCACTACGAGGAGGGCGGCCGATGAGCTCCCCCGGTCTCTCGACTTCGCCCGGTCACGGGAAACCCCCGGCGGCCACCGACGTCACACCGGCCCGGTCCACCAGGGCGGGCGCCCTGCGGCGCCGTCTGCCCGGCTCGCTCGCCTGGCACCTCGGGTCACTGGCGATCCTCGCGGTGATCCTCTACCCGGTGATCTGGGTCATCGGCGGGTCCTTCAAGAACAGCGAGGACATCGTCGGCAGCCTGGACCTCTTCCCGGCCGACCCGATCACCGCCAACTACACGAGCCTCGCCGACGGCATCGCGGACATCCAGATCTCCACGTTCTTCTTCAACTCGCTCTTCCTTGCCGTCGGTTCGGTGATCGGGATCGTGGTGTCCTGTTCGCTGACCGCCTACGCCTTCGCGAAGATCAGGTTCACCGGCCGCAATCTGCTCTTCACCCTGATGATCGGCACCCTGCTGCTGCCGTACCACGTCCTGCTCATCCCGCAGTACGTGCTCTTCCGCAACATGGACATGATCAACACATACACCCCGCTCCTCCTGGGGAAGTACCTGGCCACGGAGGCGTTCTTCGTCTTCCTGATGGTGCAGTTCATGCGCAACCTGCCCAGGGAACTCGACGAGGCGGCCCGGCTCGACGGCTGCGGGCACTTCCGCATCTACTGGTCGATCGTGCTCCCGCTGTGCCGGCCGGCCCTGATCACCAGCGCCATCTTCACCTTCATCAACGCCTGGAACGACTTCATGGGCCCGCTGATCTACCTCAACGAGCCCGGCAAGTACACCGTTTCGCTCGGCCTGAAGATGTTCGTCGACCAGGAAGGGCTGGCGAACTACGGCGGCATGATCGCCATGTCCCTGGTCGCGCTGCTGCCGGTGCTGGCCTTCTTCCTGGCCTTCCAGCGCTACCTCATCGACGGCATGGCCACGTCCGGCCTGAAGGGCTGAGGTGAACCGATCATGAAGCAGGCGCGCGCCGGGATCCGTGGCGCACCCGGTGAGTCACCGCTCGCCGGAAAATTCGCCCTGTTCGCCGAGTGCCTGCTCACCGGGGTGTGGATCGCGCTGGCCTCGCTGCCGCTGGTCACCTACCCGGCGGCGTTCGCGGCAGGCTCGCGGCACCTCGGGCGCCACCTCGCCCACGAGCGCGGCGGGCTAAGGGAGTTCGCGGCCGACTACCGGTCGGCGCTGCGCGGCGGGTGGTTCGTCGGACTCGCCGGGTGGGCCGCCCTCGCCGTGGTCCGGGTGGACGTACGGGCCGTACGGGCCGGACTGCCGGGCGGTGAACTGGTGGGCGCCGTCGGAGTGGTCGCCCTGATCGCGGCGGTGGTCGCCGGGCTGCGCGCGGCGGCGGCCTGGCGGCCCGGGGCCTCCTGGCGTTCGCTGCTCGGGCAGGCTGCCCGCCGCACCGTGCTCGACCCCGCCGGATCCTTCCTGATCGTCGGCGGGCTGGCCGTGGTGGTCTGCTCCGCCTGGTTCAGTGCGCCGCTCGCTCTGCCCGTCCTGGGCGCGGTCACGGCGGCGGCCGTCGCCGTGGAGAAGCGCTACCGGCATCGCTGACGGGCGGTGCCTTCCGTACCAGGGCCGGCGCCCCGGCGCCGCGCCTTTGCCTGTCATGCCCTTGACATCTTCTTGCGTCCCGCACGGAAAGGAAAGGCCATGTCCCCCATCCCCCGCAGGTCCCTCCTGAAAGCGGCAGCCGTCGCAGGCGCCGCCGCCCAGTTCAGCTGGGC
>NZ_JBHSPC010000013.1:100702-119505 GCF_042656345.1 Streptomyces incanus
AGCCGAGAGTGCCGGCGACGACCCCGTGACCCTGGACTGGCTCGAGGACGGCGGCCTCGGCGCGGCACCCGGATCCACCGTCGGCGTGCCCTGGCCCAAGGGGGCCCACCGGGACGGCCAGACCTTCGCGCTGGCCGACGCCGACGGCAGGGCCGTACCCGTACAGTCCTGGCCGCTCGCCCACTGGCCGGACGGCTCCCTCAAGTGGACCGCGCACGCGGTGAGTTCCGGCACCGGCAAGCTCACCCTGACCGCCGGCACCCCCGCGGCACCGCAGAAGAAGGTCACCGTCGACCAGCGCGGTGGCACCATCGACGTCTCGACCGGCGTCATCGCCGCGAGAATCGCCAAGTCCGGCGCCACCCTCGTCAAGTCCGTCACCCGCGGCTCCACCGAGATCGCCAGGAACGGCCGCCTCGTCCTGCTGCGCCAGCCCGAGTTCGCAGACGGCGACCAGAGCACCGTCAGGACCGAGCGCTTCGACGGCGCCATCGACGAGGTCACCGTCGAACAGGCGGGACCGGTCCGCGCCGTCGTCCGCGTCGACGGAAAGCACCGTAAGGGCCACCGCGGTTGGCTGCCCTTCTCCATCCGCCTCTACTTCTACGCGGGCGCCGACTCCTTCCGCATGGTGCACACCATCACCTACGACGGCACGCAGGAACCCGGCAGAGCGAGCGGCGACTTCATCCGCGGCATCGGCGTCCGCTTCACCGTGCCCCTGCGCGACGAGTCCTACGACCGGCACATCCGCATCGGCGGCGAGGGGACAGGACTGCTGCGCGAGGCCGTCAAGGGCATCACCGGACTGCGCCGCGACCCGGGCACCGCCGTGCAGGCCGCCCAGTTCGCGGGCGAGAAGCTGCCCGACCCCGCCACCTGGGACCAACGGGTCACCACCCGCCTGCAGTACATCCCCGAATGGGGCGACTACACCCTCTCCCAGCTCTCCGCCGACGGCTTCACCCTGCGCAAGCGCACCAAGAAGGGGTACGGCTGGATCGGCGCCGGCGGCGGACGACGCGCCTCCGGCTTCGGCTATGTCGGCGGAGTCAGCGGCGGACTCTCCTTCGGCCTGCGCGACTTCTGGGAGAAGCACCCCGCCCAGCTCGACATCCGCGACGCCCACACCGACGCGGCCGAGGTCACCCTCTGGCTCTGGTCGCCGGAGGCACAGCCCATGGACCTGCGCTTCTACCACGACGGCATGGGTCAGGACACCTTCCCCGAACAGCTTGAAGGCCTCAACATCACCTATGAGGACTACGAGCCCGAGTTCGGTACCCCCTACGGCATCGCCCGCACCTCCGAACTCCTCTTCTGGGCCAACGAGTCGACCCCGAGCGCCGAGAAACTCGCGGAACAGATAGAGGCCGTCCGCGTCCTGCCGCAGCTCGCCGCACCGCCGAAGCAGCTCATCGGCGCCAAGGTGTTCGGCCCCGGTCTGTTCTCCGCGCCCGACCGCTCCACCCCGGCCAAGGCAAAGATCGAGGACCACCTCGACTTCCTCTTCACCTACTACAAGGACCAGGTGGAGATGCGCCGTTGGTACGGATTCTGGGACTACGGCGACATCATGCACACCTACGACACCGCCCGCCACCAGTGGCGCTACGACGTCGGCGGCTACGCCTGGGACAACTCCGAACTCTCGCCCGACCTCTGGCTCTGGTACGCCTACCTGCGCTCCGGCCGCGCCGACATCTTCCGCTTCGCCGAGGCGATGACCCGGCACACCGGCGAGGTCGACGTCTACCACCTGGGCAAGTGGGCCGGCCTCGGCACCCGGCACGGCGTCCAGCACTGGGCCGACAGCGCCAAGCAGCAGCGCATCGCCAACACCACCTACCGGCGCTACTACTACTTCCTCACCGCCGACGAACGCGTCGGCGACCTCATGCACGCCACCGTCGACTCCGACGAGACCTTCCTCGTCCTCGACCCCATCCGCAAGATCCGCACCGAGCCGTACACCCCCGACCGGCACGCCCTGTCCGTCGGCTTCGGCACCGACTGGAGCGGCCTGGTCTCGGCCTGGCTCACCGAATGGGAACGCCGGGGCCCGAAATGGGAGAAGGCAAAGGCGCGCGTCCTGTCCACCATGGAGACCATCGCCGCCCAGCCCAACGGATTCGTCCAGGGCACCGGACTGTACGACCTGGACACCGGGAAGTTCGCGATAGCCGAGGAACCCGTGGTCGAGGTCTCCCACTTGTCGGCCGTCTTCGGCCTGAACGAACTGTGCGCCGAACTCATCGACCTGGTCGACATGCCGGCCTTCAACGAGGCGTACTACGACTACTGCCGCTACTTCAACGCCACCAAGGCGCAGCAGGCGGCCCGCTACGGCTCGAACTTCGGCAGCCTGATCCTCTTCCAGGGCCATTCCCGCCTGGACGCCTACGCCGCCGTGCAGACCGGCGACGACCAGCTCGCCGACCGGGCGTGGGAGAAGTTCTACCACTCCGACGGCTACCAGGAGTCCGCCCCCTGGAAGACCGAGAAGGTGACCGGACCGACCGCCCTGGTCGCCGGCAGCGAGGCCACCTGGGTGTCCACCAACGACACCGCGCTCTACGGCCTCGCCGCCATCGAGAACCTCGCCCTGCTGGGACACCGGATGCCGTAAGAGCCCCGAACAAAATGGGCGCCCGGCTCGCGGCGCCTGGCACGCACTCCCCCAAGCTCTTCGAGCAGGGGGGACCCCCCGCCGCGTTGCCGAAAGGCCCTGGTAGCTCCGCTACGAGGACCTTCCGGCGCCTTGCGATCGCACGCACCAGACGCCGCGAGCTGATCGGACTCCCCTTTTGTTCGGGGCTCTAAGAGGCGGCAGGAGACCGTACGCCCCGGGCGCGGGCGGGCACACTCCCTCCATGGACCGGAACCATTACCGCTTCCGCAGTCTGTGGAGACTGCCCGCGCCCGCCGGACCGGTGTACCGAGCCCTGGAGCGCATCGAGGACTATCCCCGCTGGTGGCCGCAGGTGCGTGAGGTGACCCGGCTCGACGCCACCGGCGGGGTCGTCCGGATCCGCTCCGTACTGCCCTTCGACCTGATGACGGCCATGCGGGAGACCCGGCGCGATTCCTCGGCCGGAGTCCTCGAAGCGCGCCTGTCCGGGGACCTCGACGGCTGGGCCCGCTGGACCGTCACCCCCGTCGGCCCCGGCGGCACACTCGCCCGCTACGACCAGGAGGTCGACGTCCGCACACCCCTGCTGCGCTGCCTCGCCGTGCCCGGCCGCCCCCTCTTCCACGCGAACCACGCCCTGATGATGCGCTCCGGGCGGCGCGGGCTGGCAGCGCACCTCCAAGCGGTTTGAACCAAGCCCGACCGGCCCTGTATTGTTCAGTCCGTTCCCGGGCGATTAGCTCAGTGGGAGAGCGCTTCGTTCACACCGAAGAGGTCACTGGTTCGAACCCAGTATCGCCCACCGGGAAAGCCGGTCCGCCTGTGGCGGACCGGCTTCTTCGTGTTCAGGGCCGCATGCCCGGAAGGAACACCCACGCGGCCGCCTCCAGTTCGGGAGCGGGGCCGGGCCGACCGGCTCCCGGGGTGCCGCTGCGGGCGAACCGGCCTGAAGACCCCGGACCCGACCCGCGTGCCACACCGCCTGCGGAGTGGGGAGCTCGCCGGGGGCAGACGCTCCGGACGGAGCGCGAAGCGGCGGCCCGCTGCGCGGGCGACCTCCGGCGACGCCACCGCGTCGCGAAAACCGCGGTCCTCTTCGAAGAGGCATGCGGCGCCGACGGCGATCACCGGGACGGCACGAGGGATGCGGGCGGGGACGGCGGCGGATACGGCCACGGGCAATGATTTCGCCCCGCACCGGTCCGGGTCGGTACGATCGCATTCATGCGTGCGCTCAGGTATGGCGCCGCGGCCCAGCCTTCAGTCAGGAGAGACCGGTGTCAGACGTCCGTGTGATCATCCAACGCGATTCCGAGCGGGAAGAACGCGTGGTGACGACGGGCACCACGGCCGCCGAGCTCTTCGCCGGCGAACGCTCGGTCGTCGCCGCGCGTGTGGCCGGTGAGCTCAAGGACCTCGCCCACGAGGTCAGCGACGGCGACACCGTCGAAGCCGTCGAGATCTCCTCCCCGGACGGCCTCGACATCCTGCGCCACTCCACCGCGCACGTCATGGCCCAGGCCGTGCAGGAGCTGTTCCCCGAGGCCAAGCTGGGCATCGGCCCGCCGGTCAAGGACGGCTTCTACTACGACTTCGACGTCGAGAAGCCGTTCACGCCCGAAGATCTCAAGGCCGTCGAGAAGCGCATGCAGGAGATCCAGAAGCGCGGCCAGCGTTTCTCGCGCCGCGTGGTGACCGACGACGCCGCCCGCGAGGAACTCGCCGACGAGCCGTACAAGCTCGAGCTGATCGGCCTCAAGGGCTCCGCGTCGCACGACGACGGCGCGGACGTCGAGGTCGGCGCCGGCGAGCTGACGATCTACGACAACCTCGACGCCAAGACGGGCGAGCTGTGCTGGCGGGATCTCTGCCGCGGCCCGCATCTGCCGACCACCCGGAACATCCCGGCGTTCAAGCTGATGCGCAACGCCGCCGCCTACTGGCGCGGCAGCGAGAAGAACCCGATGCTCCAGCGCATCTACGGCACCGCCTGGCCGTCCAAGGACCAGCTGAAGGCGCACCTGGAGTTCCTCGCCGAGGCCGAGAAGCGCGACCACCGCAAGCTCGGCAGCGAGCTCGACCTGTTCTCCATCCCGGAGCAGATCGGCTCCGGCCTCGCCGTCTTCCACCCCAAGGGCGGCATCATCCGCCGGGTCATGGAGGACTACTCGCGGCGCAAGCACGAGGAGGCCGGTTACGAGTTCGTCTACACCCCGCACGCGACGAAGGGGAAGCTCTTCGAGACCTCGGGCCACCTGGACTGGTACGCCGACGGCATGTACCCGCCCATGCAGCTCGACGAGGGCGTGGACTACTACCTCAAGCCCATGAACTGCCCGATGCACAACCTGATCTTCGACGCGCGCGGCCGGTCGTACCGTGAACTGCCCTTGAGGCTCTTCGAGTTCGGCACGGTCTACCGTTACGAGAAGTCGGGCGTCGTGCACGGTCTGACCCGGGCCCGCGGCTTCACCCAGGACGACGCGCACATCTACTGCACCCGCGAGCAGATGTCCGAGGAGCTCGACAAGACCCTCACCTTCGTCCTGAACCTGCTGCGCGACTACGGCCTGACCGACTTCTACCTGGAGCTGTCCACCAAGGATCCGGAGAAGTTCGTCGGAACCGACGAGGCCTGGGAAGAGGCCACCGAGACACTGCGCCAGGTCGCCGAGAAGCAGGGCCTGCCGCTGGTCCCGGACCCGGGCGGCGCCGCCTTCTACGGCCCGAAGATCTCCGTGCAGACCAAGGACGCGATCGGCCGCACCTGGCAGATGTCGACCATCCAGCTCGACTTCAACCTGCCGGAGCGCTTCGACCTGGAGTACACGGCCGCGGACGGCTCCAAGACCCGCCCGGTCATGATCCACCGTGCGCTGTTCGGCTCGATCGAGCGGTTCTTCGCGGTGATGCTGGAGCACTACGCGGGCGCCTTCCCGGCGTGGCTGGCGCCGGTGCAGGCGGTGGGCATCCCGGTGGGCGACGCCCACGTGGAGTACCTGGAGAAGTTCGCCGCCGACGCGAAGAAGCAGGGCCTGCGGGTCGAGGTGGACTCCTCCGCGGACCGCATGCAGAAGAAGATCAGGAACGCCCAGAAGCAGAAGGTGCCGTTCATGGTGATCGTCGGCGACGACGACATGAATGCGGGCACGGTGTCGTTCCGCTATCGCGACGGGTCGCAGAAGAACGGCATTGCCCGTGACGAAGCGATCGCCGAGATCGTTGACGTGGTGGAGCGCCGGGCCCAGGTCTGATGTGCTCCCCGCCTGAGCGGGGATGGTCCCGGCCTCTGCCGTGGTCCGCACCTGCCGACCACCTGCTCCCCGCCGACACGGGGCTTCAGGCCCCCGGGAGAGATCCCGGGGGCCTGTCCCGGCCCATCGCCCGACGCCATATGCTGCACGTATGACGAGTGAGCCGGAGCAGCAGATCGGAGTGGGCACGCAGGACGCGTTCCAGCGTCTGTGGACGCCCCACCGGATGGCCTACATCCAGGGCGAGAACAAGCCGAGCGGCCCGGGCGCCGACGACGGCTGTCCCTTCTGCTCCATCCCGGCCAAGTCCGACGAGGACGGGTTGATCATCAAGCGTGGCGAGCTGGTTTACACGGTGCTCAATCTGTACCCGTACACCGGCGGCCACCTGATGGCCGTGCCGTACCGCCACGTCGCCGACTACACGGATCTCACGACGGCGGAGACCGCGGAGCTCGCCGAGTTCACCAAGCGCGCGATGATCGCTCTGCGCACCGCATCCGGCGCGCACGGCTTCAACATCGGGATGAATCAGGGCACTGTGGCGGGCGCCGGCATCGCCGCGCACCTGCACCAGCACGTCGTACCCCGCTGGGGCGGCGACACCAATTTCATGCCCGTCGTCGGCCACACGAAGGTACTGCCGCAACTGCTGGGCGACACCCGCAAGATGCTCGCGGAGGCCTGGCCCACGGCGTGATCCGCCCGTTCGGCGAGGGGCGGGACAACAGCCTCGGCGACTGCCCCGCCCACGGCCGGAGGCCTACGCGTCGTACACGTCGGCCTTCTTGGGCGCCGCGTCCTGGATGGCACCGCTCAGGCCCGCCGAGCGGGCACCGAACTTCTCCGTGTCCACGCCGTTCTCCTTCAGCACCTTGATCGCCGCCGAGTGCACCGCCCGAAGGACCGGCGTGGCCGCGCGCAGCGCGTCGTCGGCCATGAAGCGGTGCCGCCACGGCTTGTCCGCCCAGGCGTGCCGCAGGCCGAAGGGCTCGGGCAGCGAGAGCTTGCCGCCCAGCCAGTAGAGCAGCGGCGGATACCAGGTCAGCGGCGCCCGGGCGGCCAGGCGCACCACCTCGTCGGTGGCGACCAGCGGGAGTTTCACCGTCCGGGTCTCCCAGAACCTGACCGACTTCTGGACCTTCTTCTCCTTGGCCGCCGGCTTGCTCGTGAACAGGGAGTGCACCGGGCCCAGGGCATGCCCGGTGACCTCGATGCGCAGCGTCTCGTGCAGCACCGTCACCGTGATCAGCATGGTGATGACCAACTGGCCGTCCCACAGGGTCCACTGCACGCCCAGGTAGTGCCGGTCGCCCGCGCCGAACTGCTGGTTGTTGCAGATCTCCTGTATGGCGTGCGGCTTGATCCGGTACGCCTCGACGTCGGTGCCGTCGGGCCGGGACACCGCGTCCGCGTTCTCCCCGATCGGGGTGACGATCCAGTGCCGCACCGTCGGTTTGGGAAAGCCTCCGGTGTGCAGCGGGCCGCGCTCCAGCATGCGCAGCCGGTCGTGGACGGCCTTGATGACGTCCCAGCTGCGGAACGGGTTGATCTCCCGGTCCGGGTCGATCGGGAGCAGCTCCTCGGCGAGCTGCCAGCTGCCCCAGCGCGTGCCCATGCCGAGTATCCCCTTGGGCCCGGCGTAGAACACGGAGTTGGACTGCTGCTCGGCGGTGAGCCGGGCCAGCGACTGACGCAGCTCCTCGGCGGCCGTCTCGCCCGGGCTGCTCGGCACCGCCTCGGGCACCTTGGCGCCCACGCTGCCGCCGGAGAGGAGGCTGCTCCAGCGCTCTCTGAGGTCCCGTGCCGTGCGCTCACAGATCCGCTTGGCCCAGAACCAGCCGATCACCGGGGCGACGACACAAGCGCGCGCGTACCAGCCCCAGAATCCGTCGAAGGGCATCCGGAGCAGGAAGACCACGGCGAGGAGCCCCATCGCGACCAGCAGCGTGGTGGCGAGCGCGCCGGCCCGCTTGTCCTCGCGCCTGGCGATGGTGGTGCGGATCTGGAAGACCAGCAGCCAGATCAGCAGTCCGGGCAGGAACAGCAGGCCGCACAGCACCATCACGGCACTGAGCCAGTTGTCCCGCTCCCTGCGGATGCGGTGTGCCGCGAGGCTGTGCTCGACGACAACCTGCGGCTGGGTGCCGAAGGACTGGATGAGCGGTGCCCGCCCGGAACCCAGCATCCGGTCGATGACCGCCCGGGAGAACGCCTCGCCCAGATTCGGCCGGAACAGTGCGATCCGGGGCTTGTCGACGGACGACTTGTGCCACTCGCTGTTGGCCTTGAGTATCTCGTCGGCCTCGTTGTCCCGGTAGGCGGCCGAGGCCAGCGCGAACGTCGGGGTCTGCCCCTCGTCGCCGGTGCGTGGCACCTGCGGGCCGAAGAAATCCGCGTAACCGCCTTCAACGGTCATTCCCGCCCCCGTTCGCCGCAACTGTCGTCTTGCGGCCTTCCCGACTTCCTTGCCGCGCACACCTGTTGAACTGGTCTTCAGAGTATCCGCAGCCACCGGCGTCCGTCGGTGGACGGCCGAAAGCCGCCTACCGGCACGAAGTGCGGCCACTCGGGGCGCGTTCTGCCGCTTCCGGGCGCATGGCCGGGCATGGTGGTGCGCGGGCGCCCGCGGGGCTGCCGGGACTGTCCCGAGGGCGCCCGCGCACCGAATCCCGAGCCGTGGCCATGAGGAGGCACGTGCCGCCGTCCGCCGTCAGGCGCTGAGTGCCTCCTCCCGGACCCGTTCGGCGACCTGCGCCGGCATCGGCTCGTGCCGCACGTACCGGCGGCTGAAGCGCGCGGTGCCGTGCGAGAGCGACCGCAGATCGACGCTGTACCGGCCGATCTCGATCTCCGGGACCTCGGCCCTGATGAGGGTGCGGCCGCCCGCCGACTGCTCGGTTCCGAGCACCCGGCCGCGTCGGCCGGACAGATCGCTCATCACCGGGCCCACGTAGTCGTCACCGACCAGGACATTCACCTCGGCCACCGGTTCCAGGAGATTGATCCGCGCGTCCGCGGCCGCCTCCCGCAGCGCCAGCGCGCCGGCCGTCTGGAAGGCCGCGTCGGAGGAGTCCACCGAGTGCGCCTTGCCGTCCCTCAGCGTCACCCGTACGTCGATCAGCGGGTGGCCGGCCGCGAGTCCCTTGGCGGCCTGGGCCCGTACGCCCTTCTCGACGGACGGGATGAACTGCCGCGGCACCGCGCCGCCGACGACCTTGTCCACGAACTCGATGCCCGAACCGCCCGGCAGCGGCTCCACGTCGATCTCGCAGATCGCGAACTGCCCGTGCCCGCCGGACTGCTTGACGTGCCGTCCGCGCCCGGAGGCCCTGTCACCGAACGTCTCGCGCAGCGGCACCCGGTGGGCCACGACGTCCACCTGGACGCCGTACCGGCTGCGCAGACGCTCCAGGGCCACGTCCGCGTGGGCCTCGCCCAGACACCACAGGACCACCTGGTGGGTGTCCTGGTTGTGCTCCAGGCGCATGGTGGGGTCCTCGGCGACGAGGCGGGCCAGTCCCTGCGAGAGCCTGTCCTCGTCCGGTTTGCTGTGCGCCTGGATGGCCAGTGGCAACAGCGGGTCGGGCATCTCCCAGGGTTCCATCAGCAGGGGGTCGTCCTTGGCGGACAGGGTGTCCCCGGTCTCCGCGCGGCCCAGCTTCGCCACGCACGCGAGATCGCCCGCGATGACGTGGGACACCGGGCGCTGCTGCTTGCCGAACGGTGTGGACAGGGCGCCGATCCGTTCGTCGACGTCGTGGTCCTCGTGGCCCCGGTCGGCCAGCCCGTGCCCCGAGACGTGCACCGTCTGGTCGGCGCGCAGGGTGCCGGAGAACAGCCGGATCAGCGAGAGCCGCCCGACGTACGGGTCGGACGACGTCTTGACGACCTCCGCGACCAGCGGGGCGTCGGGGTCGCACGGGTTCAGCTCGCGCGGTGCGCCGTCGACGGTGGTCACCCGCGGTGTGCCGTGTTCCAGCGGGGTCGGGAAGCCGCCGGTGATCAGCCCCAGCAGTTCGACCGTGCCGAGGCCCTGGCGGGCGCCCTCGGCCGCGGGGGCGGCGGGGAGGACGGGGAAGAACACCCCGCGCGCGACGGCCTTCTCCAGGTCCTCGATCAGGGTCTTGACATCGCACGGCTCGCCGCCGAGGTAGCGGTCCATGAGGGTTTCGTCCTCGCTCTCCGCGATGATCCCCTCGATCAGCCGGTTGCGGGCCGCCTCGATCAGCGGCAGCCGGTCCGGGTCGGGCTCGTGCTCCCCGCGCTCGCCGGACGAGTAGTCGAACAACTTCTGGGTCAGCAGCCCGATCAGGCCCGTCACGGGCGCGTGCCCGTCGGGTCCCTCCGGACCGTGCAGCGGCAGGTACAGCGGCAGTACGGCGTCGGGGTCGTCCCCGCCGAACGTCTGGGCGCACACGCGCGTCATCTCGGTGAAGTCCGCGCGTGCCGCCTCCAGGTGCGTGACGACGATGGCCCGCGGCATGCCGACGGCCGCGCACTCGTCCCACACCATGCGGGTCGAGCCGTCCACCCCGTCGGAGGCCGAGACGACGAAAAGGGCCGCGTCCGCCGCTCGCAGACCGGCCCTGAGTTCACCGACGAAGTCGGCGTATCCGGGGGTGTCCAACAGGTTGATCTTGATGCCGTCCCATGCGAGGGGCACCAGGGAGAGCTGTACCGAGCGCTGCTGCCGGTGCTCGATGTCGTCGTAGTCGGAGACGGTGCCGCCGTCCTCCACTCGGCCCGCCCGGTTCACGGCTCCCGTGGTCAGTGCGAGAGCCTCCACCAAGGTCGTCTTGCCCGATCCGGAGTGGCCGACCAGCACCACATTCCGTACGGACGTGGGGTGGTCGGCCGCCTGTGCCCTTCCGGCGGCTCCGGGATGTGTGTGCGCCTTGTCGCCCATGGTCCTGCCTCCCGTGCACGGTGAGGTCACTGTGGGCGCGGACTCGCGGATCCTCCCCGAGGCCGGCCCCGGGGGCACCCCGAGCGGTGACGGCTCCGACGACGCCCGCGGTCCTTCGAGCTTTCCACTCCCGTCACGGTGCGTCCATACGAAGGACGCGATCCCGCCTTCCGGCGCTGCCCGATCGTGCCTCCGGGCGTCCCGACGCCGGCCCCGGCCCCGGCCGTGGCTTTGCTTTCGGCCCTGTCGGGTCCGCGGATCCATGGGACGGCGGTCCCCGTACCGGTCCTCGGGTGCCCGGCCGTCGGTCACCCGCGTGCGTGACTACGATGGGCCAGCCGGTGGCCAGTGGGGCCACACGGCCACACCGACCGTCGGGAAGGCCATGCTGAACAAGTACGCGCGTGCATTCTTCACGCGTGTCCTCACACCGTTCGCCGCGTTTCTCATCCGGCGGGGGGTCAGCCCGGACACGGTCACGCTCATCGGCACCGCCGGTGTGGTCGCGGGCGCGCTGGTCTTCTACCCCATGGGCGAGTTCTTCTGGGGCACGGTCGTGATCACGCTGTTCGTGTTCTCCGACCTCGTCGACGGCAACATGGCCCGCCAGCTGGGCCGCTCCAGCCGCTGGGGAGCCTTCCTCGACTCCACCCTCGACCGGGTCGCCGACGGGGCGGTCTTCGGCGGCTTCGCCCTGTGGTACGCGGGCGGAGGCGACGACATCGTCCTGTGCGCCGTGTCGATCTTCTGCCTGGCCAGCGGCCAGGTGGTGTCGTACACCAAGGCGCGCGGCGAGTCGATCGGACTGCCGGTGGCCGTGAACGGGCTGATCGAGCGGGCCGAGCGGCTCGTCATCTCCCTGGTCGCGGCCGGCCTGGCGGGCCTGCACGCGTTCGGCGTGCCCGGCATCCAGTACCTGCTGCCGGTCGCCCTGTGGATCGTCGCCGTCGGCAGCCTGATCACGCTGATCCAGCGGGTCGTCACGGTGCGCCGGGAGTCCGCCGAAGCGGAGGCCGCGGAGGCCGCGGAGGAGCAGGAGGCCGCCGGGGAGCAGGAGGCCCGCGGGAGCGGGGCCGCGAAGTGAGCGTGCAGGACCGCCTGAGCGACGCTCTGTACGGCGCCGGCTGGGCCACCGTCAAGAAGCTCCCCGAACCCGTCGCCGTGCGGCTCGGCCGGACCATCGCCGACATCGCCTGGAAGCGGCGCGGCCGGGGCGTGCTGCGGCTGGAGAGCAACTACGCGCGTGTGGTACCCGGCGCGAGCCCCGAGCGGCTCGCCGAACTGTCCCGCGCGGGCATGCGTTCGTACCTGCGGTACTGGATGGAGTCCTTCCGGCTGCCCGCCTGGAGCCCGGAGCGCATAGCGAACGGCATCGACGTCAAGGACGTCCACCGCCTGACCGACGGCATGGCGGCCGGCAAGGGCGTCGTCCTCGCGCTGCCGCACCTCGCCAACTGGGATCTCGCGGGCGCCTGGGCCACCACCGGGCTGGGCATCCCGTTCACCACCGTCGCCGAGCGCCTGAAGCCGGAGACGGTGTACGACCGCTTCGTCGCCTACCGCGAGGGCCTGGGCATGGAGGTGCTCCCGCACAGCGGCGGCAGCGCGTTCGGCACGCTGGCCCGGCGGCTGCGCGACGGGGGACTGGTCTGCCTGGTCGCCGACCGTGATCTGTCGGCCTCCGGCGTGGAGGTCGAGTTCTTCGGCGAGACCGCGCGGATGCCGGCCGGCCCCGCCCTGCTCGCCCAGCAGACCGGGGCGCTGCTGCTGCCGGCGACGCTCTGGTACGACGACTCGCCCGTGATGCGGGGCCGGGTCCATCCAGCGGTTTCGGTGCCCGAGTCAGGTACGCGGGCAGAGAAGACGTCTGCCATGACACAGGCGCTGGCCGACGCCTTCGCCACGGGGATCGCCGACCACCCGGAGGACTGGCACATGCTGCAGCGCTTGTGGCTCAAGGATCTCGATCCCGCGCGGGACCCCGAGCAGGACGCCCGGGAGGGGACCCTGTGAGGATCGGCATCGTCTGCCCGTACTCCTGGGACGTACCGGGCGGAGTCCAGTTCCACATCCGTGATCTGGCCGAGTACTTCATCCGCCTCGGCCACGAGGTGTCCGTCCTCGCCCCGGCCGACGACGAGACCCCACTGCCGCCGTACGTCGTCTCGGCCGGCCGCGCGGTGCCGGTGCCGTACAACGGCTCGGTGGCCCGGCTGAACTTCGGCTTCCTGTCGGCGGCCCGGGTGCGGCGCTGGCTCCACGAGGGTGCCTTCGACGTGATCCACATCCACGAGCCGACCTCGCCCTCGCTCGGCCTGCTGGCCTGCTGGGCGGCCCAGGGACCCATCGTCGCCACCTTCCACACGTCCAACCCGCGCTCCAGGGCCATGGTCGCCGCGTACTCCATCCTGCAGGCGGCGCTGGAGAAGATCAGCGCACGGATCGCGGTGAGCGAGTACGCCCGCCGCACGCTCGTCGAACACCTCGGCGGCGACGCGGTGGTGATCCCGAACGGGGTGGACGTCGACTTCTTCGCCCGTGCCGAGCCCGAGCCCGCGTGGCAGGGCGGCACGATCGGCTTCATCGGCCGCATCGACGAGCCCCGCAAGGGCCTGCCGGTGCTGATGCGCGCCCTGCCGAAGATCCTCGCCGCCCGCCCGCAGACGCGGCTGCTGGTCGCGGGGCGCGGCGACGAGAAGGAGGCGGTGCAGAGCCTGCCCGCCGAACTCCGTTCCCGGGTCGAGTTCCTCGGCATGGTCAGCGACGAGGACAAGGCCCGTTTCCTGCGCAGCGTCGACCTGTACGTGGCGCCCAACACCGGCGGCGAGAGCTTCGGCATCATCCTGGTCGAGGCGATGTCCGCCGGGGCGCCGGTGCTCGCCTCCGATCTGGACGCCTTCGCCCAGGTGCTCGACCAGGGGGCGGCCGGCGAGCTGTTCCCCAACGAGGACGCCGACGCGCTCGCCGAGGCGGCGGCGCGCCTCCTGGGGGACCCGGAGCGACGCGCGAAGCTGCGCGAGCGGGGCAGCGCCCACGTCCGCCGCTTCGACTGGTCGACCGTCGGCGCGGACATCATGTCCGTCTACGAGACGGTGACCGCCGGAGCGGCGGCGGTGGCGGCCGACGAGCGGACAACGAGGCTGTGGTCGCGCTTCGGGTCGGCGAGGGACTGAGGGCGGCTGTTCGGCCGGGCCCGGCCATGACAGCCCGGACCTCCGGTGAACGGCGACGAGCGAGGGCGTCGGCACCCGGGGCGCCCCGGGCACTCGGCCGGGCCGGCGCGGCGCCCCGGTAGCCTTGCCGCCCGTGACCGCAACCCTGATCTGGATCCTTGTCGCCCTCGTCGCGATCGGCCTCTACCTGAGCTGGACGGCGGGGCGGCTGGACCGGCTGCACGCCCGGATCGACGCCGCCCGCGCCGCACTGGACGCGCAGTTGCTGCGCCGCGCCTCCGTGGCCCAGGAACTGGCCACGTCAGGGGTGCTCGATCCCGCCGCCTCGATCGTGCTCTACGAGGCCGCGCATGCCGCACGGCAGACGGTGGAGGAGCAGCGGGAGGTCGCCGAGAGTGAACTGAGCCAGGCGCTGCGGGCCGTTTTCGCCGAGTCGCAGCAGGTGGACGCGGTCAGGGAGGTGCCCGGGGGAGAGGACGCGGCCCTGGAACTCGCCGAGGCCGTCCGCAGGGTGCCCATGGCCCGCCGCTTCCACAACGACGCCGTACGAGCCGCACGCGCCCTGCGCCGGCACCGCAAGGTGCGCTGGTTCCGGCTGGCGGGACACGCGCCGTTCCCGATGGCGTTCGAAATGGACGACGAACCCCCGGCCGCCCTGATCGAACGCGCGGCCTGACCGGCGGCGCTCACCGGCGGCACTCGCCGGGAGGGCGACCGGGAGCTCCGCCCAAAACGATCCACCGCCTCTCCATTGGCTCTTGCTGTGGACTGGTCCGTTCACGTTTCCTCAGTGGTGCAGAAACCCCCTTTTCGCCATCAGTGAGGTCACTCGTGTCCAGCACGCTTTCCGAAAACCAGGGTCCCGAGACCGGCACCGCCCGCGTCAAGCGAGGGATGGCCGAGCAGCTCAAGGGCGGCGTGATCATGGACGTCGTCACGCCGGAGCAGGCGAAGATCGCCGAGGACGCGGGCGCCGTCGCCGTCATGGCATTGGAGCGCGTCCCCGCCGACATCCGCAAGGACGGCGGCGTGGCCCGTATGTCCGACCCGGACATGATCGAGGGCATCCTCGCGGCCGTCTCCATCCCGGTGATGGCCAAGTCCCGCATCGGCCACTTCGTCGAGGCGCAGGTGCTGCAGTCGCTCGGCGTCGACTACATCGACGAGTCCGAGGTCCTCACCCCGGCCGACGAGGTCAACCACTCCGACAAGTGGTCGTTCACCACCCCCTTCGTCTGCGGTGCCACCAACCTCGGCGAGGCCCTGCGCCGTATCGCAGAGGGCGCCGCGATGATCCGCTCCAAGGGCGAGGCCGGCACCGGCAACGTCGTCGAGGCCGTGCGCCACCTGCGCCAGATCAAGAACGAGATCGCCCGGCTGCGCGGCTTCGACAACCACGAGCTGTACGCCGCCGCCAAGGAGCTGCGCGCCCCGTACGAGCTGGTCAAGGAGGTCGCCGAGCTGGGCAAGCTGCCGGTCGTGCTGTTCTCCGCCGGTGGTGTCGCCACTCCCGCCGACGCCGCCCTGATGCGTCAGCTCGGGGCCGAGGGCGTCTTCGTCGGCTCCGGCATCTTCAAGTCCGGCGACCCGGCCAAGCGGGCCGCCGCCATCGTCAGGGCGACCACCTTCCACGACGACCCCAAGGCGATCGCGGACGCGTCCCGCAACCTCGGCGAAGCCATGGTCGGCATCAACTGCGACACCCTCCCCGAGACCGAGCGCTACGCCAACCGCGGCTGGTAGGCCCCGGGCATGAGCGACATCGTCATCGGTGTCCTGGCCCTCCAGGGCGACGTACGGGAGCACCTCGTCGCCCTGGCCGCGGCCGACGCCGTCGCCAGGCCGGTGCGGCGCCCGGAGGAACTCGCCGAGGTCGACGGCCTCGTCCTCCCCGGCGGGGAGTCCACCACCATCTCCAAGCTGGCCGTCCTGTTCGGCCTGATGGAGCCCCTGCGCGCACGCGTGCAAGGCGGCATGCCGGTCTACGGCACCTGCGCCGGGATGATCCTGCTCGCCGACAAGATCCTCGACCCGCGCTCCGGTCAGGAGACCGTGGGCGGCGTCGATATGATCGTGCGCCGCAACGCGTTCGGACGGCAGAACGAGTCGTTCGAGGCGGCGGTCGACGTCAGGGGCATCGAGGGCGGTCCCGTGCACGGGGTCTTCATCCGCGCCCCCTGGGTCGAGTCCGTCGGTGCCGGTGCGGAGGTGATCGCCGAGCACGACGGCCACATCGTCGCCGTCCGCCAGGGAAACGCGCTGGCCACGTCGTTCCATCCGGAACTGACGGGCGATCACCGGGTGCACGGGCTGTTCGTCGACATGGCACGCGGGTACCGGGCGGCCGCTTCCTTGTAGGATTCCTGCGTTCGTTGCAGAGATGGGTTACGCGAAGGAGACAGGCAGATGTCCGGCCACTCTAAATGGGCCACGACGAAGCACAAGAAGGCCGTGATCGACGCCAAGCGCGGCAAACTCTTCGCGAAGCTGATCAAGAACATCGAGGTCGCCGCGCGTATGGGCGGTGTCGATCTGGAGGGCAACCCGACCCTCTACGACGCCGTTCAGAAGGCCAAGAAGCAGTCGGTGCCGAACAAGAACATCGACTCCGCCATCAAGCGCGGCGGCGGTCTCGAGGCCGGTGGCGCCGACTACGAGACGATCATGTACGAGGGCTACGGCCCGAACGGTGTCGCGGTGCTCATCGAGTGCCTCACCGACAACCGCAACCGTGCCGCCTCCGACGTGCGCGTCGCGATGACCCGCAACGGCGGCTCGATGGCTGACCCGGGCTCGGTGTCGTACCTGTTCCACCGCAAGGGTGTCGTGATGGTACCCAAGGGCGAGCTGACCGAGGACGATGTCCTCACCGCCGTCCTGGACGCGGGCGCCGAGGAGGTCAACGACCTCGGTGAGTCCTTCGAGGTGCTCAGCGAGGCCACCGACCTGGTCGAGGTCCGTACCGCTCTGCAGGGCGCCGGAATCGACTACGACTCCGCCGAGGCCAACTTCGTCCCGACCATGCAGGTCGAGCTGGACGAGGAGGGCGCCAAGAAGATCTTCAGACTGATCGACGCGCTGGAGGACAGCGACGACGTGCAGAATGTCTTCGCCAACTTCGACGTGAGCGACGAGATCATGGAGAAGGTCGACGCGTAGCGCTGCCGCGTGCACGGCGATTCCGGCGGGCCGATGGGGACACGTCCTCACCGGCCCGCCGCTCCTGTCGGTGGCAGCGGATAGCCTGGCGTACGTCAAGGATCACCGTCCGCGGACCGCAACCATCGATTGGGGAACCCCGACGGCGATCAGCCAGGTCCGCGGGAGCGGCGGCGGATCAGCCACAGAGAGGGGAGGGTGCAGGGTGCGCGTACTGGGGGTGGACCCGGGGCTGACGAGGTGCGGTGTCGGGGTGGTCGAAGGGGTCGCCGGGCGACCGCTGACCATGCTCGGTGTGGGTGTCGTGCGCACGCCCACCGACGCCGACCTCGGTCACCGTCTCGTCGCCGTCGAGCAGGGCCTCGAGCAGTGGCTGGACGAGTACCGGCCGGAGTTCGTCGCCGTCGAGCGCGTCTTCAGCCAGCACAACGTCCGGACGGTGATGGGCACCGCCCAGGCGAGCGCCGTCGCCCTGCTGTGCGCCTCCCGCCGAGGGATCCCCGTCGCCCTGCACACCCCCAGCGAGGTCAAGGCCGCCGTGACCGGTTCCGGGCGCGCGGACAAGGCCCAGGTCGGTGCGATGGTCATCCGTCTGCTGCGGCTCGACGCGCCCCCGAAGCCCGCCGACGCGGCAGATGCCCTAGCCCTCGCCATCTGCCACATCTGGCGGGCCCCCGCGCAGAACCGGCTCCAGCAGGCCGCCGCCCTGCATGCCTCACGCACCGCCCCGCGCACGACCACCGGGCGCACGGCCGCCTCGAAGGCGTCCGGCCCGAGAACACCCACAGCACCGATCCCCTCACCGATCCCATCGCCCGACCCATCGAAGGGGCGCACCGCATGATTGCCTTCGTCAGCGGAATGGTCGCCGCACTCGCACCCGACGCCGCGGTCGTCGAGGTCGGCGGCGTCGGCATGGCCGTCCAGTGCACGCCGAACACGCTGTCCACGCTGCGCCTCGGCCAGACCGCCCGGCTCGCCACCTCCCTCGTCGTACGCGAGGACTCGCTCACCCTCTACGGCTTCGCGGACGACGACGAGCGGCAGACCTTCGAACTGCTGCAGACCGCCAGCGGCGTCGGCCCCCGCCTCGCCCAGGCCATGCTGGCCGTGCACACCCCGGACGCGCTGCGCCGGGCCGTCGCGACCGCCGACGAGAAGGCGCTCACCGCCGTCCCCGGAATCGGCAAGAAGGGCGCCCAGAAGCTGCTCCTGGAGCTGAAGGACCGCCTCGGCGCACCGGTGGGCGCGGCGACCGCCGCGAGCCCCGTCGCCGCGGGCTGGCGCGACCAACTGCACGCCGCCCTGATCGGCCTCGGCTACACGACGCGCGAGGCCGACGAGGCCGTCGCCGCCGTCGCCCCCCAGGCCGAGGCTGCCGAGGGCACACCCCGGGTGGGCGCGCTGTTGAAGGCGGCCCTGCAGACGCTGAACCGTGCCCGCTAGCCCGTACCGCCCTCCCCTCCCCGTAAGCCCCGCATCCCTCGTACCGCCCCGCCCCACCCGGCTAGGAGACTTTCAGTGAACTGGGACGACACGACCGACCCCACTGCCGCCGAGCGGCTGGTGGGGTCGGTCGCCGACGGGGAGGACCAGGCCGTCGAGGCCGCCCTGCGTCCCAGGGACCTGGACGAGTTCATCGGCCAGGAGAAGGTCCGCGAGCAGCTCGACCTGGT
>NZ_JBHSPC010000014.1:0-191007 GCF_042656345.1 Streptomyces incanus
GCGTCCCCGCCCCGCCGGCGGGGCGGGGACGCGTGAAGGGGGCCCACCCGGGCGGGTGGGCCCCCTTCAGGGCGTGCTGTGGGCTCAGCGCCAGCTGTGCGGGGCGCGGAAGCCGGGCTCGCGCTCGAGGCGGCGCCAGCGGGCCCTGGCGCGGCCGGGGTGGGCCGGGGCGTCGTGGGCGGGGCGGGCAGCGGCGCGGGCGAGGAGGATCGCGGTGATGGCGGCGACTTCCTCGGGCCCGGCGTGGCCCTTCTCGACGCGGATGTCAGGTGTGCTCATGGGTGTCAGTCTCCCTGGGAGAGAGGTCCGCGGGGTTGCCGCGGGGGGTCCGCCGAATGACCGGGGCGGATCGCTTCGGCCGGTCGGCTACTGCGGAGGGTTGCCGTGCTTGCGGGAGGGCAGGTCGGCGTGCTTGGACTGCAGCATCGCCAGGGAGCGGATCAGCACCTCGCGGGTCTCGGCGGGGTCGATGACGTCGTCGACCAGACCGCGTTCGGCCGCGTAGTAGGGGTGCATCAGCTCGGACTTGTACTCCTTGACCATGCGCGCCCGCATGGCGTCCGGGTCCTCCGCGTCGGCGATCTGGCGGCGGAAGATGACGTTGGCCGCGCCCTCCGCGCCCATCACGGCGATCTCGTTGGTCGGCCAGGCGTAGGTGAGGTCGGCGCCGATGGACTGGCTGTCCATGACGATGTACGCGCCTCCGTACGCCTTGCGCAGGATCAGCGAGATCCTGGGCACGGTCGCGTTGCAGTAGGCGTAGAGGAGCTTGGCACCGTGGCGGATGATGCCGCCGTGCTCCTGGTCGACGCCCGGCAGGAATCCGGGGACGTCCAGGAAGGTGAGGATCGGGATGTTGAAGGCGTCGCACATCTGGACGAACCGGGCGGCCTTCTCGCTGGCCTCGATGTCCAGGACGCCGGCCAGGGCCTGCGGCTGGTTGGCGACGATGCCGACGACCTGGCCGTCCATCCGGGCCAGTGCGCAGATGATGTTCCGCGCCCAGCGCTCGTGGACCTCGAGGTACTCGCCGTCGTCGACGATCTCCTCGATGACCTTGGTCATGTCGTACGGGCGGTTGCCGTCGGCCGGGACCAGGTCGAGCAGGACCTCGCTGCGGCGCTCGGCCGCGTCGGTGTTCTCGGCCCTCGGGGGGTTCTCGCGGTTGTTCTGCGGGAGCAGCGAGAGGAGGTAGCGCACCTCGGCGATGCACGTCTCCTCCTCGTCGTAGGCGAAGTGGCAGACGCCGCTGGTCTCGGCGTGCACGTCCGCGCCGCCCAGGCCGTTCTGGCTGATCTCCTCGCCGGTGACCGCCTTGACGACGTCCGGTCCGGTGATGAACATCTGCGACGTCTCGCGGACCATGAACACGAAGTCGGTGAGGGCGGGGCTGTAGGCCGCGCCGCCCGCGCACGGGCCGAGCATCACGCTGATCTGCGGGATGACACCGGACGCGCGGGTGTTGCGCTGGAAGATGCCGCCGTAGCCGGCGAGCGCCGAGACACCCTCCTGGATCCGGGCTCCCGCACCGTCGTTGAGGGAGACCAGCGGGGCACCGGCCGCGATGGCCATGTCCATGATCTTGTGGATCTTGGTGGCGTGGGCCTCACCCAGCGCGCCGCCGAAGATCCGGAAGTCGTGGGCGTAGACGAAGACCGTGCGACCGTCCACGGTGCCCCAGCCGGTGATCACACCGTCGGTGTACGGCTTCTTGGTCTCCAGGCCGAAGCCGGTCGCGCGGTGCCGACGCAACTGCTCGACCTCGCGGAAGGTCCCCGGATCCAACAGCAGCTCGATGCGCTCCCGGGCGGTCAGCTTGCCCTTGGCATGCTGCGCCCGGGTCGCCTTCTCGCTCGGGCCGGCCAGTGCCTGCGCACGGATCTCGTGCAGTTCGGCAACACGTCCGCGCGCGTCGGCCGGCTCACCCGGTGCGTCATCCAAAACGGTCATGCTGCGACCTTACGAAGCTCACCCGGGAATGCGAGCCGTCGACTCCTCACAGTCTCGGGGCCGTTTTCCTGGTACGACCTGACAGAACCGTGGCGGCGTGCAGGCGTTCCGACTGCCCAGAGGGTGTGCGCGTTGTAGGATTCCAACAAACTCCAGGACTGAGGCGCCCCTCACGGCAATGCGCTGCGCGGCCTCCCCACGGGTGCCGCGTCCGGCGGATCCGGTGCCCGGCGTCCGCCGATTTCACCGGGCCGACGGCCGCTCCCCCACCCCCGCACCCGGTCGATCCCAGATGTTCTCCGGGGGTTCACCCATTCGGGTCGACCCACACCGCAGAGGGTAGCGGTACGACTCGCGGGCTCCCCGAGGCCGATCGGGCCGCGACAAAAACGAGTCGGCGCGGAGCATGGAAGTGGGCTGCCCGGGGACCCGTCTTCGATACGGCCGAACGAGCGGACCCTCCTGCCGACACCTGCCGCCGATCGGACCGCCTCGCCCCACCTGGCCGGCTGATCCACTCGCACCACTCCACGAAAGATGTTGAACTTTAAAGGGAATGCCTCTACAGTGAGTCTCGTTGAAAGTGATTGAACATTCAACGTGATCACTCGATCTCCCCCGTCCCCAGGAGGAACACACCATGGGCATCTTCAGCCGCAAGAGCGACACGCCCGCCGCCCCGGCCGCCGTGAACCCGGACCTGGCCGCCCTGACCGGCGACTACACGATCGACCCCGCGCACACCACTCTCGGTTTCGTCGCCCGGCACGCGATGGTCACCAACATCAAGGGAAGCTTCCAGGAGTTCACCGGCACTCTGCACCTGGACGGCTCCGACCCGTCCAGCTCCACCGCCACCCTCGACGTGGAGATGGCGAGCATCGAGACGGGCAACGCCGACCGTGACGGTCACCTGAAGAGCTCGGACTTCTTCAAGATCGAAGAGTTCCCGAAGATGACCTTCCGCTCCACCAAGACCGAGGCCCTGGGCGGCGACGACTACCGCGTCACCGGTGACCTGACGATCCTCGGCACCACCAAGCCCCTCACCATCGACCTGGAGTTCAACGGCGCCGCCAAGGACCCCTTCGGCAACGAGCGCGTCGGCTTCGAGGGCAAGGCCGAGATCCTGCGCTCCGAGTGGGGCCTGACCTGGAACGCGGCGCTGGAGACGGGTGGCGTGCTGGTCTCCGACAAGATCAAGCTGAACTTCGACATCTCGGCGATCCGCAACGTCTGATCCTCCCGACGGCTCGGCCCGGCCACCGCCGCACACTGAGCGCGCCCGCCCCCCTGCGTCTCGCACGGGCATCCGGGCGCTCGGCGTGTCCGGGGCCAAGGCCGGGGGCTGGGGCGTCACGCGTCCCGGCGGCAGGGCCCGCCGTCGTTCAGAACCCGCCGCCGAAGTCCCCTCCGCCACCGAAGCCGCCACCTCCGAGGTCACCGCCCCCGAAATCACCGCCGAAGTCACCGGGGTCGAAGTCGGCGCCGGAGACGTCGCCGCCGCCGTACCCACCGAAGTCGCCGTAGCCGCCGCCGTAGTCGGCTCCGTAGGCGGGGCTCGCCATCATGCTGCCCAGCATGGTGCCGACCAGCAGGCCGGGCAGCACGCCACCGCCGAAGTAGCCGCCTGCCCAAGGGCCGTAGGCCGGTCCCGCCTCCCAGTAGGGGCGGCGGCCGGAGTCGGTGTCGACCTCACGGACAGCCGGCTCCAGGCCGTCGGCCAGGCGGGCCCGGTCCGCCGCGCAGACCGGGACCTCCCGCGTGGTGCCGCTCGGAGGCGTCCAGCGGGCGTCCGCGATCGAGGGGCCGTGGCGCGGGTCGAAGAAGCAGGGCGGACGGCGCTCCGGCAGCGGCCGGCCCTCGCGGCGGGCGGCGAGCCGGGCCAGCGCGAAGCGGCCGTCCTCCACGGCCTGGGTGACCGCCCGGACGTCCTCCGGCCGGCCCGCCCCGCCCATCAGCCGCTTGGACAGTTCGTAGGAGTCCAGCGCGCGCTCGTAGTCCGTGCGCATGGCGTCGTCGGCGCCGGGCTCGCCGGGGTGGAAGTCGAGCCGGTCCAGCTCCTCGCCGAACGCGGTGATGTCCTCGTCGACCACCACCCGCAGCTTTTCCAGAGCGGCCCGCTGCTCCTCCTCGTGGCGCCTCCGGTTGCGGCGGACCACGGTGTACGCGCCCGCGCCGCCCACCGCCAGCACCGCGCCCGCGGTGATCAGCCCGCCGACCGGCACCCCGCCGCCGCCCTCGCTCCAGGAAGCCGGCGCCGAGCCGCCGGTGTTGCGCAGCGCGTCGTCGACGAAGTCGTTCAGCTGGGCCTTGGCGTCGCCGGCGCCCTGCGCGGCGGTGACCAGGTTCCCCACGCCCTGGCGGCTGAGCACGCTGCTGTCGGCGCGCGCGTCGAACTCGTCGCCGAGGCGGACGCCGTACAGGCCGGTGATCCCGGTCTCGGTACGCAGGTTCCGGAAGAGGTTCCCGGTGGGGTATCCGGCCGGGAGGACCGCGACGAAGACGGGTTTGTTCGCGTCCTCGATCTTGTTCGCGAGGGCCTCGGCGTCCGACTTGGACAGGATGCCGGTTGCCGCGGGATCGACGTAGACGGGGCTCTCGCGCAGGGCCTGGGCCACGGTCGAGAGGTCGGTGGCCGCGTGCGCACCCGGCGCCCCCGCCATCAGGACCGCCAGAGCGGCGGCCACCGGCACGATCAGCAGGCGTACGAGGGTACGCGTCAGGGCCTCCTTCATATGTCCGAAGCTACCCGAACCGGGCCGGGAACGGGCATCCGGTCCGGCCCGGACCTCCCGTACGACACGCGCGACTCGCGCATCACCACGGGTCGTCCCTGCCGGACCGGACCGGCCGGGTCAGACCGGCGGTTCGACCCCGGCCCGCAGCAGGCCGTACGTGTACGCGTCCTCCAGGGCCTGCCAGGACGCGGCGATGACGTTGTCCGCGACGCCCACCGTCGACCACTCCCCCGCGCCGTCGGACGTGGAGATCAGGACCCGGGTGGTGGACTGCGTGCCGTACTTGCCCTCGAGGATGCGGACCTTGTAGTCGACGAGCTCCAGCTTGGCGAGCTGCGGGTAGATCCGCTCCAGGGCGACGCGCAGGGACCGGTCCAGGGCGTTGACCGGGCCGTTGCCCTCGGCCGTGGCGACGATCCGCTCGCCCTTGGCCCAGAGCTTGACCGTGGCCTCGTTGGCGTGGGTGCCGTCGGGGCGGTCCTCGACGATCGCGCGCCAGGACTCGACGTCGAAGTACTTCAGTGGCCTGCCCTCGGCCTCCGCGCGCAGCAGGAGCTCGAAGCTCGCGTCGGCGGCTTCGTACGTGTAGCCCTTGAGCTCGCGTTCCTTGACCCGCTCCACGACCCGGCCGACCAGTTCGCGGTCGCCGCCGAGATCGATGCCGAGTTCCTTGCCCTTGAGCTCGATGGAGGCGCGGCCGGCCATGTCGGACACCAGCATCCGCATGGTGTTGCCGACCTGCTCGGGGTCGATGTGCTGGTACAGGTCCGGGTCGACCTTGATCGCGGAGGCGTGCAGGCCGGCCTTGTGGGCGAAGGCGGAGACGCCCACGTAGGGCTGGTGGGTGGAGGGGGTCAGGTTGACCACTTCGGCGATGGCGTGCGAGATGCGCGTCATGTCCCGCAGCCGGCCCTCGGGCAGGACCTGCCTGGCGTACTTGAGCTCGAGGGCGGCCACCACCGGGAACAGGTTGGCGTTGCCGACGCGCTCGCCGTAGCCGTTGGCCGTGCACTGCACGTGGGTGGCGCCCGCGTCGACGGCGGCGAGGGTGTTGGCCACCGCGCACCCGGTGTCGTCCTGGGCGTGGATGCCGATCCGGGCGCCGGTGTCGGCGAGCACCGTGGAGACGACGGCCTGGATCTGGGCGGGGAGCATGCCGCCGTTGGTGTCGCACAGGACGACGACGTCGGCGCCGGCCTCACAGGCGGCGCGGACGACGGACTTGGCGTACTCGGGGTTGGCACGGTAGCCGTCGAAGAAGTGCTCGCAGTCGACGAACACCCGGCGGCCCTCGGCCTTGAGGAAGGCCACGGTGTCGCGGACCATCGCCAGGTTCTCGTCCAGGGTGGTGCGCAGGGCGAGCTCGACATGGCGGTCGTGGGACTTGGCGACCAGCGTGACCACCTGCGCACCGGACGCGAGGAGCGCCCTGACCTGCGGGTCCTTCTCGGCGGTGGTGCCCGCGCGGCGGGTGGCGCCGAAGGCGACCAGCTGGGCGTGGCGGAAGTCGATCTCCTGCTGGGCGCGGGCGAAGAACTCGGTGTCCCGCGGGTTCGCGCCGGGCCAGCCGCCTTCGATGAAGCCCACGCCGAAGTCGTCCAGGTGCCGTGCGATGGCCAGCTTGTCGGCGACGGTGAGGTTGATGCCCTCACGCTGGGCGCCGTCGCGCAGGGTGGTGTCGAAGACGTGGAACGAGTCGTCGGGCTCGCTGGTTGCGGTCATGGTCTGAAGGCTCCTGGTGTTGGATCTCGGTCTACCGGAATGACCGGTTCCACCGTCCCCCCATGGTCCCTCGCGCCCGGTCCCCGGCTTGAGGTGGGCCGGGAAACAGAAAAACCTCTCGCGGGTGCGAGAGGTCTGCGCGCGGGTCGAGGACGACGATGTCCGCCCGTACGTTGTCGTACGGACGGTCACTGCGGACCGGCGCGCCTGCTGCCAATAATCGTGGCGAACGAGAGCACGGCGGAAGTGTTGCACAAAGCGGTTCCGCGATCACCGTCCGTCTCAGGATGCGGGCGTTGGGTGTCCGGTCCGCGGCGACCGGGGAGTCGGACCCGCGGCGACCGGGTGGGGACACGCGAACGCGCAGCCCCCCACGGGCGTCCGCGAGGGGCTGTACACGTCGTCGTCGGGGCCGGGCTCAGCCCAGCGGGTGCATCCAGCCGTGCTTGTCCTCGGCCGTGCCGCGCTGGATGTCGAGCAGGGCCCGGCGCAGGCGCAGGGTGACCTCGCCGGGCTCGCCGCCGCTCTGGTGCCACTCGCCGCCGGCCCGCTTGACGGTGCCGACGGGCGTGATGACGGCCGCGGTGCCGCAGGCGAAGACCTCGGTGAGGGTGCCGTTCTCGGTGTCGCGCTGCCACTGCTCGACCGAGATCCGCTCCTCGACGGCCTCGTAGCCGAGGTCGCGGGCGACACTCAGCAGGGAGTCACGGGTGACGCCCTCCAGGATGGAGCCGCTGAGCGCTGGGGTGACGATTTTGTTCCCGTAGACGAAGTACAGGTTCATGCCGCCGAGTTCCTCGACCCAGGTGTGGTCCACGGCGTCGAGGTAGCAGACCTGGTCACAGCCCTTGGCGGCGGCCTCGGCCTGGGCGAGCAGGGAGGCCGCGTAGTTGCCGCCCGTCTTGGCGTCGCCCATGCCGCCGGGGACGGCGCGGACGCGGTCCTCGGAGACCCAGATGGAGACCGGCTTCACACCGCCGGGGAAGTAGGCGCCGGCCGGGGAGGCGATCACCAGGAACAGGTACTCGTTGGCGGGCTTCACGCCCAGGCCGACCTCGGTCGCGATCATGAACGGGCGCAGGTAGAGGGATTCCTCGCCGCCGTGCGCCGGAACCCAGGCCTTGTCCTGCCCGACCAGGGCGTCGCACGCCGCGATGAACGTCTCCACCGGCAGCTCGGGCATCGCGAGGCGGCGGGCGGAGCGCTGGAACCGCTCGGCGTTCTTCTCCGGGCGGAAGGTGGCGACGGATCCGTCGGGCCTGCGGTAGGCCTTCAGACCCTCGAAGATTTCCTGCGCGTAGTGCAGGACGTGGGTCGCCGGGTCGATAGGGATCGGCGCGTACGGGACGAGCTGACCGTCGTGCCAGCCCCGGCCCTCGGTCCACTTGATCGTCACCATGTGATCGGTGAAGTGGCGGCCGAACCCCGGGTCGGCCAGGATCGCCTCCCGCTCGGCGTCGACGAGCGGGTGGGCGGAGGGCTTGAGCTCGATCGTGGGCGTGGTCATGAATGGTTGTCCTTCACCGGTTGTAGTGACGGGCCGCGCTCACGCCCGTACGGCCGGTGGCCAGTGATAGGACGTCCGAGCATTCCCTCATGTGGTGGCTCCGCGTTCGATTATCGCCCGGAGGCGGCGGAGGAGGGAACACGGGGTGAATGCGGCCCAGTGGTCGATGGTGGCACCCGGCGGGGACATGGGGAAGCCGCCGGGCGGTCGCGACCGGCGGCTTCGAGTGGGGTGTCGAGTGTGCGCGTCCGGTCAGCCGGCTACGCGTACGGCGAGCGCGTCGCCGATCTCGGAGGTGCTGCGTGCGGGCAGGCCGCCGCGCTCCGCGAGGTCGGCGGAGACGGCGTCCTCGATGCGGGCGGCCTCGGCTTCGTGGCCGAGGTGGCGCAGGAGGAGGGCGACGGACAGGACCGTGGCGCTGGGGTCGGCCTTGCCCTGGCCCGCGATGTCCGGGGCCGAGCCGTGCACGGGCTCGAACATGGACGGGAACGCGCCGGACGGGTTGATGTTCCCGCTGGCGGCGACGCCGATGCCGCCGGAGACGGCCGCGGCGAGGTCGGTGATGATGTCCCCGAAGAGGTTGTCGGTGACGATCACGTCGAAGCGCTCGGGCTGGGTGACGAGGTAGATCGTCGCGGCGTCGACGTGGATGTAGTCGGTGGTGACCTCGGGGTACTCCTCGGCCACCTTGTGGAAGACGTTCGTCCACAGGTGGCCGGCGAAGGTCAGCACGTTGTTCTTGTGGACCAGCGTGAGCTTCTTGCGGGGGCGGGCCTGGGCGCGGGCGAAGGCGTCACGGACGACGCGCTCGACGCCGAACGCCGTGTTCACCGAGACCTCGGTGGCGACCTCGTGCTCGGTGCCCTTGCGGATGGTGCCGCCGTTGCCGGTGTAGGGGCCCTCGGTGCCCTCGCGGACGACGACGAAGTCGATCTCCGGCTGCCCCGCGAGCGGCGTGGCCACGCCCGGCAGGAGCTTCGACGGCCGCAGGTTCACATGGTGGTCGAAGGCGAAGCGGAGCTTCAGCAGGAAGCCCCGCTCCAGGACGCCGGAGGGGACGCTCGGGTCGCCGATGGCGCCGAGCAGGATGGCGTCGTGCCGCTTCAGCGCGTCGAGGTCGGCGTCGGTGAGGGTCTCACCGGTGGCGTGGTAGCGCCGGGCGCCGAAGTCGTACTCCTCGGTCTCCAGCTTCACATCCTGCGGAAGGACGGCGGAGAGCACCTTCAGGCCTTCGGCCACGACCTCCTGGCCGATGCCGTCACCGGGGATCACTGCGAGATTGATGCTGCGAGACATGCGGGCACCCTACCCCTCGTCCCATGCTCTGACACGAGCCGTCCGGGATATGGACATCCGCACGGGAGGGGAGGTCGCGGTCCGGTGCGTTCGGCGCGGCTCAGTGGCCGGTCGAGCCGCCGTTGTCGCGACGGTCGAGGGCACGCTGGAGGGCGGCGGCGGCGTTCTTGCGGTCGGCCTCGCTCGTGCGGGAGGCGTGGCGGACGCGGCGACGGACGATGGTCTCGGCCATGGGAAATCGACTCCTTCGACAAGCCGGGAATGCGGAGGGGAAACGCGTCACCGGAAGGGGCGGGGAGCGGTGGCCGCAGGGGTTGCCTGCACAGGGCCCGGCTCACTACCGCCGTTCGCTTGATCGAGCGAGACGTTCGGCTCCTACAAAAATACGGGGGCGTGGCGCATCTGTCTGCACAATTACTCGGACTTCCTACTATTTGAGACGGTGGACCCGGTCACACCGCCGCGACCTGCGAAAACGCCGGACGGGCCAGGTCGGTACGACCTGGCCCGTCCAACGGGGCTGCGGCAGCGGTACGGAGGGGTGTCCCGGTGCCGGGGGGTGTCAGCCCATGTGCGGGTACGCGTAGTCGGTCGGCGGGACCAGCGTCTCCTTGATGGCGCGGGTCAGAGTCCAGCGCATCAGGTTCTGCGGGGCGCCGGCCTTGTCGTTGGTGCCGGAGGCACGGCCGCCGCCGAAGGGCTGCTGGCCGACGACGGCGCCGGTCGACTTGTCGTTGATGTAGAAGTTGCCCGCCGCGTAGCGCAGCTTCTCCATCGTGTACGCGGCCGCCGCACGGTCGCCCGAGACGACCGAGCCGGTCAGCGCGTAGTCGGACACCGACTCCATCTGGGTCAGCATCGCGTCGTACGCGTCGGCCGCGCTGTCGTCGTACACGTGCACCGCGAGGAACGGGCCGAAGTACTCGGTGCGGAAGACCTCGTTCTCCGGGTCGGAGCACTCGACGACGGTCGGGCGCACGAAGTAGCCGACCGAGTCGTCGTAGGAGCCGCCCGCGACGACGGTGCAGGACCGGTCCTCCTTGGCGCGGTCGATGGCGGCCTTGTTCTTGGCGAAGGACCGCTCGTCGATGACGGCACCCATGAAGTTCGACAGGTCGGTGACGTCACCCACGGTGAGGCGGTCGACCTCCGCGGCGAACTCCTCCTTGAAGCCGTCGTTCCAGATCGACGCCGGGATGTAGGCGCGCGAGGTGGCGGAGCACTTCTGGCCCTGGTACTCGAAGGCGCCGCGGGTCAGGGCGGTCTTGAGCACCGCGCGGTCGGCGCTCGGGTGGGCGACCAGGAAGTCCTTGCCGCCGGTCTCGCCGACCAGGCGCGGGTAGGTGCGGTACTTCTCGATGTTGTTGCCCACCGTCTTCCACAGGTGCTGGAAGGTCTTGGTGGAGCCGGTGAAGTGGATGCCCGCGAGATCGCGGTGCTCCAGAGCGACCTTGGAGACCTCGATTCCGTCGCCGGTGACGAGGTTGATGACGCCCTTGGGCAGACCGGCCTCCTCCAGCAGCCGCATCAGCAGCACGGCGGCGTGGGTCTGGGTCGGGGACGGCTTCCAGAGGACCACGTTGCCCATCAGGGCCGGCGCGGTGGGCAGGTTGGCCGCGATCGCGCTGAAGTTGAAGGGCGTGATCGCGTAGACGAAGCCCTCCAGCGGGCGGTGGTCCATGCGGTTCCACACGCCCGGCGAGTTGGCCGGGGGCTGCTCGGCGAGGATGCCGCGCGCGTAGTGGACGTTGAACCGCCAGAAGTCGATCAGCTCGCAGGGGCTGTCGATCTCGGCCTGCTGGACGGTCTTGGACTGGCCGAGCATGGTGGAGGCGGCGATGGTCTCGCGCCAGGGGCCCGACAGCAGTTCGGCGGCGCGCAGGATGATCGCCGCGCGGTCGTCGAAGGACATCGCGCGCCAGGCCGGGGCGGCGGCCAGGGCCGCGTCGATCGCGTCCCGGGCGTCCTGCTGGGTGGCGTTGGCGTAGGTGCCCAGGCGTGCCTTGTGGTGGTGCGGCTGCACGACGTCGAACCGCTCGCCGCCGCCCATCCGCCTCTCGCCGCCGATGGTGCAGGGCAGGTCGACCGGGTTGTCGGCCAGTTCCTTGAGCTTGACCTCCAGCCGGGCGCGTTCGGGCGAGCCGGGGGCGTAGCCGTGCACCGGCTCGTTGACGGGCGTGGGGACCTGGGTCACAGCGTCCATGAGCTCCTCTTCCGAGTGAATCCCTGGTTTCGGTCCGTGGAGACCAAAACCTTGTGCGTATTTTGGGTGGCGGTCAGGGCTTGACCGTTACGAGTTCGCTGTGGCGAGCGAGTGAGAAGCCCCTACGGGGGCGGAGTCACGGTTTCCGTACTCCTTGGCGGAGGAAAGCAGGTCGGCTCAGCCGGCTGATGGGCGGTAGCTGTCGCTATCCAGGGTGCACCTGGGTGTCCACAGTTGCCGCTCATCCCCTGCTGACCATCGAGCGCAGGAAGAAGCGCAGATTCGCGGGCTTCTCCGCCAGCCGGCGCATACTGTGCCTCCCCGGGGGGACAACCCCCGGACCCCCGGCCGAGGCCGTAGCACAGCCGAATTTCCTCAACCACGGCCGATCACACTCCGCAGGAAGAAGCGCAGGTTCGCGGGCTTCTCCGCCAGCCGGCGCATGAAGTAGCCGTACCAGTCGGTGCCGTAGGCCGTGTAGACGCGCATGCGGTGGCCTTCCGCGGCCAGCCGCAGGTGCTCCTCGCCGCGGATGCCGTAGAGCATCTGGAACTCGTACTCGTCGAGCTTGCGGCCGGCGGTGCGGGCCAGTTCCTGGGCGATGGAGATCAGACGCGGATCGTGGGACCCGATCATCGGGTAGCCCTCGCCCTCCATCAGCGTCCGCAGGATGCGCACGTACGCCTTGTCGATCTCGTGCTTCTGCTGGTGGGCGACCTCGGCGGGCTCCTTGTAGGCGCCCTTCACCAACCGTACGCGACTGCCGTTCGCGGCGAGGCGGCGCGCGTCCTCCTCCGTGCGGAAGAGGTAGGCCTGGATGACGCAGCCGGTCTGCGGGAAGTCCTTCCGCAGTTCGTCGTGGATGGCGAACATCGAGTCGAGGGTGGTGTGGTCCTCGGCGTCGAGGGTGACCGTGGTGCCGATCGCGGCGGCGGCTTCGACGACCGGGCGGACGTTGGCGAGCGCCCGGTCGTGGCCGCCGGGAAGAGCCTGGCCGAACATCGACAGCTTCACCGACATCTCGGCGCGGGTGCCGAGCTCCAGCGGGCCGAGCCGGCCGATCAGTTCCAGGTAGGCGTCGCGCGCGGCGGTGGCCTGCTCGGGGGTGGTGATGTCCTCGCCGACGACGTCCATCGTCAGCTCCAGGCCGTTGCCGGTGAGCTCGTCGATCACGGGCAGGATCTCGCCCACGGTCTCACCGGGGATGAAACGGTCGACGACCTGCTTGGTCACCGGGGCCGCCGAGACGAGGCGACGCATCCGGTCGCTGCGCGAGGCGGCGAGAATCACGGGACCCAGCACGAGGCACCTCCACAAACTGCGAAACGACCGTGACCCGACGCTTCGGGTGGGGCACGGAGAACCACCGTGAAACCTAGGGATCCATCCGATCGTGGGCCATCGACAGCTGTCACGCATTTGTGTCACCGATCTCAGACAGATGTATGAAGGCGGTGCGGTTCTGCGGGAGAATGCCGGGGTGACGTCGGAACACAGGGGTGACTACCAGGAGCTGGTGGACGAGATCTCGGAGCTGCTCGGCGCTCCGGCGACCCTGGAGAACCGTGACTTCGAGCTGCTCGCGTTCGGCGCGTACGACAGCGAGGGCGAGCTCGATCCGTCCGTCCTCGACCCGGTGCGCACCCGCTCGATCCTCACCCGCCGCTCGACGGCCGCCGTCCGGGCCTGGTTCGAGGGGTTCGGCATCACCCGTGCTACGGGCCCGGTCCGTATCCCGCGCACACCGGAGGCGGGTGTGCACCGGGGCCGCGTCTGTCTGCCGGTGCGTCATCGGGGCGTCGTCCTCGGCTACGTCTGGCTGCTCGACTACGACCCGGGCCCCTCCGAGGAGCAACTGGGCGCGGCGATGGGGGTGACCGCCCGGATCGGGGCGCTGCTCGCCGACGAGGCACAGCACGGTGCCGATCTGACCCGCGAGCTGCGGGCGGTGCTCGGCGCGGAGCGTGACGGGCAGCGCGAGCCGGCCGTCGCCGAGCTCCGCACCGCCCTCGGCGGTCGCGCCGACGGCCCGTACACGCTGGTGTGCGTGGCTCCGTGGCCCTCCGCCGATCCCGAGGACGCCCCGTCGGTGCGTACGGTGCCGGGCGCCACGGCCCTGTGCACCCTGCCGTGGGGAGCCGCGGACGTGTCGCTGGCCCTGCTGCTGCGGCTGCGCGCCTCGGACGTGCTGACCCCGGCGACGACGGCCGCCGGCCGGCTCCTGGAACGGGCCGACGCGATCGGCGCCGGGCACCGGCCCGTCGCCGGCACGGCCCCCACGACTCCCCCGGGCGCCGCCGGGATCGCCACACCCCGCTTCGGTCTCGCCGGTCTGGGCGCCGCCTGGGGCGAGGCGTCGGCTGCGGCCCGTGCGGCCCTGGCCGAGCCCCGCCTGGGCCCGGTCGCCCACTGGTCCTCGATCGGCCCCTACCGGCTCCTGACCGCGCTGCCCCGGCGAGCCGCCCCCGACCCCGCCGTCGGCCCGCTGCTCCTTCCGGGGCACCGGGAACTCGCCCGTACCGCCGAGACCTACCTCGACCACGCGGGCCAGGCCGGCCGCACGGCCGCCGAGCTGGGCATCCACCGCCAGACCCTGTATTACCGCCTGTCCCGCATCGAGCAGATCACGGGCCTGGATCTGGACGACGGCGAGGACCGGCTGCTGCTGCACATGACCTTGAAGGCGCACCGGTTGTGATCGGCCGAAGGGCCGTCAGCGCCGGCCGGCGGCCCTTCGGCCGATCACCTGGCGGAGCCCTGCGCCGAACCGGTCGGCGGTGGGTGCGTTCTGCGGGTCGAACGACCATCGACTGGCCTGGCACGGGACGGCATGGCGTCCCGCTGTCGATGGCTCCGGTGCTCCCGGTCGTCCACGGCCTGAAAAACGCGTCCCGGGGCCGGAAGTCCGGTACGTCGTGCCGGTCGCCGTGGGCCTGCTCTTCGCGGCCCTGTTCGTCCACCGTCGGCGGACCGTCGTCTCGCCGATGATCCCGCCGGCCCCGTTCCGGGGACACGGCTTCGGTCCGGACCCGGTCTCGAGCCGGTCACCGTGTTCGGGCTCTCCCGGTCTGCGAGGGCGTCAACCGCCGGCCGTCGCTGAGCGGCTTCCAAAGCGGGCGGGCAACGCCCTGGCGACGGCGGCCCGGAAGGTGTTCACCAGCGGAATGCACGCGGCGGCGTTCGCCGGGGCGGTGGTGCCGGCGGGCGCCGCGGTACCGGTGTCGGTGACGTTGCGGCAGAAACGGGGACGGGTGCGGGAGGCGGCGACGGCCTGACGACGACCGCCCCGAGGAACGGCGGCCGCCTCCTCCAACGCCCGCGTGAAAAGGCGCCGGGGGACCGAACGGTCTCGGTCCCCCGGCGCCTTCGAACATCTGGGTCGGATGTGTCAGACCAGTTCCACCGAGCGGGCCGACGTGGCGCCGATCTCCGCCGCGACCTCGGCCAGCACCGAGGGGGGAACCGTGTCGTCGACCGTCAGGACGGCGAGGGCCTCGCCGCCGGCCGCGGCGCGCGCGACCTGCATGCCGGCGATGTTGATGCCCGCCTCGCCGAAGACCCGGCCCACGGTGCCGACGACACCCGGACGGTCCTCGTAGCGCAGCACGGCCATGTGGTCCGCGAGCGCGAGGTCCACGTCGTAGTCGCCGACCGCGACGATCTTCTGGACGTTCTTGTGACCGGCCAGCGTGCCGGAGACCGCGATCTCCTCGCCGTCGGCCAGGGTGCCGCGCACCGTGACGACGTTGCGGTGGTCGGCGGACTCGGAGCTGGTGGTCAGCCGGACCTCGACGCCCCGCTCCTGCGCGAACAGCGGCGCGTTCACGTAGGACACCGTCTCGTCGACGACGTCCTCGAAGACGCCCTTGAGCGCGGAGAGCTCCAGCACCTTCACGTCGTGCTGGGTGATCTCGCCGTACACCTCGACGTCGAGGCGGACCGCCACCTCGCCGGCCAGCGCGGTGAAGATCCGGCCGAGGCGCTCGGCGAGCGGCAGGCCCGGCTTGACGTCCTCGGCGATGACTCCGCCCTGCACGTTCACCGCGTCCGGGACCAGCTCGCCGGCGAGCGCGAGGCGCACCGAGCGGGCGACGGCGATGCCGGCCTTCTCCTGGGCCTCGTCGGTGGACGCGCCGAGGTGTGGGGTGCAGACGACCTGGTCGAACTCGAAGAGCGGGGAGTCCGTGCAGGGCTCCTTCGCGTACACGTCCAGGCCGGCGCCGGCGACGCGGCCCTCCTTGAGCGCCGTGTACAGCGCCTGCTCGTCGACGATGCCGCCGCGCGCGGCGTTGATGACGCGCACGCCCGGCTTGACCTTGCGCAGCGCCTCGTCGCCGATCAGGCCGAGCGTCTCGGGGGTCTTGGGCAGATGGACGGTGATGAAGTCGGAGACCTCGAGCAGCTCGTCCAGCGACAGCACCTTGACGCCCATCTGCGCGGCCCGCGCGGGCTGCACGTAGGGGTCGTAGGCGACGACCTTCATACCGAAGGCGGACATGCGCTGCGCGACGAGGGCGCCGATCCGCCCCAGACCCACGACTCCGAGGGTCTTCTCGGCGAGTTCGACGCCCGTGTACTTGCTGCGCTTCCACTCGTGGTTCTTCAGCGCGGCGTTGGCCTGCGGAATGTTGCGCGCGGTGGCGATGATCAGCCCGCACGCGAGTTCCGCGGCGGTCACGATGTTCGAGGTGGGCGCGTTGACCACCATGACACCGGCCTTGGTGGCGGCGGAGACGTCGACGTTGTCCAGGCCGACCCCGGCCCGGGCGACGACCTTGAGCTTCTTCGCGACGGCGATGGCCTCGGCGTCGACCTTGGTGGCCGAGCGGACCAGGATCGCGTCCACGTCGGCGATGGCGGGCAGCAGTTCCGCCCGGTCCGCGCCGTTGCAGTGGCGGATCTCGAAGTCCGGGCCGAGCGCGTCCACGGTCGCGGGCGACAGCTCTTCGGCGATGAGTACGACGGGTTTCGAGCTCACGTGAGTCCTCACATGTCCTGGGGCACCTCCCGTACGCGAAGCGCTACGGGGAGGACGGCCGTCCCGACGGCCGCATGCGGTGGAGGGGAGCGGCGCCGGGGTGTGCCTGCAATTTCTCGGTGCCGCTTGGCCGCGTGGAAGACGCACGACGCTGTGGGCCTGACGCGTATGGTGCAGCAGTCTAGTGGCGCCGGGGTGTCGTCCTGCGTCACTGCGGAAGGATCATCCGGAAGTGGCCGGACCGGCCAACGAAAGATCCAGCCCCTGTGACGATGGTGGAGCAGCGGTGGAGCGGGGTCGGGCGCCGGCCCCGGCGACGGGCTCCGCGACGGTGCCGGCCTCAGCGCACGGCACCGTCCCGGAGCGCTCGGCTCACGCCTCTTCGTCGACCCAGCTCATGAGCTTGCGCAGCTCCTTGCCGGTGGTCTCCAGCAGGTGCTCGGAGTCCTGCTTCTTGTACTCGTTGTACTTCTTCAGGCCGCCGTGGTACTCGTCCATCCACTGCTGGGCGAAGGTGCCGTCCTGGATCTCGGCGAGGACCTTCTTCATCTCGGCCTTGGTGGCGTCGGTGATGATCCGCGGACCGGTGACGTAGTCGCCCCACTCGGCGGTCTCGGAGATCGACCAGCGCATCTTCTCCAGGCCGCCCTCGTACATGAGGTCGACGATCAGCTTCAGCTCGTGCAGGCACTCGAAGTAGGCGATCTCCGGCTGGTAGCCCGCCTCGGTCAGCGTCTCGAAGCCCGCCTTGACCAGAGCCGCAGTGCCACCGCAGAGGACGGCCTGCTCACCGAACAGGTCGGTCTCGGTCTCCTCGGTGAAGGTCGTCTTGATGACGCCCGCGCGGGTGCCGCCGATGCCCTTGGAGTACGACAGGGCGAGCCCGAAGGCGCTGCCGCTCGCGTCCTGCTCGACGGCCACGATGCAGGGAACGCCGCGGCCCTCCTCGTACTGGCGGCGCACCAGGTGGCCGGGGCCCTTCGGGGCGACCATGCAGACGTCCACGCCGGCCGGGGGCTTGATGAAGCCGAAGCGGATGTTGAAGCCGTGACCGAAGAACAGGGCGTCGCCGTCCTTCAGGTTCGGGGCGATGTGCTCCTCGTAGACCTGGGCCTGGATCGGGTCCGGGACCAGGATCATGATGACGTCGGCCTCGGCGGCGGCCTCGGACGGGTTCACCACGCGCAGGCCCTGCTCCTCGGCCTTGGCCTTGGACTTCGAGCCCTCGTGCAGACCGACGCGCACATCGACGCCGGAGTCGCGCAGCGACAGGGCGTGGGCGTGGCCCTGGCTGCCGTAACCGATGACCGCGACCTTGCGGCCCTGGATGATGGACAGGTCGGCGTCGGCGTCGTAGAACAGCTCGGCCACTTTGGGTTCTCTCCTTGTGTGCAGGTGTCGCGTCCCACCGTATGACGGTGAGGGGAGGGGAAGTTTCGGAGTCTCGGAATACGGGCGGCCGGAGTGTCGCCGGCCGCCCGTTTCCGGTGCTACGCCGACCGGTCGAGCGCGCGCAGCGATCGGTCGGTGATCGAACGGGCACCACGTCCGATCGCGATCGTGCCGGACTGGACCAGTTCCTTGATGCCGAACGGTTCCAGCATCTTCAGCATGGCGGACAGCTTGTCGTTGCTGCCGGTGGCCTCGATGGTCACGGCCTCCGGAGAGACGTCCACGGTCTTGGCGCGGAACAGCTGGACGATCTCGACGATCTGGGAACGCGTCTCGTTGTCGGCGCGCACCTTCACCAGAACGAGTTCGCGCTGAACGGCCTGCCCGGGTTCGAGCTCGACGATCTTCAGCACGTTGACGAGCTTGTTGAGCTGCTTGGTCACCTGCTCCAGCGGGAACTCCTCGACGCTCACCACGATGGTGATGCGGGAGATGTCGGGGTGCTCGGTGACGCCGACGGCGAGCGAGTCGATGTTGAAGCCGCGGCGGGAGAACAGCGCGGCGATCCGGGCCAGGATGCCGGGGGTGTTCTCCACCAGGACGGAGAGCGTGTGCTTGGACATGTCGGGTTTCCTCTTCGCTCTTCCTGGCTCAGTCGTCTTCGTTGTCGCCGAAGTCGGGGCGGACGTCGCGGGCGGCCATGATCTCGTCGTTGGAGGTGCCGGCGGCGACCATCGGCCACACCATGGCGTCCTGGTGGACGACGAAGTCCACGACGACCGGGCGGTCGTTGATGGAGTTCGCCTCCTCGATGACCTTGTCGAGGTCCGCCGGGTCCTCGCAGCGGATCGCGTAGCAGCCCATGGCCTCCGACAGTTTGACGAAGTCGGGGACGCGGGTGCCGGCGCTCTTCTGCGTGCCCGGTCCCACGGCGGAGCCGCCGTTCAGGTCGGTGGGGGCGCCGTTCGGCTCGATGGGGCCGGAGCCCAGCACGGTGTTGGAGTACCGCTGGTTGTAGAACAGGGTCTGCCACTGGCGGACCATCCCGAGGGCGCCGTTGTTGATGATGGCGACCTTGATCGGGATGTTGTTCAGGGCGCAGGTGGTCAGTTCCTGGTTGGTCATCTGGAAGCAGCCGTCGCCGTCGATCGCCCAGACGGTCCGGCCGGGCTGTCCCGCCTTGGCGCCCATGGCCGCCGGGACGGCGTAGCCCATGGTTCCGGCGCCGCCGGAGTTCAGCCAGGTGGCGGGCTTCTCGTACCGGACGAAGTGCGCGGCCCACATCTGGTGCTGGCCGACGCCGGCGGCGAAGATCGTGTCCTCGGGCGCCAGCTGTCCGATGCGTTCGATGACCTGCTGCGGGGAGAGCGAACCGTCCTCGGGCTGGTCGTAGCCCAGGGGGTAGGTGTCGCGCCAGCGGCTCAGGTCCTTCCACCAGGCGGTGTAGTCGCCCCGGTGGCCCTCGCCGTGCTCCTTCTGGACGGCCAGGACGAGGTCGGCGAGGACCTCGCGGGCGTCGCCGACGATCGGCACGTCGGCGGCCCGGTTCTTGCCGATCTCGGCCGGGTCGATGTCGGCGTGGACGATCTTCGCGTAGGGGGCGAAGCTGTCCAGCTTGCCGGTGACACGGTCGTCGAAGCGGGCTCCGAGGGCGACGATCAGGTCGGCCTTCTGCAGCGCGGTGACGGCGGTGACCGCACCGTGCATGCCCGGCATTCCCACGTGCAGCGGGTGGCTGTCGGGGAATGCGCCGAGCGCCATCAGGGTGGTGGTGACGGGCGCTCCGGTGAGTTCCGCGAGGACCTTCAGTTCGGCGGTGGCGCCGGCCTTGACGACACCGCCGCCGACGTAGAGGACCGGCCGCTTCGCGGAGGTGATGAGCTTGGCGGCCTCGCGGATCTGCTTGGCGTGCGGCTTGGTGACGGGCCGGTAGCCGGGCAGGTCCATGGTGGGCGGCCAGGAGAAGGTGGTCCTCGCCTGGAGGGCGTCCTTGGCGATGTCCACGAGCACCGGGCCGGGGCGGCCGGTGGCGGCGATGTGGAAGGCCTGCGCGATCACCCGCGGGATGTCCTCGGCCTTGGTGACCAGGAAGTTGTGCTTGGTGATCGGCATGGTGATGCCGACGATGTCCGCTTCCTGGAAGGCGTCCGTGCCGATCGCCTTGGAGGCGACCTGCCCGGTGATCGCGACCAGCGGCACGGAGTCCATGTGCGCGTCGGCGATCGGGGTGACCAGGTTGGTGGCGCCGGGACCCGAGGTCGCCATGCAGACGCCGACCTTGCCGGTGGCCTGCGCGTAGCCGGTGGCCGCGTGGCCCGCACCCTGCTCGTGCCGCACCAGGACGTGGCGCACTCGGGTGGAGTCCATCAGCGGGTCGTAGGCGGGAAGGATCGCACCGCCGGGAATGCCGAATACCGTGTCGGCGCCGACCTCCTCGAGAGAGCGAATGAGGGACTGCGCGCCCGTGACGCTCTCGGGGGCGGACTGCTGTCCTCCGGATCGGGGCCGCGGCTGCGGGTGGGCCCCGGTGGCCTGCTCGGTCATCGGCTTCTCTTCTCGATGCTGAGGGTTTTTGCGAGGTTCGCGCGGTGCGCGTGGACGGTGCGACAGGTGGTGGTGCAACAAAAAACCCCTCGTGCCATGAGGCAAGCGAGGGGAGCGCGTCGGGCGGGGGCGCTGAGCGGACCATGCTCAACGTCAGCCGACGCGCTGTCCAAGTACGAGAATTCGGGTGCGCATGGCATTGACCCTCCCCCCGGCGCGCACCGACTGTCAAGTGGGTGGGACGGGAGTCTCATCATGTGAGCGCAGGACCGCGCCGCTTCGAAGCATCGAGGCCACCCCCGACGCGTACCCACCGGCACCGCCGGAACCACCTGAACCGCCGCCCGCGTACACGGGTTCGACCGGTCCGTGCGGCACCGGACAGCGGCCGGTGCAGAGCGCCCTGCGCAGCCGGTACTCGTCCAGCGGCCCGGAGAAGGCCATGCCCTGCCCGTGCGTGCACCCCATCGCGCGCAGGGCGACGACCTGCTCGGGCAGGTCCACCCCGTCGGCCACGGACTGCATGCCCAGGTCGCCGGCGATCCGCAGCAGCCCACTGGTGATCTTGTACAGCCGAGCGGACTCGACCACGCCCTCCACCAGGCTGCGGTCGAGTTTCAGTACGTCGACGGGGAGCCGCCGAAGGGCGGTGATCGCCGCGTAGCCGCTGCCGAAGCCGTCCAGCGCGATCCGGACGCCGACCCGCTTGAGCGCGGTCAGTCGACGCTCCAGCTCGTCCAGGCAGACCCGCGGGTCGGTCTCGGCCACCTCGACGACCAGCGAGCCGGAGGGCAGTCCGTACCGGGTGAGCAGTGCCTCGATCGAGCCGAGCGGCAGCGACCGGTCCAGCAGCCGGCGCGCGCCGATCCGGACCGCCACGGGCACGGACACTCCCGTCGCCTGCCGCTCGGCGGCCTGTTCGACGGCCTCCTCAAGGAGCCAGCGGCCCAGCTCAGCCGTCTTCTCGCTGTCCTCGGCGACACGCAGGAACTCCGCGGGGGTGAAGAGCACGCCCTGCGAGGAACGCCAGCGCGCCTGGGCGCAGACCGAGGTGATCCTGCCGTCCTGGAGGGACACCACCGGCTGGTGCAGCAGCGCGAACTCGCCGTCGTGCAACGCGGCGCGCAGCCGGGTGGCCAGCTCCGCCCTGCGGGCGACATCCTGCTGCATCTGCGGCCGGTACAGCTCCACCCGGCCCTTGCCGCCGGCCTTGGCCCGGTACATGGCGAGGTCCGCGTTGCGCAGCAGCTCGCCCGCGCTGAGAGCCGGCTCGGCGAAGGCGACACCGATGGAGGCGTTGACCCGGACATCGTTGCCGTCGATGAGGTAGGGCTGGGAGAGGGTCACCCTGAGGCGGTCGGCGAGTTCCAGGATGTGCCGCTCGCGGGCCTCCCGGTCACGGGCGCCGTCGCCCACGATCAGGGCGGCGAACTCGTCGCCGCCCAGCCGGGAGGCGGTGTCGCCCTTGCGGACCGCGTCCCGCAGTCTGCGGGCGGCGTGGATCAGCAGTTCGTCGCCGGCCTGGTGGCCGATGGTGTCGTTGACGGCCTTGAAGCCGTCGAGGTCGATGAAGAGCACGGCCGTGCCCCTGAGGGCGGCGCCCCGGTCGGAGGCCCGGCGGCCGGACAGGGCCTGCTGGACGCGCCGGGTGAACAGGGCGCGGTTGGGCAGGTCGGTGAGCGGGTCGTGCTCGGCGTTGTGCTGGAGCTGTGCCTGGAGCCGCACGCGCTCGGTGACGTCCCGGCTGTTGAAGATGAGGCCGCCGTGGTGCCGGTTGACGGTCGATTCCACGTTCAGCCAGCCTCCCCCACTCTCGGCTTCGCTCGCGCGGGAGGTGCCCCCACCGCTGGAACGGAACCGGCATTCGATGCGTGTGGTGGGTTCCTCGGCCGGGTTGGCGGCGAGGAACCGGCGCACCTCGTGCACGACGCAGCCCAGGTCCTCGGGGTGGATGAGCTGCGCCAGCTCCGTCCCCACCAGGTCCTCCGCGGGGCGGCCGTACACTCCGGCGGCGGCCGGGGAGACGTAGCGGAGGATGCCGCTCGGCGCGGCGATCATGATGACGTCGCTCGAACCCTGCACCAGGGAGCGGAAGTGGTTCTCCTTGTGGGCCAGTTCCTGGGTGAGGGTGATGTTGTCGAGCAGCATGATGCCCTGACGCACGACGAGCGCGAGCACCACGGTGCCACCGGTGAGCAGGACCACGCGGTCGACGCTGCGGCCGTTGAGGACGGTGTAGAGGATCCCCAGGGTGCACACCGCCGCGGCGAGGTACGGCGCGAGCGCGCCGAGGGAGCCGGCGATGGGCCGGGAGACCGGATACCGGCCGCGCTCGGGGCCGGGCGCGGCCGGATGCCGGGGACTCGGGTGGTGGAGGTACGAAGGGCGGGCCGGGGGGTGGAGCGGATGGTGGGTCGCGTGGTGGGCCGGGCGGCCGTTCGTCCAGGGGTCCGGTCCGCCGCACTGTCCGGGCAGGTGCTCGCGCACCACGCGCGTGTGCCCCTCCTCCCCGGGCCTGCCACCCCGGGGACGGGTCCAGGGCGCATACGCCAGGAGCAGTGATCCGGCGAACCAGCCCGCGTCGAGCAGTTGTCCCGATCGGTAGGTGTCGTGCAGCAGCGGGGAGGTGAACAGGGCGTCGCACATCACGGTGAGCGCGAGCGCGCCGATCGCGCTGTTGACCGCTGAGCGGGTGACCGCCGACCGCCGGAAGTGCAGGGCGAGCACCATGCTGACCAGGGCGATGTCGAGCAGCGGATACGCCAGGGAGAGCGCGGTGTGCGCCACGTCCTCGCCCTCGGTCTGCGCGGTCTGGGCGAGCGCGAGGCTCCACGCGAGTGTGAGCAGGGAACCGCCGATCAGCCAGGCGTCCAGGCCCAGGCAGACCCAGCCGGCCTTGTTCACGGGCCGTTTGGCGAGCACCAGCAGCCCCACGATGGCGGGCGGCGCGAAGCACAGGAAGAACAGGTCGGCGTAGCTGGGGCTGGGCACGGGGAGCCCGAGGACGACCTCGTACCACCCCCAGACCAGATTGCCCACGGACGCCATGGCGGAGGAGATGCCGAACAGCAACCAGGCGGGCCGGAAACGGATACGACGGCCGCGCGCGTACAGGAAGCAGGACACGGCGGCCGCGGCCGCCGCGGCGCTCAGGCCGAAGTCACCCATGATCAACGCGAGTCGGCCCGATCCCCAGCCGAAGGCGGCGCCGATCGCGTAGGCCGCGCAGACGACGGCGATGACGAGCTGCGGCACCAGTCCCTGTCGGCGCTCCACGGCCGACGGGCGGGGCAGCGGCGCTTCCGGGGCGGGGTGCGCCCGCACCGCTCCGTCGAGCGTGGTCGTGGGGGCCGGCGCGCTCACCGGTCCCTCCCGGTACGCGCCGATCCGGCCAGGTGGATCAGGTGGGCCGGCCTCCCGCGGCCGCCGTACCCGCGGTGGTGGGGACAGCGGTCGCCGGGACGGCCGCTGCTCCGGGTGTGGTGACCGCGGGTGCGGTGACCGCTGTGGTGACCCCGGCTGCGCGCGGCCGTGCGCCAGGGCCGCCGACGGCGGCTCAACCGCGTCGGATCGCTCGTCCATGGACCGTGCATCGCCCGTCGCCCCCCTCACAGTCTGCAATGTCAATCCCCCGCGCCGACCGGTCAGCGGCGCAGCCCCTGTCGGACGATACACCAGCATCGTCACTCAGGGACATAGCTTCTCTACTCTCTGTGACGATCACCTGATATATGAGTACCCATCGCATCCGGGAAAACGCGGACGGTACTCGAAACGGACTACATGCTTGCCGTCTCCGTCACCAGGATCACGTTCCGGAGCTCTTCCCGGTTCACGAATCGGTTCAACTGGTCCACCAGCAGCCGCTCGGCACGTGGCCGGAACGCGGAGGTGGGTCCGCCGGCGTGCGGGCTGACGAGAACGCCCGGGGCCCGCCACAGGGGATGGTCCGAGGGGAGCGGTTCGGGATCGGTCACGTCCAGGGCCGCGGTGATACGGCCGCTCTCCACCTCGGTGAGCAGGGCCGAGGTGTCGACGACGGCCCCCCGGGCCACGTTGACGAGCAGCGCGCCGTCCTTCATCCGGGCCAGGAAGCCGGCGTCCACGAGGTGATGGGTGGCCTCGGTGAGCGGGGTGGAGAGAATGACGACATCCGCCTCCGGCAGCAGCGCGGGCAGTTCGGTGAACGGGTGCACCGGGCCGCGCGCCGTGGTGCGTGCGGAGCGCGCGACGCGCGCCACCCGCGCGACCTCGAACGGAACGAGCCGGTCCTCGATGGCCGCGCCGATCGCCCCGTACCCCACGATGAGCACGCTCCGGTCGGCGAGCGCGGGCCTGAATCCGCCGAGCCACTCCCCCTTGTCCTGCGCCCGCACGAAGTCGGGCAGGCCGCGCAGCGAGGCCAGGACGAGAGCGAGCGCCAGCTCCGCCGTGCTCGCCTCGTGCACGCCGCGCGCGTTGCAGAGCCGTACGCCGGGGCCCAAGTGGCGCAGGCCGGGCTGTACATGATCGACGCCGGAGGACAGGGTCTGCACGACCTCGACCGAGCTCATCAGCGGCAGCGGGCGCACCCCGACGTCACCGGCCTTCATGTACGGCACGACGTAGAACACGCAGTCGGCCGGGTCGGCCGGGTACTCCTCCGCGCCGTCCCAGAAGTGGTACCGCGGCCCCTTCACAAGACCCTCGATCTCGTCCGGCGGGATGGGAAGCCATACGTCAGCAGTCATGGTCCGGAGGCTATGTCAGGGGCCTCCGGCGCCAAAGGTTAGGTTGGGGTCCGGGAAAGGGAGGGTCACGACCAGGTGGAGCGCAGGACGATCGGCGCGGCGGCGCTCGCGGTGGGGGCCGTCGGACTCGGGTGCATGCCGATGAGCTGGGCCTACAGCACCTCGCGACAGCGCGGCGGGGATTCGCTCAGGGCGGTGCACCGGGCGCTCGACCTGGGGTCGACGCTGCTGGACACGGCCGACATGTACGGCCCGTTCACCAACGAGCTTTTGCTGGGGCGGGTGTTGAAGGAGCGGCGCGGCGACGCCTTCGTGTCGACGAAGGTCGGTCTGCTGGTGGGCGATCAGCACATCGTGGCCAACGGCCGCCCCGGGTACGTGAGAAGGGCCTGCGACGCCTCACTGCGCCGGCTGCAGACCGACGTCATCGACCTGTACCAGCTGCACCGCGCGGACCCGGAGGTCCCCGTCGAGGAGACCTGGGGCGCGATGGCGGAGCTCGTACGGGCCGGAAAGGTGCGGGCGTTGGGGCTCTGCGCGATCGGTGCGCGATCCGCGCGGCGGCCCGGGGCGCGGCTGCACGACGCGACGGTCCGGCAACTGGAGCGGGTGCAGCAGGTCTTCCCGGTGAGCGCGGTGGAGGCGGAGCTGTCGGTGTGGTCGCCCCAGGCGCGGGAGGCGCTGCTGCCGTGGTGCGCTGCGCGCGGTGTGGGTTTCCTGGCCGCGATGCCGCTGGGCAACGGCTTCCTGACCGGCACGCTGACGCCGGGTGAGGGTTTCGAGGCGGACGATCTGCGTGCCCGGCACCCCCGTTTCACCGCCGAGATGATGGCTGCGAACCAGCCGATCGTGGCCGGCCTGCGCCGTGTCGCCCGTCGGCACGGCGAGGGCGTCACCCCGGCGCAGGTGGCCCTGGCCTGGGTGCTGGCGCAGGGCGGGCAGGTGATCCCGGTGCCGGGCGCCAAGCAGGAGCGGTGGGTCGCCGAGAACGCGGGGGCGGCGGGCCTGCACCTGACGGAGGCCGACCTGGCGGAGATCGCGGACCTGCCCGCGGCCCAGGGGTCGTGGGACTGAGAGACGGAAGACCGTGGGCGTGGGACCGGGCACCACGGACCGTCGGGCTGAGATCGTGGGACCGGGCCGGGGTCGGACGGTGATCGACGGTCCGGGCTCGCGTGATCGGGAACTTCTGGGGCGCGGGCGGTGTATGACAGGAAGGACCCGCCGCGTCGAAGGGACGACATCGTGCACCATCGAGCCGTTACGGCCGTGCTGGCCACCGCCGCGCTCCTGCTGACGGCCGGCTGTTCCTCCGACGACGGAGGATCGCCGGGTGGAGGCGACAGCTCCTCCCCGGGCAGTTCGGCGGGGCGGTCCTCGTCCTCGGCGCCCGGCGCCGAGGAGACACCCCCCGCGAAGGGCTCGGTGAAAGTGCTCCGTACGGTCGCTACGAATCTGCGCTCCCCGTGGGGGCTCGCGCCCCTGCCCGACGGCGATCTGCTGGTGTCGTCACGGGACGAGGCCACGATCAGCAGGGTCGACGTCGACACGGGCGAGACGTCCGAGCTGGGCAAGGTGCCAGGGGTGTCGCCGTCCGGCGAGGGCGGCCTGCTCGGCATCGCGCTCTCCCCCGAGTACGCCTCGGACCACATGATCTACGCCTACTTCACCTCGGCCTCGGACAATCGCATCGTCCGCATGATCTACGACGAGAAGAAGCCCGAGGGTGAGCGGTTGGGCGCACCGGACACGGTGTTCCGGGGCATCCCCAAGGGGGTGATCCACAACGGCGGCCGGATCGCGTTCGGCCCGGACCGGATGCTGTACGTGGGCACGGGCGAGAGCGGCGACACCGGCCTCTCCCAGGACAAGAAGTCGCTGGGCGGCAAGATCCTGCGGCTGACCCCGGAGGGCGAGCCGGCGCCGGGCAACCCCTTCCCCGACTCCGCGGTGTACTCGCTGGGTCACCGCAATGTGCAGGGCCTGGCCTGGGACTCCAAGCAGCGGCTGTTCGCCTCGGAGTTCGGCCAGAAAACCTGGGACGAGCTCAACGCGATCAAGCCCGGTGCCAACTACGGCTGGCCCGAGGCGGAGGGCACGTCCCACGACGACGGCTTCCGTGATCCGATCGCCCAGTGGAGCACGGACGAGGCCTCCCCCAGCGGCATCGCGTACGCGGAGGGGTCGATCTGGATGGCGAGCCTGTTCGGCGAGCGCCTGTGGCGGATCCCGCTCAAGGGCACGGAGGTCTCGGCGGACCCGCAGGCTTTTCTGAAGGGCGAGTACGGGCGGCTGCGCACGGTGGCGGCGGCGGGCGGCGACAAGCTGTGGCTGGTCACCAGCAACACGGACGGCCGCGGTGACCCGAGGAGCAAGGACGACCGCATCCTGGAGATTCGGGTGAGCTAGGACCGATCCGGCTTCCCGGCGGCCCCGGTAGCCCCGCCGACCCCGGTAGCCCCGGTGCTCCCGATGTCCCCGGCGCTCCCGCCGACCCCGGCGCTCCCGATGTTCCCGGCGGCCCCGATGTTCCCGACACTCTCGGCGCTCCCGGCGACCCCGATGTTCCCGGTGTTCCCGGCCTTCTTGGCGGGGGCGTCGGGGTCGAGGGCAGGGGCGGGCTCGTCGGGTTCCGGTGACGGGCGTACGACGACCTTTCCGGACGCGAGGTCTATCGGTCCGCGTCCGGGATCGGCGTCGCCGACGTCCTCCCGGGTCAGTTCGAGCCGGTTCTGCTCGTCCCGGGTGTGCTTGCGGCCGGGAGCGAACAGCTCCTCGAAGGCGTTGAACATCGCTCCCCTTCGCAGGTGCGGTGGCGGCGCCGTTACCGGTCCTCCATGAGCGACCGGTCGAGAGTCGCCATGGAAACGAGGATCAGGAACGCGCGGTGAACCATGGAGCCGACCGTCAGCCCGGGCGCGACCGGCACGACACGGATGTCCTCGCCGCCGACTGCTTGTGACACCGGTGCGAAAGGGGCCTCGGCCGGCTTCAGGAGGCCCCGCTCCGGCGGCTCGCGCCGATCCTCGGGCAGCGCGGCACGCTGCGCGCGGTGCGTTCGGTGAACTCGATCCGGTACAGCACGGCTCCTCCGCGAGTGTGCACTGCCCCGATCGTCGCATTCAGCTGCTCGTCGCTTCCGCCGGGAACAACGCCAGCCGATGCGCAACCGCCGCCGCCTCGCCGCGCCCGGAGACTCCGAGCTTGCCGAGGATGTTGGACACGTGAACGCTGGCCGTCTTCGGCGAGATGAACAGCTCCTCGGCGATACGTCGGTTGGTGTGGCCGGCGGCCACCAGGCGCAGCACGTCGCGTTCCCTGCCGGTGAGGCCGAGGGCGTCGGCCGGATCGGCGGAAGCCGGGGCGCGCTTCCCCGGACCGGGGTCCAGGGCGAGGCGGGCGCGCTGGGCCAGCAGGGTGGCCGACCGGGCCAGTGGGGCTGCCCCGAGACGCTCGGCGACGGCTCTGGACAGCCGGAGCAGTTCCGTGGCGCGGGCACGCTCGTCCTCGCCCGTCCCCGAAGCGAGCAGCGCCTCGGCGAGCCGGAGGCGGACCCGGGCGAGGTCGTAGGGCCGCTCCAGCTGTTCCAGGGCGGCGACGGCCGCGGCCCACTCCTCCGGTTCCGGCCGGCCCTCGGCGCGCGACAGTTCGGCGCGCAGCCACACCTCGTACGCCCGCCACAGCGGGACGCCGGTGGTCAGGGTCCGGGCCGCCGCGCGGAGGTGTCCGAGGATTTTCGGGCGGTCCGGTTCGGTGGCCGGGTCGCCGTACGCGTCGGCCTCGGCGGTCGCCGCGGCGAGCAGCAGTGGCCAGCCGTGGCGCTGGGTGCCGGGCGGCAGGCCGGAGTCGAAGGCACCGAGGGCGGTGAGCAGTTCGGTCCTGGCGTCGGTCAGGCGGCCTTCGGCGGCGGCGGTCCCGATGGCGACCTGGGCCATCGGCAGGAAGTTCTGCGGCATGGAGTCGTGAGTGCCGAAGGAGGAGCGGGCAGCGCGGAGATGGCGGCCGGCCTCGACCGTCTCTCCCCGGTCGAGGGCGAGACGGGCCAGACACACCCAGGCTCCGGCGCGTGGCTTGGCGCTCTGCTCGAGAGTCTGGACGCCGGCCGCGGCCTCGGCCGCCTCGTCCCAGCGGCCGAGGGAGTGGAGGGTCTCGGCGAGGTTGCCCCACACCCAGCCCTCCGAGTCCAGCAGGCCGAGCCCGCGGGTGACCCGCAGGCCCTCCCGCAGGAGTGCGGCCGCCTCCTGTGAGCGGCCGATGCCTTCGAGGGCGGACGGCAGGTTGATGTGGCTGCGACCCACCACCATGTCCACGCCCAGTTCGGTCGCCCGGTCCTTGACCTCGTACATCTCGGCGAGTCCGGCGTCGATGTCGCCGGCGTCGACCTTGAGGCCGCCGAGCGTGAGCCTGGCGCCCAGTTCGATGTCGTGGGCGCCGACCATGCGCGCGTACTCGACGGCCCGTTCCGCGGCGGCCATGGCGTCGGGGCCCGGTTCGTGCAGCATGGACCAGCCGGCGGCGGAGGCGAGGACCTCGGCGTGCACCTCGGACGGGGGCAGGCCGCGTACCAGTTCCTGTGCGGTGCCGAGTTCGCTCCAGCCGTCGCCGCGGGCGAGGGACTGGGTGAGCCGGGAGCGCTGGACCCAGAACCAGGCGGCGCGCAGCGGGTCCGGTTCCTCCTCCAGGACGCGCAGGGCCCGCTTGGTGATCTTCATGGCGCGTTCGCGCTCCCCGCAGAGCCGTCCGGCGACGGCGGCCTCGGCCATCAGGTCGAGGTAGCGCAGAGGGACTCCCTCGGCCGCCTCCGGGTCACCGTCTTGGGGCGCGCCGGGCGGCGTACCGCGTCGTTGTGGCAGTGGGGGCGGGTAGGCCTCGGTGTAGTCGACCGGGCGCAGGGCGGCCCGTACGTCGTCGGGGACGGAGTCCCACAGTTCCATCGCCCTTTCCAGCAGGCCCAGTTGCTCGGAGTAGGCGTGGCGTCTGCGGGCCTCGACCGAGGCGTCGAGGACGGCGGGCAGGGCCTTGGTGGCGTCGTGGGCGTGGTACCAGTAGCTGGCCAGGCGGGTCACCCGCTCGTCGGCGGGGACGGGGGTGGGATCGACCTCCAGGGCTTCGGCGTAGCGGCGGTTGAGACGGGAGCGTTCGCCGGGCAGCAGGTCGTCGCTGACGGCCTCACGGACCAGGGAGTGGCGGAAACGGTAGCCGTCGCGGTCGGGCGCGGGCGTGAGAATGCCGGCGTTGACCGTGGAGCGCAGTGCGTCGAGAAGGTCGTCCTCGGCGAGCCGGGCGACGGCGGCCAGCAGCCGGTGCTCGACGGTGGAGCCGCCCTCGGCGACGCACCGGACCACCTGCTGGGCGCTCTCGGGCAGGCTCTCGACCCTGACCAGGAGCAGATCGCGCAGGGTGTCGGTGAGTCCGGTGCGACAGCCCTCGGGGGAGGCGGCGGCGAGTTCCTCGATGAAGAAGGCGTTGCCGTCGGAGCGTTCGAAGATCTCGTCGACGTGGTCCGGATCGGGTTCCCGGGCGAGGATGCCGGCGAGCTGGCGACCGGCTTCCTCGCGGTTGAAGCGGCCGAGTTCGATGCGGTGGACCGTGCGGAGCCGGTCGAGTTCGGCGAGCAGGGGGCGTAGCGGGTGGCGGCGGTGGATGTCGTCGGACCGGTAGGTGGCGAGGACGACGAGGCGGCCGGTGCGCAGGGTACGGAAGAGATAGGCGAGCAGGTGGCGGGTGGAGGCGTCGGCCCAGTGCAGGTCCTCCAGGGCGAGGACGACGGTGTGTTCGGCGGCGACGCGTTCCAGCAGGCGGGCGGTGAGGGCGAAAAGGCGGGCCATGCCGTGTTCGTCGCGCCGGGTCTCGGGGGCTGCGGTGCCGAGTTCGGGCAGCAGGCGGGCCAGTTCCTCCTCCTGTCCGGCGGCCGCGGCGGCGAGCCGGGCGGGGAGTTCGCGGCGCAGCTGGCGCAGGGCGGTGGAGAAGGGGGCGAAGGGCAGGCCGTCGGCGCCGATCTCGACGCAGCCGCCGAGGGCGACGACCGCGCCCCGGCGGCGGGCCGCGGCGGCGAACTCCTCGACGAGGCGGGTCTTCCCGACACCGGCCTCACCCCCGACGAGCAACGCCTGCGGCTCGCCCGCGCCGGTGGCGGCGCGGGCGAGCACGGTGTTCAACGTGTCGAGTTCGCCGGCACGGCCGACGAACACGGGACTGACGGACCTGGTCTCCACGGTCCCGAGCATCGCACGCGGGTCCGCCGGCGCGGCACCGGTTTTCGCCGCCCAAGGCGCCGCGGGGCGGCGCTCGTTCAGGACCAAAACCGGCTGGACGCCGCTGCTCCCGGGCTCGGCGCGGCGCTCCGGCTCCGGTTTCGGGCCGACGGAACGACGGCCGACCCCCGTACGGCCACCGTTGCGCTTCAGGTCGCTCTTCCCCGTGCGGCCACCGCGGCCGGCGCTCCCCGTCCCCGCGGCGGGACTCATACGGCCCGGGTGAACCGGTGGCGGTGTGAGCGGCGGCTATGGCTCTCGTGCTCGGCGCCGCGTGCCTCGGCTTCGCGGCGGGCGGCACGGGCGAGACGGACGGCCTCGCGGGCCCTGCGCTCGTCGTCGGCCCGGCGGATGAGGTCGGCGGCGCGGTCCTTGACGATCTCGTACTCGTACATGGTGCGTTCCCTCTGGGAGTCGGTGTCTGACATCGCCTTTCGCGATGCCTCCACCGTCGTCTCCCAGACGGGCCGGCCACATCGGGAGAGTTCCGCATCTTCGGCGGCCTTCGGGGCCTTAGGTGTGCGTGAGGGGCCCTGGTCCGGCCATAAGGTGCTGGTGGCCGGCCTAAGGCCCCTCGGGAACTGCGCGGGCCCTCCCCGGTGTCTGCCGGGGGCCCGCGGCGGCTCAACCGGCCGCGGGCAGCCCCAGCAGGACGTCGGTGTACTTGAGGACGGCGAGCAGCAGTCCGATGACGCCGAGTGCGACGCCGGCCCAGGCGACCGACTTGATCCAGGGCGCCTGCGCGGCGCCCGGCATGCCGAACGCGGGCCGGGCGAGCACCGCGACGCCGATGATCAGCGCGGTGAGTGCGAACAGGCCGCCCCACAGTGCGCTGGTCTGCCAGGCGTCGCCGTAGACCTCCTTGATCTGTACGGCGACGGTCGAGTCCGCGGCGGTCTCCAGCTGGCCGACGAGGGTCTCGCGGGCGGCGGCCACCGTGCCGAGCCAGCTACCGGTGAGCGAGACGACACCGAGCCCGGCGGAGACGATCGCCGCGGCGCCCGGCCCGACCCCGTGGGCATCCTGGGCCCCCGGCTTCGAGGCCGTTTCCATTTCTGTTTCCGTCTCCGGCTCCGTGGTGCCGCCGTCGGCCGCGTCGGCGTCGACGGCTGCCCCGGCCTCGGCCTCGGTCCCGCTCCTGTCCGCGCTGTTGTCCTCGGCCTTGGCCGCCTTCTCGGTCTCGGTCTCGGTCTCGGTCTCGGTTCCCATGAGACGCACCGTACGGAGGCTCTCTGAGAAGTGCCTTAACGATCGCTGTGCGCCGCGCGTGCCTGCCGCCATTCGGGTGCCAGGACCGACCACACCTCCAGGTCGTGCCGTACGCCGTGGTGGAGATGGGACTGGCGCCGTACCCCGTCGAGGGTCATGCCGAGCCGGCGGGCGATGTTGAGGCTGGGCTCGTTGCCGGCGGCGGCCACCCACTCCACGCGGTGGACGCCCCGCTGGTCGATCACCCAGTCGATCAGCACCCGCATGGCGCGGGTGACGAGCCCGCGCCCGGTGGCGGCCGGTTCCAGCCAGCAGCCGACCTCGCAGGTGCCGCCCGCGGCGTCGAAGTTCAGCGTGAGCACCCCGCCCACGAGTGTGCCGTCCAGCCACAGGCCGTGCAGCGCGGCCGTGTCGGCGGCGCGGAAGTCGGCGTACCGCTGGAGGGCCTCGCGCGCGGTGGGCACGTCGATGGCCTTGGAGCCGAAGGGGACGTACTGGTTGATGAATTCCCGGCCCCGCTCCAGATGGGCGAGGAATTCCTCCGCGTACCAGGGCTCCAGGGGACGCAGTTCGGCTCCGTCGTCACCCAGTCGTATGGCGTACATCCGTCTTCCGCTCCTCCTCGGCGAACACGTCCTCCACCTCGGCGTCGGTGGCGGCGGCCAGCCTCTCATGGGCGGCACGGCTCTCGGGCGGCTCGATGCTGATGCGCGGCAGGATCCGGTCCAGCCGGCGCGGCAGCCACCAGTTGGCGTCGCCGAGCAGATGCATGAGCGCGGGGACGAGCAGGGTCCGCAGCACGAAGGCGTCGAGGGCGACGGCGGCGGCGAGCGCGATGCCGAACATCGCTATCACCCGGTCGCCGGTCAGGACGAAGGCGAGGAAGACCGAGATCATGATCACCGCCGCGGATTTGATCACCCGGCCGGTCTCGGCGAGGCCGACCCGTACCGCGCGCCGGTTGTCGCCGGTCTCCAGCCATTCCTCGTACATCCGGCTGAGCAGGAAGACCTGGTAGTCCATGGAGAGCCCGAAGAGGACCGACACCATGATCACGGGCAGGAAGGGTTCGATGGGGCCCGCGCTGCCGAGGCCCAGCAGTTCACTGCCCCAGCCCCATTGGAAGATCGCCACGACCACGCCGAAGGCGGCGGCGACGGCGGCCACGTTCATCGCCGCGGCCTTGAGCGGGATGGCGACGGACCGGAAGGCGAGCAGGAGCAGCAGACAGCCCAGGCCGATGACGACGCCGACGAAGAGAGGCAGTTTGCCGACGATGACGTCGGCGAAGTCGTCGTAGCCGGCCGTCACGCCGCCGACCCGCACATCGAGGGTGGTGCCGGCCTCGGCGCGCGGCAGTACGTCCTCGCGCAGCCGGTCGACCAGGTCGCTGGTCCGCTTCGACTGCGGGGAGGACTCCGGTACGACGGAGAGGTACGCCGTGCCGCCGTCCGCGCTGTGGACCACCGGCCCGACGGACGCGACGCCCTCGGTCTTGCCCAGGACGGGGCCGATCCGGTCCAGGGCGAGCCGGTCGGCGGCGCCGTCGACCTCGGTCACGAGGGTGAGCGGGCCGTTGACGCCGGGGCCGAATCCGTCGGCGAGGAGGTCGTAGGCCTGGCGGGTGGTGGAGGTCTTCGGGTCGTTTCCCTGGTCGGACGTGCCGAGGTGCAGGGAGGAGGTGGGCAGCGCCAGTACCGCCATGACGAGCAGGGCGAGCGAACCGAGCAGCTTGGGCCTGCGCTCCACGAACGCCGCCCAGCGGGCGGCGAAGCCGGTCGGCAGCTCCGGCTGCGGGCCGGTCCGAGCCAGTCGGCGCCGTTCGCGGCGGCTGAGCGCGCGCATGCCGATGAACGACAGCAGCGCGGGCAGCAGGGTGACGGAGGCGGCGACGGTCAGCACCACGGTGAGCGAGGCCGCGACGGCGACGCCGTTGAGGAAGTTCAGCCGGAGGATCAGCATGCCCAGCAGGGCGATGCACACGGTGGCCCCCGCGAACACGACCGCGCGTCCGGTGGTGGCGACGGCGTCGGTGGCGGCCTCGGCGACGGACAGCCCGCGCTTCAGTCCGCGCCGGTGCCTGCTCACGATGAACAGCGCGTAGTCGATGCCGACGCCGAGTCCGATCAGCATGCCCAGCATCGGCGCGAAGTCGGCGACGGTCATGACGTGTCCGAGCAGCACGATCGAGGCGTACGCGGTGCCGACGCCGACCAGCGCGGTGGCGATGGGCAGCAGCGAGGCGGCGAGCGAGCCGAAGGCGAGGAAGAGGACGACGGCGGCGACGGCCACTCCGACGATCTCGGCGAGGTGCCCCTCGGGTGCCCCGGTCAGCGCGGCGGCGCTGCCGCCCAGTTCCACCTGGAGGCCGTCGCTCTCCGCGGCCTTGGCCGCCTCGAGCACGGCCGCCGCCTCGCCCTTGCCGATGTCCTTGGCCAGGTCGTCGAAGATGACGGTGGCGTAGGCGGTGCGGCCGTCCGCGCTGATCCCGCCGGTGCCGTCGTCCTTGTACGGGCCCGTCACGGCGGTGATGCCGGGCAGGTCCTCCATCCGGTCCAGGGTGCGGGTCATGCTCTGTTCGACGTCGGAGTCCAGGACGCTGCCGGACGGGGTGTGCCAGACGACGATGTCGCTGTCGCCCGAGAGGGCCGGGAACCCCTGACGCAGCAGTTCGGCGGCGTGCCCGGACTCGGTGCCGGGCACGCCGTAGTCGTTCGAGTACGCGTTTCCGGTCGCGAAGGCTCCGGCCGCGACCCCGCCGAAGGCGAGGAGCCACAGCAGAACGGTGATCAGACGGCGTCGGACACACCAGCGTGCGAGTGCTGTCACGAATCATGCTCCAGAGTGACTGTCGGTGGATCTTTGACCGGGAACAGCCGCTTGTGAACCGAACAGCCCGCAAAGAACGCATGAGCAAGGAATTAGCACTCTTCCAGCTCTGAATGATCCTTTGTTACATTCGTGTGCTTATTCACAGCGCACAGAATCTGCACATCCCACGACGATCACCTGAAGCCTTCTTCGCATGTGAGATCGCTCACCCGTGCAGGGGTCAGTCGAACTGATCCCCCAGCGCCATCACCATCAGCCCCGCGATCAACAGCCACAGCGCCCTGCGGGTCCGTCCGCGTGAGCCCAGCACGGCGGCGAGTGCGCAGGCGCCGGCGCCGCAGGCATAGGCCACCGGGACGAAGGCCGGGACCGGGCCGGTGAGGCGGAGCAGCGTTGCGGCCGTCCCGGCCAGGGCGAGTACGGCACCGGCGCCGACCGCGGCCCGGCGCAGGGCGCCGTCACCCTGCTCGCCGCGCTCCCCGTGCCCGGCATCGTCGGCGTCGCCCCCGTGCCCGACGTCGGCGTCGGCGTCGGCGTCGGCGTCGGCGTCGGCGTCGGCGTCGGCGTCGGCGTCGCGAGTGTCCGGGGGCGGGTCGGAATCAGCGCGTCCGCTCATGCCGCGGGAGCGTAGCGCCTCGGGTCCGGAAACCGGGATGCGGGGGTGCGGATCGCCTGTCGGCGTCCGCCGGCCCGACGTTCCGCGGCAGCCCGCCGCCCGGCCGAAGCAGTCACTTCGATGGCGGTCCGCCCGATTTCCGACGCAATGGCACCGGCGCTGACCGCAGGAGAGGGCTGCCCGCATGAGACAGGAGAGAGGGGGACGCATCGAACCCGATGCGTCCCCCTCTTCGCTCTGCCGTGCGGCGCCCGGGGGTCAGCCCTCGGCGACGCCCAGCTGCTGGAGGATCAGCTCCTTGACGCGGGCCGCGTCCGCCTGGCCGCGGGTGGCCTTCATGACCGCGCCGACCAGCGCACCGGCCGCCGCCACCTTGCCGCCGCGGATCTTGTCCGCGACGCCCGGGTTGCCGGCGATGGCCTCCTCCACGGCGGCGGTGAGCGCCCCGTCGTCGGAGACGACCTTCAGGCCGCGCTTGTCGACCACCTCGTCCGGCGTGCCCTCGCCCGCGAGGACACCCTCGATGACCTGACGGGCCAGCTTGTCGTTCAGGTCACCGGAGGTCACCAGCGCGGTGACGCGGGCGACCTGCTCCGGCGTGATCGCCAGCTCGTCGAGCGCCTTGGCGGACTCGTTGGCGCTGCGGGCGAGTTCGCCCATCCACCACTTGCGGGCGGAGGCCGCGTCCGCGCCGGCGTCGATCGTGGCGACGATCAGGTCCAGCGCACCGGCGTTGAGGATCGCCTGCATGTCGGTGCCGGAGATCCCCCACTCCTCGCGGAGCCGGTTGCGGCGCATCAGCGGCAGCTCGGGCAGGCCTGCCCGCAGCTCCTCGACCCACTCACGGGACGGGGCGACGGGGACCAGGTCGGGCTCCGGGAAGTACCGGTAGTCCTCGGCCTCCTCCTTCACGCGGCCGGAGGTCGTCGACCCCGTTTCCTCGTGGAAGTGCCGGGTCTCCTGGATGATCGTCCCGCCGTCGTTCAGCACGGCGGCGTGCCGCTGGATCTCGAAGCGGGCCGCGCGCTCCACGGACCGCAGCGAGTTGACGTTCTTCGTCTCCGAGCGGGTGCCGAACTTCTCCCGGCCGTGCGGGCGCAGCGACAGGTTGACGTCGCAGCGCATCTGGCCCATCTCCATCCGGGCCTCGGACACGCCGAGCGCCCGGATGAGCTCGCGCAGTTCACGCACGTAGGCGCGCGCGACCTCGGGGGCACGCTCGCCCGCTCCCTCGATCGGCTTGGTGACGATCTCGATGAGCGGGATGCCGGCGCGGTTGTAGTCGAGCAGGGAGTGGGACGCGCCGTGGATACGGCCGGTGGCGCCGCCGACGTGCGTCGACTTGCCGGTGTCCTCCTCCATGTGGGCGCGCTCGATGGCCACGCGGAAGGTTTCGCCGTCCTCCAGCTGCACGTCGAGGTAGCCGTTGAAGGCGATCGGCTCGTCGTACTGGGAGGTCTGGAAGTTCTTCGGCATGTCCGGATAGAAGTAGTTCTTCCGGGCGAAGCGGCACCACTCGGCGATCTCGCAGTTCAGCGCGAGACCGATCTTGACGGCGGACTCGACGCCGATCGCGTTGACGACCGGGAGCGCGCCCGGCATGCCGAGGCAGGTGGGGCAGGTCTGGGTGTTCGGGTCGGCGCCGAGCGTGGTCGAGCAGCCGCAGAACATCTTGGTCCTGGTGCCGAGTTCGACATGGACCTCGAGGCCCATGACGGGGTCGTACGACGCGAGTGCGTCCTCGTACGACACCAGGTCGGTCGTGGTGGTCACGGTGTAACTTCCCTCTCAGCCCAGCAGGACGTCGTCGTCGCCCAGCCGCTTCAGCTCGCGGTACAGGATGGCGAGGCTCGTGACGATCGCGACGGCGGACACGGTGGCGTCGATCAGGACCAGGGTGTCCTTCTCGTGCCGCGCCTTCTTGACACGCTTGGCGACACCGACCGCGCCGAACGCGGTGGCGGCCATGGACAGATACGTACCGGACCTGGACTTCTTGAAGCCCTTGGCCTTGGTCAGTGCGCTCACAGCGACGGAGCCTCCTCGATCAGCGGGTGGCCCCACTTTTCCACGAAGGCCGCCTCGACGGCTGCGCCCACCTTGTAGAGGCGGTCGTCCTTCATGACCGGGGCGATGATCTGCAGTCCGACCGGCAGGTTGTCCTCGGGCGCGAGGCCGCAGGGCAGCGACATGGCCGCGTTGCCGGCCAGGTTGGTCGGAATGGTGCACAGGTCGGCGAGGTACATCGCCATCGGGTCGTCGGCGCGCTCGCCGATCGCGAAGGCGGTGGTCGGGGTCGTCGGGGAGACGATCACGTCGACCCGCTCGAACGCCTTGTCGAAGTCCTGCTTGATCAGCGTACGGACCTTCTGGGCGCTGCCGTAGTACGCGTCGTAGTAGCCGGAGCTGAGCGCGTACGTGCCGAGCATGATGCGGCGCTTGACCTCGGGGCCGAAACCGGCCTCGCGGGTCAGCGAGGTGACCTCCTCGGCGGAGTGCGTGCCGTCGTCGCCGGTCCGCAGGCCGTAGCGCAGGCCGTCGAAGCGGGCGAGGTTGGAGGAGCACTCGGACGGGGCGATCAGGTAGTACGCCGACAGCGCGAGGTCGAAGGACGGGCAGTCCAGTTCGACGATCTCCGCGCCGAGCCCCTTCAGCAGCTCGACGGACTCGTCGAACCGCTGGATGACGCCGGCCTGGTAGCCCTCGCCGCGGAACTGCTTGACCACACCGACGCGCATGCCGGCGACCGAGCCGTTGCGGGCGGCCTCGACGACCGGCGGGACCGGGGCGTCGACGGAGGTGGAGTCGAGCGGGTCGTGTCCGGCGATGACCTCGTGCAGCAGGGCCGCGTCCAGGACCGTGCGGGCGCAGGGACCGCCCTGGTCGAGGGAGGAGGAGAACGCCACCATGCCGTAACGCGAGACCGCGCCGTACGTCGGCTTCACGCCGACTGTGCCGGTGACGGAGGCCGGCTGGCGGATGGAGCCGCCGGTGTCGGTGCCGATGGCGAGGGGGGCCTGGAAGGAGGCGAGCGCGGCGCTCGACCCGCCGCCGGAGCCGCCGGGGATCTTGGTCAGGTCCCAGGGGTTGCCGGTCGGTCCGTAGGCGCTGTTCTCGGTCGACGAGCCCATGGCGAACTCGTCCATGTTGGTCTTGCCGAGGATGACGACGTCGGCGGCCTTGAGCCGCTTGGTGAGCGTCGCGTCGTACGGCGGGATCCAGCCCTCGAGGAGCTTCGAGCCGACGGTGGTCGGGATGCCCTCGGTGGTGAAGATGTCCTTGAGCGCGAGGGGGACGCCGGCCAGCGGGCCGAGCTTCTCCCCCTTGGCACGCTTCTCGTCGACGGCGCGGGCCTGGGCGAGGGCACCCTCGCGGTCGACGTGCAGGAAGGCGTGCACCTTCTCGTCGACGGCCTCGATCCGGGCCAGGTGGGCCTCGGTGACCTGGACGGCCGTGAGTTCGCCGGAGGCGATCTTCGCGGCGGTCTCGGCCGCGGTGAGCTTGATGATGTCGATCATGCGATTCAGTCCTCCCCCAGGATCTGCGGCACCTTGAAACGCTGCTGCTCCTGGGCCGGGGCGCCGGAGAGCGCCTGCTCGGGGGTGAGCGAGGGACGGACCTCGTCCGGGCGCATGACGTTCGTCAGCGGGAGCGGGTGCGAGGTCGGCGGTACGTCTTGGTCGGCGACCTCGCTGACGCGGGCCACCGCGCCGATGATGTCGTCGAGCTGGCCTGCGAAGTGGTCGAGCTCTTCGGGCTTCAGCTCCAGACGCGCCAGCCGGGCGAGGTGGGCGACCTCCTCGCGCGTAATGCCAGGCATGCAGCGTTCCTCTGGGGTGAGTGTGCGGTTCGGGCTAGGACCTGCCGTCGCGTCCCGGGCCAGGCGTGGCGCGGCAGGCGGGAAGGTGACGACAGGCCCCAATCCTATGGGGCCCGGCCCCGTACCCGTGAAACGGTTTCCCCGCACCCCCCGAAAGCGGGACGCTTCGCGGGTTCAGGCCGGGTGGCCGGAGTCGTCGGCGGCTGCTGCCGGGAGGGCGGCTGCCGGGCGCTGCCAGCCGCGGGAGCCGCGGGCGAGGAGCCAGGCCGTGGTTTCGTCGGACGGCATCGCGGCCGCGACCAGCCAGCCCTGGACGGCGTCGCAGCCGAGGTCGCGCAGGCGTTCCCAGGTCTCGTCGTCCTCGACGCCCTCGGCGACGACGAGCAGTCCGAGCGAGTGGGCGAGGTCGACGGTACAGCGCACGATCGCGGCGTCCTCGGTGTCGACGGCCAGCCGGGCCACGAACGAGCGGTCGATCTTCAGCTCGCTGACGGGCAGCCGCCGCAGGTGCACGAGGGAGGAGTAGCCGGTGCCGAAGTCGTCGAGGGACATCTTCACACCGTGTCCGGCCAGTCCGTTGAGGGTGTCGGCGGCGCGCTGCGGGTCCTCCAGGAGGACGTGCTCGGTGATCTCGAGCTGGAGGGCTCCGGCCGGTACGCCGTGCCGGGCCAGTCGCGCCGCGACGGAGCCGGCGAAGCCGGGACTGTGCACGTCGCGCGGGGAGACGTTGACCGCCACCGGCACGAACAGGCCCTGGGCACGCCATCGGGCGACCTGCCCGAGCGCGGCCTCCAGCACGTAGTCGGTGAGCTGCGGCATCAGGCCGGAGGACTCGGCGATCGCTATGAACTCGTCCGGCGGCACCCTGCCGCGCTCCGGGTGCACCCAGCGGACCAGGGCCTCCAGGCCCGCGACCTGTCCGTCGAAGCGGACCTTGGGCTGGTAGTGGAGTTGGACCTCGTGGGCGTCCAGGGCCCGGCGCAGATCACCCAGAAGCCCCAGCCGGTCGGGGGTGTTGGAGTCCCGCTTGGACTCGTAGACCTCGACGCCCGTGCGGTCCCGTTTGGCCTGGTACATCGCCACGTCCGCGCGCCGCAGCAGGCCCTCCGCGTCGAGGGCGTGGTCGGGGAAGACGGCGACGCCCGCGCTGGCCTCCAGCACGAGGGTGAGGCCGTCGAGGTCGAGGGGCGAGCTGAGGGCGGCCACCAGGCTGCGGGCGACCCGGGTCGCGGACGTGGTGGAGTCGACGACCGGCAGTAAGACGGCGAACTCGTCGCCACCGAGCCGCGCGGCCTCCGCCCCGCGCGGCAGGGCCAGCCTCAGCCGGTCGGCGATCTGCAGCAGCAGCCGGTCACCCGCGAGGTGACCGAGAGTGTCATTGACCGATCGGAACCGGTCGAGGTCGATCAGCATGAGAGTGGCGCGGGCGCCCGCGCGCTCGGCGTCGTCCAGCGCGGTCCAGATGCGCTCGAGGAGCCACTGACGGTTGGGCAGCCCGGTCAGCGGATCGCGCAACTGCTCCTCCGCGCGGGCCCTGGCTATCCACAGCATGGAGTCGAGCGCGATCAGCGGGATGGCGAACAGCGGCAGGACGATCGGCCGGGCGTCGGCGACGACGCAGATGAGCGGCGCTATGCCGAGCAGCGCCACCGCGACCAGGCCCTGTCTGACCAGGGCGGTGCGGGCGACCGTGGGCAGTCCGCCCCGCGGGACGTGCAGGTACCAGTAGAGGGTGCGGGCGACCGCGAGATACGCGGCGGCGACCAGCATCACCTCGAAGGCGGTGTGCAGCCCCCAGGTGTCCGGGGTCGAGGGGTGCTCGACGGACGGTACGGACCCGCACAGGGCCAGCACCAGCGCGCCGGCGCCGACGCCGAGCAGGTCCACCGCGCCGTGCAGGATGCCCTGCCGCCGGCGGCCCCGCCGGGCCACGCCGACCAGCACGACCACGGTGAGGCTGACCATGCCGGCCGGGACCCAGCCGTAGAGCAGCAGCACGGCGAGGGTGACCGCGGCGCCCGAGCCGGTGCCGCCCCACCAGCGGGAGCGGCCCAGCATCACGAGGTGGCCGACGACGATCCCGGTCAGTACGGCCAGGGACCAGCCGACGCGGCCGGACGGGAAGAGCGCGTGACCACCGGTGAACGCCCCCAGGACGCCGGCGCCGAGCACGAACGCCGCCGCCGAGACGACCGCCGTGGGCAACGCGGGCCAGGAGAGGTGCCGTTCCGCGTGCGCTCCGGACAGCCCGGGACCGTCCGAGGACAGTCCGGTGGCGAGCGGGGGCGCTCCGGCGCCCGGCTGTCCTGCCGCCGGCTGCCCCGCGGCCTGCTGTCCGGTGCCGCGCGCGCCATTGGGGCGTGCGTCCGCGGTACGCGCCCCGGGGCGCCCTGGTGCGCCCGCAGGCCCCGCGGGCCGTCCCGTCCCACGTCCGCGCCGCCGTACGGCCGCCATGCGGCGCAGGCCCAGGCGCAGCCGTGAGCCCGGGGCGGCGCTCTCGGTGGGTTCCATTCCCGTCCCTCTCACAGCCGGCGGTGCCCACGCCACACGGCTCGATGCCCGACAACCCCCGGCGACTTCGCGATAGAAAGCCCTTCCACGGTGCCGCCACGAACACGAGGATGCCCCGACCGCAGCTGGGCACGGCGGGCGCACCTCCCAACAGTAGGCCGCAGCGGGCTTCCAGGGGCACCGGTCTCCGACGGTTGCCCGAATGCGCCCCAGCCACCCGTATGCATCTGGTATGCACCGATCGGGTGACCTTTCACCCCTGGTCCTCGGTGGGCAGAGCCACGCCGGCCGCCGCCTCCGGCCCCTCGTCGAGCAGGACGTTGAAGCCCTCCTCGTCCAGAACCGGCACCTTGAGCTGCACCGCCTTGTCGTGCTTCGACCCCGGGTTGTCGCCCACGACGACGAAGGAGGTCTTCTTCGAGACCGAACCGGTCACCTTCGCTCCACGGGTCTGCAGCGCCTCCTTCGCACCGTCCCGGGTGAAGTGCTCCAGGGTGCCGGTCACCACGACCGTCAGGCCCTCGAGCGGGCGCGGGCCTTGGTCCTCCCCGGCCCCCTCGTCCTCCATGCGGACGCCGGCCGCCCGCCACTTGCGGATGATCTCGCGGTGCCACTCCTCGGCGAACCACTGCTTGACCGAGGCGGCGATGATGCCGCCGACGCCCTCGGTGTCGGCCAGTTCCTTCTCGGTGGCCTGCTCGATCCGGTCGACGGACCGGAACTCCCGGGCCAGCGCCTCCGCCGCGACCGGGCCGACGTGCCGGATCGACAGCCCGGTGAGGACCCGGGCGAGCGGACGCTCCTTCGCCGCCGCGATGTTCGCCAGCATCGCGACCGCGTTCTTGCGCGGTTCGCCCTCCTGGTTGGCGAAGACGGTGGCGGTCTTCTCCTCACCCGTCTTCGGGTCCCGCTTGGGCAGCCCGCTGTCCTGGTCGAGGACGTACGCCGTGATGGGCAGCAACTGCTCGATGGTGAGGTCGAACAGGTCGCCCTCGTCCTTCAGCGGCGGCTCCGCGGGCTCCAACGGCCGGGTGAGCGCCGCGGCGGCGACATAGCCGAAGTGCTCGATGTCCAGCGCCTTGCGGCCCGCGAGATAGAACAGGCGCTCCCGCAACTGGGCGGGGCACGTGCGGGCGTTGGGGCAGCGCAGGTCGACGTCACCCTCCTTCATCGGCCGCAGCGGCGTACCGCACTCCGGGCACTTCGCCGGCATCACGAACGCGCGCTCGCTGCCGTCGCGCAGGTCGGCGACCGGGCCGAGGATCTCCGGGATGACGTCACCGGCCTTGCGCAGCACCACCGTGTCCCCGATGAGAACACCCTTGGCCTTGACCACGTCCTGGTTGTGCAACGTGGCGAACTCCACCTCGGAACCGGCCACGGTGACCGGCTCGACCTGCGCGTACGGCGTGACCCTGCCCGTACGGCCCACGCCCACACGGATGTTGACGAGCTTGGTGTTGACCTCTTCGGGCGCGTACTTGTACGCGATGGCCCAGCGGGGTGCGCGCGAGGTGCTGCCGAGGCGGCCCTGGAGCGGGATCTCGTCGAGCTTGACCACCGCGCCGTCGATCTCGTGCGCCACGGAGTGCCGGTTCTCGTCGTAGTACGCGATGAACTCCCGTACGCCGGCGAGGCCGTCGACCACACGGTTGTGCTCGGAGGTGGGCAGGCCCCACGTCTTCAGCAGGTCGTACGCCTCGGAGAGGCGGGCGGGGCTCTCGAAGCCCTCCAGGGCGCCGATGCCGTGGACGACCATGTGCAGCGGGCGGGTGGCGGTGACGCGCGGGTCCTTCTGGCGCAGCGAACCGGCCGCCGCGTTGCGCGGGTTGGCGAAGGGCTTGTCACCGGCCTCCACCAGGCGGGCGTTGAGGCCCTGGAACTTCTCCATCGGGAAGAAGACCTCGCCGCGGATCTCCACGAGGGTGGGCACCCCGTCGCCCTTCAGGCGGTCCGGGATCTCGGCGATGGTCCGCACATTGGGCGTGATGTCCTCGCCGGTGCGGCCGTCGCCGCGGGTCGCCGCGCGGACCAGGCGCCCGTGCTCGTAGGTGAGGTTGACGGCGAGGCCGTCGACCTTGAGCTCGCACAGGAAGTGGAACTCCTGTGCGCCCAGCTCCCGGTGGATGCGCTCGACCCAGGCGGCGAGGTCGTCGTCGTTGAAGGTGTTGTCGAGGGAGAGCATGCGGGAGCGGTGCTGGACGGAGGTGAAATCCGTCTCGTACGCCCCAGCGACCTTCTGGGTCGGGGAGTCGGGGGTGCGCAGTTCGGGGTGCTGCTCCTCCAGCGTCTCCAGTTCGCGCAGCAGTCGGTCGAACTCGGCGTCGCTGACGACGGGCGCGTCGTTCACGTAGTACCGGAAGCGGTGCTCCTCGATCTGCTCGGCGAGCCGGGCGTGCTGCTCCCGCGCCTCGGCCGGCACGTTCGTCGTCTCCGCCTGCTGGTCACCCGCCACCGTGTCTTCTCCTGTCACTCTGGGTTGTCCGCGAGGGATCTCGCCGCCCGGACGCAGTGCGCGTAGGCGGCGCGCGCGTACTCCGGGGAGGCCCCCGCGAGTCCGCACGCCGGGGTGACCGTGACCGCCTCCGCGAGAAGGCCCGGCCGCAGCCCCAGTCTGCGCCACAGCGTTCTGACACCCATGACGCTACCGGCAGGGTCCGACAACGGGCCGTCCGTTCCCGGCACGACACCGGTGAACAGCCTGGTGCCGCTCTCGACCGCCTCCCCGATCGTCTCGTCGTCGCGTTCGGTGAGGAGCGAGAAGTCGAAGGAGATCGCCTGCGCTCCCGCCCTCCGCAGCAGGGCGAACGGGACGTCCGGCGCGCACGAGTGGACCACGACCGGGCCACCGTCGTGCACCTCGAACACGTCCCTCAGTCCGGACTCGACGAGCTGCCGGTCCACCGCGGGGTGGGTGCGGTAGCCGCTGGCGCTGCGCACCCGGCCGCGCAGGACGTCGGTGAGGGAGGGTTCGTCGAGCTGGAGGACGAGCCGCGCGCCGGGCACGCGCCGGCTCACCTCGGCGAGGTGCAGGCGCAGCCCCTCGGCCAGCGAGGCGGCGAGGTCCCGGCAGGCGCCGGGGTCGGAGAGGGCTACCTCGCCGTTCCGCAACTCCAGGTGGGCGGCGAGCGTCCAGGGGCCGACGGCCTGCACCTTCAGCGGGCCCTCGTACCCCTGGGTGTACTCCTCCAGCGCGTCGAGGTCCTCGCCGAGCCAGGAGCGGGCCCGCTTGGTGTCGCGTCCGGGCCGGTCTCCGATCCGCCAGCCGCTGGGCTCCACCCGCGCGTACAGCTCGACGAGCATCCCGGCGGTCCGACCGATCATGTCCGCGCCGGGTCCCCGGGCGGGCAGTTCGGGCAGGAAGGGAAAGTCCTCGAAGCTTCCGGTGACGGTCTTGACGGCCTCGCGGACTTCCCCGCCCGGCATCGACCCGACCCCGGTCGCGGCCCCGAACCTGAACTGGCTGTTTTCGCTCACCGGAGAAGCGTACGGAACGGGCGGGGAGGATGGTGTTCCGGTGGGGCCGTCGGGCGTGTGCCCGGGAACTCAGCGCCCCGGCCGCACCGTCAGGTCGTTGACCTCGGCGTCCACGGGCAGGTCGAGGGCCATGAGGACGGTGGTGGCGACCGACTCGGGGTCGATCCACCGACCGGGGTCGTAGTCCTTGCCCTCCTGCCGGTGCACCTTGGCCTGCATGGGGCTGGCGGTGCGGCCGGGATAGACCGAGGTGACGCGGACGCCGTTGCCGTGCTCCTCCTCGCGCAGGGAGTCGGCGAGCGCCTTGAGGCCGTGCTTGGAGGCCGCGTAGGCGCCCCACCGGGCGTGGGCGCTCAGGCCGGCGCCGGAGTTGACGAAGACCACGTGTCCGCGGCTCGCGCGCAGCTGGGGCAGGAAGTGCCGGGTGAGTTCGGCGGGGGCGACGAGGTTGACGTCGAGCTGGTGCCGCCAGGTCTTGGGGGTCAGCTCGCCGACCTCGCCGAGGTCGACGACGCCGGCGATGTGCAGCAGGGAGTCCACCCGTTCCGGGAGGGACTGGTGGGAGAAGGCCCAGCTGAGCCGGTCGGGGTCGGCCAGGTCGCCGACGAGGGTCCGCGCGCCGGGGAACTCGGCCGCCAGTTCCTTCGCGCGCCCCGCCGAGCGTGCGTGCAGGACGATTTCGTCCCCGCGTGCGTGCAGCCGGCGGGCGACGGCCGCGCCGATGCCGGAGCCGGCTCCGGTGATCACATGTGTAGGCATGCCCGTCATGCTCGCATCACCGCGTGGTCAGGGTCTGGCTCGGGTTCTCCCGTGGAGAAAGGAGCGGCGTGCGGTGCGTGCTCCCGGTGTGCCGGGCGGCGAGTGAGGGTCTCCCTGCTCGAAGAGCTCGGGGGAGCGTGCCGGGCGTCGCGACGCTCCGGGAGAACCCGAAACACCCCCTAGATGCCCTGGCTCTCCTCCAGGTACGCCAGTGCGCCGACGGGCTCCTCGGCGAAGAACACCAGGTCGGTGAGGGCGCGGGGGAGGAAGCCCTCGTCCTCCATCCGCCGGAACTGGGTCTTGAGGCCGTCGTAGAAGCCCGCGCTGTTCAGCAGGACCACCGGCTTGTCCGTGTGCCCGTGCTTCTTCAGCTCGAGGATCTCGGTGGCCTCGTCGAGCGTGCCGGTGCCGCCCACCATGATCACCACGGCGTCGGCCTTCTCGAGGAGCAGGCGCTTGCGCTCCGCCAGGTCCCGGGCGACGATCATCTCGTCGGCGCCCTCGCGTGCCTTCGCCGCGAGGAACTCCACGGAGACGCCGAGGAGCCGGCCGCCCGCCTCCTGCACCCCGTCGGCGACGACTTTCATCAGGCCGACGTCGGAGCCGCCCCACACCAGGGTGTGGCCGCCCTTGCCGAGCAGCTCGGCGAACTCCCGCGCGGGGCGCGTGTAACGCTCGTCCAGGTCAGCGGCGGAGAGGAAGACACAGATGTTCACGGCCCCAGGGTACGGGCCCGGTCCGGTGGGGAGGGAAGAATTCGGCTCCGGCGGACGCTGCACCGTTCGGCGTTCGGACCGGCCGGCGTTCGACCTGACCCGCCGGCCCGGATGACCTCATGACCCGGCTGACCGAGGAGCGTGGACCATGACCGCAGGACACCGCATCACCGTCGAGCGGAGCGAGCGGCACGTGCGCGTGGTGCACGGCGGGGAGGTCCTGGCCGAGAGCGACCGGGCACTGGTGCTGCGCGAGACGGGCTGCCCCGCGCGGTACTACATCCCGCCCGAGGACGTACGGCTCGACCTGCTGACCCTGTCCGACACCCGCACCCACTGCCCCTTCAAGGGCACCGCGTCCTACTGGTCGCGCCCGGACACATCCGATCTGGTGTGGGCGTACCCGGACCCGAAGCCGGACGTCGCCGGCATCAAGGACCATCTGTGCTTCTACGAAGTGGACGTCCAAGGAGACACGGAAGCCCGATGATCGGATAGAAGGGTTGCGGTCGTCGGACGCGCGGCCCGCCTCACCGACGATCGGGCCTCAGTGCGGCAGTCTGCGGTGACATGGACAAGAACATCGTTTCGCGTGACGGCACCCACATCGCCCACGAGAGCGCCGGGCGGGGTTCCGTGGTCGTCCTCGTCAGCGGCGCGATGTCGACGGGCGCCACGGTGGCACCGCTGGCCGCCCCGCTCTCGGAGCGGTTCCGGGTCGTCGTGTACGACCGCCGGGGCCGCGGGGCGAGCGGGGACCGGCTGCCGTACGCGGTGGAACGCGAGATCGAGGACCTGGCGGCGCTGATCGAGGCGGTGGGCGGACAGGCGTCGCTGTACGGCGTCTCCTCGGGTGGCGCGCTGGCGCTGCGCGCGGCGGCGAGCGGGCTGCCGGTGCGCCATGTCGCCGTGTACGAGACGCCGTACGCCACGTCCGAGGAGGACCTGAGGGAGCGCGCCCTGTACACCGAGCGCCTGGCCGAGGCCCTGCGTGAGGGGCGGCGAGGGGACGCGGTGGAGCTTTTCCTGCGTCTCACCGGGCTGAGCGAGGCGGTGATCCAGGGCGCCCGCCAGTCCCCCCTGTGGGCCGGAATGGAGTCGATCGCGCCGAGCCTCGCCTACGACGACGCGGTCATGGGGAACGGCGGCGTCCCGGTGAAGCTGCTGGCGTCGGTCCCCGTCCCGGTGCTGTCCATCGCGGGCGACGCGAGCCCGGCCTGGATGCGCAAGGCCGCCCGAGCGATCGCGGACGCCGTCCCCCGGGGCACCTGCCGCACCCTGGCGGGCCAGACCCACATGGTGGAGCCGGACGTCCTGGCCCCGGTCCTGACGGAGTTCTTCAGCCGGTGAACGGGCGCCGGGCGGGGCCGGCACGGTGCTGTGTCACCTCACCGCACCCCGCCACAGCTGTGGTTCCTGCTCGGCGAACCGGCGCTCGCGCTCGTCGGCGTCCGGCCGCGTCCGCCGGAGAAGTCCGCGGAACGCGGCGCCGTGCCCGGGGGCTCGCAGATGGCACAGCTCGTGCACGAGGACGAGATCGACCAGTGCGGGACAGCGCCACCTGGGCCCCGTTCCTGGCGGCGTTCCGCATGGCCTCGGGGATGTCCTCATCCCTGTTGTCGAGGGTGTCACGGTCGAAGAGAGCCCACTTCTCGTCCTCCGGGTCCGAGGCCGATTCGAGGACGAGATCGATGACCTCCATCGGCCGGAGCCCCTTGTTGGTGCCGGAGAACTTGAGGAAGAACTTCTCGCGTGCGCCGTAGGTCGTGTTCGGCAAGGCGACGTAGTCGCGTTCGGTCTTCTCCCCCTCGGCTGCGACGTAGACCACCCGTCGGGACTCGTCTCCATAGAACTGGGTCGGCCTTCGCAGCTGAGGGGCGGCCTCCCAGTCCCGGCGACGACGGCGACGGCCTCCCGGCTGGTTTCGGTTCTGCTCCCCCTGTTCACGCTGTCGCCCGCAGTCCCTCTTCGATGAGTGCGATCTGTCGTGCGATCTCGCCACTGGTCAGGCGTGGGATGCCGCCGTAGTGGCCGTGCAGACAGCGGCGTTCGCGGTTGTCGTCCCGGCGGGCCTTGCGAGCCGCGGTGATCGGGGAGAGCTGGGACTCGCCGGTGGCGTTCTTGAGGGCGATCCGCACCTGGTCGCGGTCCAGAGGCCGGTCAGCGACGGACGGCCCCAGCAGGGTGGCGTCGTGCGTGGTGAAGATCAGCTGGGCGGGGCGCGGGTTGGCCTCGTGGTCCTGGAAGAGGCGAATGACCTCCGCGGCCAGGATCGGGTGGAGGCTGGAGTCGAGTTCGTCGACGAGGAGCACGCCCCCCTTGTCCAGGACATGGAAGAGCGGCCCCAGGAACGCGAACCATGCGTGGGTACCCGGGGATTCCTGGTTCCAGAAGTCGAGGGCTTGGGGAGGGCCGTCGGCGGTACGGTGCAGGAGCTGTACTTCGCCGCTCTCGGGGTCGAGCGTCAGCCCGGCGATGCCCAGGTCCGCCGCGGCCGGCAGGGCGCCGATCCGCTCCCGCAGCGCGGCGCCGGACTTACGGTCGGTGAGTTTCCCGCGGGTCCATTCGGTCCGGTGCGGGACATCCCCTCCCGAGGTCACGGGCCACAGGTTGTCGACGAACCAGCGGTGGACCGCCGCCAGCGACGGGTTGTCGAGCGTGGCGCCGACCGTGAGGAACAGGGCTTCGGGGCGGGTGGAGGTGACGATGAGGTCCTTCTGCCCCTTCAGACCGGTGCCGGGAAAACGGAATTCCCCACCCTCGTCGTCCGGACGGTCCGCCTCGCGGTCGAACCAGATCTGGCGCCGCCCGGACGGGTAGGCGTGCAGCCACTCCGCCTCCACCCGCTCGTCCGACGGCTCGAAGCCGTAGGTGTACCGGACACGGTCCTTGCCGAGCAGGAGATCCACTTCGAAGAAGCTGGTCTCCTCCTGTGCTTCCGCCGCGAGCGCGAAAGGCTCACGGGGAATCCCGGCCTTCCTGCTCCGGTCCGCGAAGGAGTCCGGTACTGCGCTGTGCATGAAACGCAGGGCGTGCAGCACATTGCTCTTGCCCGAGGCGTTGGCTCCGTAGATCCCGACCGTCGGCAGCGCGGAGACAGGCCTGCCCTCGGCACTGGCACCGGTCTCACGGGCGGTGTGCTCGTTGAGTTCGGTCGCCACAAGGGAGAGTTCAGTCTCTTCGCGGATGGACCGGTGGTTGGCCACCCGGAAACTGGGCAGCACGGCCGACCTCCTGTCGAGGCGGATACGGGATTGCCGCCTTGGGCTTTTGCATGCGAGTGATCCGCACGGCCGAACCTGAAGCGACTCCCCGGCCTGCGCCGGAGTTCGTCACCCGATGGTGGCCTGTCACCAACCATTACCGGCCGCGACCGGGCCGTGGAGCCCCGCGGCGCGGACGCGCTCACGGGGCTCCACGGGATCTGGGAGGAACGAGGGGCCACGACGGGGTCAGCGGTGGGCGCGGAACCTCGACTCGAAGCGGTGGAAGGCCCTTTCCTGCTGCCACTGCGCGGCGGCCTTCGGGCTGGCGTCCAGCAGGCGCCGGCAGTCCGCGCCGGGGCGGGCGGTGCCGAGGTCGACGCCCCGGCAGGCGACGGCCGGACGGTAACCGTCGCGGGTGGGGTTGCCCTGCCAGAGGCTCGCGCCCGGGAGGAAGGCGTACTCCAGGGAGGCGCGGGCGAGGTCCTTCAGCTCCGGGTAGGTCAGGCCGTACGTGTCGGCGGCGTACCGGTACTCGTGGCTGATGTCGATGCGGCTGACTCCGGGGTCGTCGGTGGCCAGCACGACGGGCACGCCGTGGGCGCGGTAGGTCTCGAAGGGGTGGTCGGCGCCGCGCACACCGAGGATCTGGGCGTTGCTGGTGAAGGGGACCTCGACGGCGGTCTCGCGGGCGGCCATGGTGCGTGCGGTGCGCTGCCAGTCGTCCTCGTGGACGAGGTCGACCCCGTGGCCGATGCGGTCGGCGCGGGCGACGTCCACGGCCTCCTTGATGTGGAACGCGAGGTCGGCGGGCTTGACCAGGCCGGGCCACAACTCGCCCGCGTGCAGGGTGACGTGCGCCCCGGGGTAGACACCGCGGAGGTACTCCACCATGCGCATCTGCAGGCTGTAGTCACGCAGTGCGCTCTCCGAGTCCTCGGGCTGGACCAGGTTGACCGCGACGAACCGGGGATCGCGCTCGGCCAGGCGCATGCCGAGGGCCATCTGCGTGAAGACCCGTTCCGGTGAACTGCCGCGCGAGACCTGGGAGATCCAGCGCACCGGGAGACGGCAGGCGGGCCGGGGGCGGTCGGTGTCGCAGCGTGCGGCGGTACGGAACTCGGCGTCGGCGTCGTCGGTCTCCTTCCGGGCCTCGGTGACCAGCCGGTCCAGCTTGCCCCCGGCCGTCAGCTTCTCGTGCAGCCGGGCCAGGTCCGCGTCCCAGCCGACCTCCGCCGCGAGGTTCTTCGCCCCGTCGGAGGCCGGGGTGACCATGGTCTCCAGGTAGAACTGGTTCTGCGCGGCGACGTCGTCCGCGACCTCGGCGAGCAGTTTTCCGCGGTGGCGCCACGTCACCTCGCCGAACTTGCCGAAGGTGTCGAAGAAGTGGTCGTGGCCGTTGCCGCCGGCCGGGAAGTCCTGCATGGACCAGGCACGCACGATCGCGTCGTGGAAGGCGCGGTCGGTGCGGGCGTCCGCCGCGGGGCGGGTGCCCCCGCCGCACGGTGGTGCCACGGCGGTCATCGTCGAGGCGTCGACGCACAGCCCGTCCTCGGCTGCCAGTTCGACGAGGTACTCGGTGGAGACCGCTCCGGAGAGATGGTTGTGCAGATCGCCGCCCTTGGGCAGACGACGGAAGAAGTCCTGCGCCAGACGCGGGGTGTCGCGGATCGCCTCCAACCGGGCGGCCGTGTCCGCCTCGGAGGCGGACACGGCGCGTGGGGGGCGTTCGGTCGTCCGGTCGGGACCGGACGCGTGGGCGGCGGGCAGGACGGCCGGAGAGGACAGCAGTGCCAGGGCGCTGAGACCGGTGGCGGCCGCGGTGCGGGTTCGGCGCGAGAGGCCGGGGATCCGATGAGTCACATCCGGATGATCGTCACCGCGGATGTCCGGGACACGGGTCCGGGGCGATGCGCGCGGGAGGACCACTCGGGTGGGGGAACCGCGCGTCCGGTGGCGCGCACGGGAGCGCGTGCGGGCCGGCCGCCGCCCTGCTGGAACCGGCACCGGCCCTCGCCGGCCGGCTCCCCGGCACGAACGCCACGGCGTTCGGCTTCGCGGGGCCGGACTCCGCGAGCGCGAGCCGACGCGGCGGACGCGGCCGGCGGCCCGGGCCGGCCGGGCGTCCGGCGACCCGGCCCCGGCCCGGAGCGAAGGGAGCACTCCCGTCCGAAGACGTGAGCGCTTCACTCCCCGGTGCTGCCTCAACGCTCACATGAGCACCGGAAGGGCATGGGGTCGCCGACCGCTCACGCCCCGGGCGGGGACCGTCCCCGGCTCAGACCGTCGTGGGGGTCTTCACCGTGCGGGACGTCGACGCGATGGTGGCGGAGCCGACCACCCGGGTGCCGGCGTAGAGGACGACGGCCTGGCCGGGGGCCACTCCGCGGACCGGCTCCTTGAACGACACCTCCAGGGTGCCGTCGACGAGTTCGGCGGTGACCTCGGTCTCGTCGCCGTGGGCGCGGAGCTGGGCGGTGTAGGTGCCGGGGCCGGTCGGGGCGGTGCCGCACCAGCGGGGCTCGATCGCGGTGAGCGCGCCGACGTCGAGGGAATCCGCGGGGCCGACAGTGACCGTGTTGGTCACCGGGGAGATGTCGAGGACGTAGCGAGGCTTGCCGTCGGGGGCGGGGGTGCCGATCCGCAGGCCCTTGCGCTGGCCGATGGTGAAGCCGTGGGCCCCCTCGTGCGTACCGACCTTGGCGCCGGACTCGTCGACGATGTCGCCCTCGGCCCGGCCCAGCCGGTTCGCGAGGAAGCCCTGGGTGTCGCCGTCGGCGATGAAGCAGATGTCGTGCGAGTCGGGCTTCTTGGCCACCGCCAGTCCCCTGCGCTCCGCCTCCGCGCGGATCTCGTCCTTGGTGGTGACCGTGTCGCCCAGCGGGAACATCGCGTGGGCGAGCTGGCGGTCGTCCAGCACACCGAGGACGTACGACTGGTCCTTGGCCATGTCGGAGGCGCGGTGCAGTTCGCGCGTGCCGTCGGACAGGGTGACCACGCGCGCGTAGTGGCCGGTGGCCACGGCGTCGAAGCCGAGGGCCAGGGCCTTGTCCAGCAGCGCGGCGAACTTGATCTTCTCGTTGCAGCGCAGGCACGGGTTGGGGGTGCGGCCGGCCTCGTACTCGGCGACGAAGTTCTCCACGACGTCCTCGCGGAAGCGGTCGGCGAGGTCCCACACGTAGAACGGGATGCCGATGACGTCCGCGGCGCGGCGGGCGTCGCGCGAGTCCTCGATGGTGCAGCAGCCCCGCGCGCCCGTGCGGAAGGATTGGGGGTTCGCGGAGAGCGCGAGGTGGACGCCGGTCACGTCGTGTCCCGCTTCGGCGGCACGGGCCGCGGCCACGGCGGAGTCGACGCCACCGGACATGGCGGCCAGGACACGGAGGGGGCGGAAGGGCTGCGGGGTCTCAGTCATAACCCTTCCAGGGTACGGGGAACGGGAACCGGAGCCACCGGGTATCCGTTGTTGATCGCATGGGGGAGAAACGAGCTTCCGGGGACCGGGCTGCCAAGGACGGCGACCGTCGCATCGGCCGGCGGGCCCTGATCGTCGGCGGTGTGGCCGCCGCCGCGGGTACGGCCGTGCTGGCGCGGGACGAACTGGGCCGCCTGTGGTGGAGGGTGCCCGGGGTCGAGAAGCCGCGCGAGCAGGGCGTGGTCGACTTCGCGGGCGCCCGCTGGGTGGCGGCCTCGGACGCCAACTGGCGGCGCGCGGACCGGCCCGACGACTTCGGCATAGACATGGTGATCGTGCATGTCACCCAGGGCAGTTTCGACAGCGCGGTACGGGCCTTCCAGGACCCCGGGCACCAGGCGGCGACGCACTACATCGTCGGCCAGGACGGACGCGTCACGCAGATGATCCGCGAGCTGGACGTGGCCTACCACGCGGGAAACCGCGGCTACAACGAGCGCAGTATCGGCATCGAGCACGAGGGATTCGTCGACCGGCCGCAGGACCTGACGGACGAGATGTACGAGGCCTCGGCCCGGCTCACGGCCCGGATCTGTGCGCGCTACGACATACCCGTCGACCGGAAGCACGTCATCGGCCACATCGAGGTGCCGGGGACGGATCACACCGATCCGGGCCCGCACTGGGACTGGGACCGCTACATGAAGCTGGTACGTCAGGCGCGCACGGCGACGGCCGACCCCGCCACCCGAAAAAAGGGACAAAAAACCTCAACCCACCCCCTTCCATCCAGAGAGGGGCGTTCTATCATAAGAACAGGCCTACGAGATGAGTGAGGGAGTTCGACCGGAGTAGCCGACTTCAGCGCGAGGTTTCGACTTCCGCTGGTGCCGACGTCGACGGTCGGACTGAGAGGCCGGAAGGTCGCAGGACAGGACCGGAAGGCGACCCCTAGTCACCTGATCCGGGTCATACCGGCGAAGGGAACCCGTCTCGTAGGTCGCAGTCGTGCCCGGGGGAAGCCGGTGCCCCGGCAGGCGGCGTTCGGCCCGTCGCGACGCCCGGCACGCTCCCCTCAAGCTCTTCGAGCAGAGGGGACCCCCACTCGCCGCACCGGACGCCGCTCCTCGACGGGCGAACGCCGCCTGCCGGGGCACTAGGTCAGCCCCGCCGCCCGCGCACGTTCCACCGCCGGGCCGATGGCCTTCGCCAGGGCCTCGACGTCGGCCCGGGTGGAGGTGTGGCCGAGGGAGAAGCGGAGGGTGCCGCGGGCCAGGTCCGGGTCGGTACCGGTGGCCAGCAGGACGTGGCTGGGCTGGGCGACGCCGGCGGTGCAGGCGGAGCCGGTGGAGCACTCGATGCCCTGGGCGTCGAGCAGGAGCAGCAGAGAGTCGCCCTCGCAGCCGGGGAAGGTGAAGTGGGCGTTGGCCGGAAGCCGTCCCCCGGGCGCGGGGTCGCCGCCCAGGTCTGCGTCCGGGACGGCCTCGCGGACCGCGGCGACCAGGTCGTCGCGGAGCGCGCCGATCTCGCGGTCGAACCGTTCCCACTGCTCGGCGGCGAGCCGGCCGGCGACGGCGAAGGAGGCGATCGCGGGCACGTCGAGCGTGCCGGAGCGCACATGCCGCTCCTGACCGCCGCCGTGCAGCACCGGTACGGGGGCGTACTCGCGGCCCAGGACCAGCGCCCCGATACCGTACGGGCCGCCGATCTTGTGGCCCGAGACGGTCATCGCGGCGAGCCCGGACGAGGCGAAGTCCACGGGCACCTGGCCGAAGGCCTGAACGGCGTCGGAGTGCAGCGGGACGCCGAACTCGGCGGCGACCTCGGCGAGTTCACGGACCGGCAGAATCGTCCCGATCTCGTTGTTGGCCCACATCACGGTGGCGAGGGCGACGTCGTCGGGGTTGCGGGCGATCGCCTCGCGCAGGGCATCCGGGTGGACCCGGCCGTAGGAGTCGACCGGCAGGTACTCGACGAGGGCGCCCTCGTGCTCGCCGAGCCAGTGGACGGCGTCCAGGACGGCATGGTGTTCGACAGGGCTGGCGAGGACCCGGGTGCGGGCCGGCTCGGCGTCGCGCCGGGCCCAGTACAGGCCCTTCACGGCGAGGTTGTCGGCCTCGGTCCCGCCGGAGGTGAAGACCACCTCGCTGGGACGGGCGCCGAGGGCTTCGGCGAGGGCTTCGCGGGCCTCCTCGACACTCCGGCGGGCACGCCGGCCGGCGGCGTGCAGGGAGGAGGCGTTGCCGGTGACGCCGAGGTGCGCGGTGAGTGCCTCGACCGCCTCGGGAAGCATCGGGGTGGTCGCGGCGTGGTCGAGGTAAGCCATGGTGGGGCCGATTCTACGGGCCGCGTCCGGTGACCCCGGGGCGCGGTCGGCCGGGATGCCCCGCCGGCTCAGAAGCTCCAGGAGATCGTGTCGTTCATCTGCATCAACGCCAGCAGGACCAACAGGTCGGCCATGCCCAGGCCGAGGCCCAGGCCGGCGCGTCCGCGCCGGGTCGTGCCCCGCCGCAGGGCGACGCCCGCCAGCACGATGGCGATCGGCCCGAGAACGACGTTGAGGACGAGCAGGCCCAGCAGGCCCAGGACGAAGGACGCGACCGCCATGCCGTCGGCGTCCTGGACGGCGGTTCGGTGGGCGACCCGAGGGGTGAGGTCCATGGTGGTCAGCTCTCCCGGTCGATGGGGGTGTGGCGCTCGCGCAGGGCGAAAACGGCGAGCCAGAGGGCGATGACGGCGCCCCCGACCGCGGAGACGGTCAGTGGCGCGTGGGCCACGGTGCCCAGGACGACGCCCATGAGCAGGAGCGCGGCGACGAGGAACAGCATGAGTCGGATCCTCCAGGCTTCGGTGTCCGGCGTTCGGTGAACGCTTGTAGTTACAAGTGTTCACTGACTCTATGGTCTAAACACTCGGCGTACGACGTCGCGCTTTGCAATTCCGGAGAACAGTTGTTGACTGCATGGCATGAGTCACCCCTCGGGCATTCGGCAGGCGCAGAAGCAGAGGACCCGGCGGGCACTCCTCGACGCGGCACTGGAACTGCTCGAGGAGCAGAGCCTCGGCAGCCTGGGCCTGCGTGAGGTCACCCGGGCCGTGGGGATCGCCCCGACCGCCTTCTACCGGCACTTCCGCTCGATCGAGGATCTGGGCGTGGCGCTGGTCGGGGAGGCGCTCGAGAGCCTGCACCCGTTGATCGGGACAGCGGTGTCCACGACCGGCGACGCCGAAGAGCGCATCGCGCGCACCGTGGAGTTGATCGCCGGGCATGTGGACCGGTACCCGGCCCACATGCGGTTCATCGTCCGCGAACGGCACGGCGGGGTGCAGGCGGTCCGGGAGGCGATACGCGACCAGCTCGCCCGGTTCGCCGAGGAGGTCGCAAAGGCGCTGGCCGAGGACCCGGTGTCCGCGGGCTGGAGCGAGGACGACCTGCTGATGCTGGCCCAGCTCTACGTCGACCAGATGATCGCCACGGGATGCCTCTTCCTGGAGGCACCGGCCTCGACGGGGGCCTCGGCAACGACATCGACGCCCGGACCCGGGGGTCGGGCACGGGAACGCGTGGCGCTGACGGCGGCCCGTCGGCTGCGGCTGATCAGCATCGGCCGCCTGCACTGGCTGGACCGCCCGGCCGGCGAAGGCACACCCGGCAGAGACACATCCGGCAGAGGTACGGCCGGCAGAGGTACGGCCGGCATCGGTACGGCCGGCTGACCCGTCGGCCGTACCGCGAAGGACCGCTCAGCCCAGGCGCACCCGGGCGAGCTGACGGGACTGGGCGACCAGTCGGTCCGCGCTGTCCCAGACCTCGGCGTCCTCCTCCAGGAAACCGCCGGCGAGGTTGCGCGTGGTGATCGACACCCGCAGCGGGCCGGGCGCCGGGCGGGAGCGGACGTGCACCGTCAGTTCGACCGTGGGCACCCAGCCGCTGAGCCCCAGTTCGAAGGCGGTGGGAGGCAGCGCGTCCACCGCGAGGAGCAAGGAGAGCGGGTCGTGGTCCCGGCCGTCGGCGAGCCCGAACCAGGCGCGCATCTCCCCCTTGCCGGAGGGCTTCCCGAGGGCCCAGCCGAGGGTCGACGGGTCGAGCTTGAGCATCAGCCGGTCCATGATGGCGGAGCTGCCCTCGACGGGGGCCGGCCCGTCCTCGGGGCCGAAGCACTGGTCCATGGGCGGTATCGCGGGCGGCTCGGCCGACGTACGGACGTCGTCGGGGAGGGCGCCCAGGTCTCCATAGGAGGCCAGGAGGCGGATGCGCTCGATCTCACGGCCCTGGCCATCGGTCTGGAAGAGGGACGCCTGCCCGGTCGAGAGGGTGCGTCCGGCGCGTACGGTCTGGGTACGGACGACCGCCGGGCCAGGCTGGGAGGCGGTCAGGTAGTGCGCGGAGAGGGTGAACGGGTCCGAGTGCGGCAGGGCGTCGGCGAGGGCGCGGCCCAGGACGGCCAGCAGATAGCCGCCGTTGACGGCGCTGATGATCGTCCAGCCGGCGGAGAGATCGATGTCGTAGACGCCCGGTTCACGGGGCGTGACCGCGGTGTCGCGGTCGAACTCACTGTCGCCGATGGCGGCCCGGATGGCCGGGGCGGAGGCTGCTTCTGGCATGCGTGAACAGTACAAGAGACACCTACTAAGCGGTAGCTTTGGGGTGCCGGTCGGGCTCCGAACCGCACCCCGCTCCCCTGCTCCTCCGCTACTCCTCCTCGCGGGCTGTCGAACGCCGCTGCCACGCGCGGGGGGCCCGCCAGTGGTACCGGAGCGCCAGCAGTCGCAGCACGAACGCCGTGATCACGGCGAGGCTGCTGGTGAACGCGTTCAGCGCGTCGAAGTGGATGCACAGCGCGACCATGGTGGCGCCGACCATCGCCGGTACCGCGTAGAGATCGCGGTCCCAGCGCAGCAGCGAGGGCACCTCGTTGGCGAGCACGTCCCGCAGCACACCGCCGCCCACCGCGGTGACGAGGCCGAGGCAGGCCGAGGCCGTCAGGCCGAGCCCGTAGTCGTACGCCTTGCTGGTACCGACGACGCAGAACAGGCCGAGCCCGGCGGCGTCGAAGAAGTTGACGGCGTTCTGGATGCGCTCCACGTGCGGGTGGAGGAAGAAGACCAGCACCACGGCGAGCAGCGGGGTGACGAAGTACCCCAGGTCTGTGAAGGCGGCGGGCGGCACCGCGCCGATGACCACATCACGGAAGAGCCCGCCGCCGAGGGCCGTCGCCTCCGCGAGGACGGCGATGCCGAAGGCATCGAGGTTCTTGCGGACGGCCAGCAGGGCACCCGAGATCGCGAAGACGAAGATGCCGATCAGGTCGAGCGCGTGCAGGAGGGACGGACTGAAGAGTTGCTGGAGCACCCGCATATTCTTACTCAGCAAGAACCCCTCGCCTTACAAAGCAAGGCGAGGGGTGATGTGAACTTGCCTGTCCGGGGACCATTCCACGGACGCTCGGCGTCGGCTAGACGGCCTTCTCCGCCGCGGCCTTCTTCTCGGCCCCGGCTTCCGGCTCGGCCCCGGCCTCCGACTCGGTCCCGGTCTCCGGCTGAGCCTTGTCGTCCGTGGCCTCCGGCTCCGTCACGGCCTTCGGCTCCGCCTTCTCCACCGCGGCCTCCGGCTTCTCCGGCTCGGTCTCCGCTTCGGCCTTCTCGTCCGCGACCTTCGGCTCCGCCTTCTCCACCGCGGTCCCGGACTCCTCCACCGCGGCCTTCTCCACCGGCGTCCCGGACTGCTCCGGCGCCGTCACGTCACCGGATCCCACGGACGCCGGGGCGTCCTCGACGCCCTCGCGGGTCGCCGACACCACCTCTCCGTGGGTCCGCTTCAGCGTCCCGGCCGCGATCTCGGCGGTGTAGTGGCAGGCCACCCGGTGGCCGCCGCCGACGTCCCGCAGTTCCGGCCGTTCGGTCGCGCACTTCTCGGCCTGGGCCCAGGGGCAGCGGGTGTGGAAGCGGCAGCCGGTGGGCGGGTTCGCCGGGGAGGGCAGGTCGCCGGTGAGCAGGATGCGCTCGCGGCGGTCCTCCACCTCCGGGTCCGGCACCGGCACGGCCGACATCAGGGCCTTGGTGTACGGGTGCTTGGGCTCGGCGTACAGCGTGTCGCTCGGTGCCTCCTCGACCAGCGAGCCCAGGTACATCACGCCGATCACGTCGGAGATGTGCCGGACGACCGCGAGGTCGTGGGCGATCACCAGGTAGGTCAGGCCGAGTTCCTCCTGGAGTTCCTCCAGCAGGTTGACGACCTGGGCCTGGATCGACACGTCGAGCGCGGAGACCGGCTCGTCGCAGATGATCACGTCCGGTTCGAGGACCAGCGCGCGGGCGATGCCGATGCGCTGGCGCTGGCCGCCGGAGAACTCGTGCGGGTAGCGGGCCAGGGCGTTGGAGGGCAGGCCGACCCGCTCCAGGATCGCCTTGATCTTCTCGCGGCGCTCCTCCTGGTTCTTTCCGATGCCGTGGGCGACCATGCCCTCGGACAGGATCGACTCGATGTTCTGCCGGGGGTTGAGCGAGCCCAGCGGGTCCTGGAAGACCATCTGGAGCCGGCGCCGGAAGCGGCGCATCTCCTCGTTCGGCAGCTTCGCCAGGTCGGTGCCGTCGAGGACGACCGACCCCTCGGTGATGTCCACGAGCCGCAGCACCGACCGCCCTAGGGTGGTCTTGCCGCAGCCGGACTCGCCGACCAGACCGTAGGTCTCGCCGGCCTCGACCTTCAGGGACACCCCGTCCACGGCGTAGACGTGCCCGACCGTACGGTCGAACAGCACGCCCTTCTTGATGGGGAAGTGGACCTTGACGCCGTCCAGTTCGAGCAGGCTCATGCGGGGACCTCCTCGGCCTTCGCGTCGTCGAGTACGGGGTTGACGCACCGCACCCGGTGATCGGCGGCACGCGGCTCGGCGAGCTGCGGGGTGCCGGTCAGGCAGCCCATCTCGTACCGGTCGCAGCGGGGTGCGAAGGCACAGCCGTCGGCCCAGGCGACGCGGTCGTTGATGGAGCCGCGGATGGGCTTGAGGGACTCGCCCCGGGGAGCGTCCAGGCGCGGGATGGAGCCCAGCAGTCCGTGCGTGTAGGGGTGGGTGGGGTGAGCGAACAGCTCGCGGCGCCCGGCGGACTCCACGGCCTTGCCCGCGTAGAGCACGTTGACCTGGTCGCAGAGGCCGGCGACCACGCCGAGGTCGTGGGTGATCATCAGCAGGGCGGTGCCCTCCTGGTCCACGAGCTCCTTGAGCAGTTCCAGGATCTGGGCCTGGATGGTCACGTCGAGGGCCGTGGTGGGCTCGTCGGCGATGAGCATGCGCGGGGCGCAGGCCACCGCCATGGCGATCAGCGCGCGCTGGCGCATGCCGCCGGAGAGCTGGTGCGGGTACTCCTTGAGCCGCCGGGTCGGGTCGGGGATGCCGACCCGGTCCAGCAGGTGGGCGGCCTCCTTGCGGGCGGCCGCCCCCTTCATCCCGCGGTGGCGCTCCAGGATCTCGGTGACCTGCACGCCGATCGGCACGACCGGGTTGAGCGAGGACAGCGGGTCCTGGAAGATCATCGCCATCTTGCTGCCGCGCAGGTCGCGGCGGGCGGACGGGCTCATGGTGAACAGGTCCGTGCCGTCGAATTCGGCACGGCCGCCGACCGTGACGCCCTTGGGGGGCAGCAGGCCCATCAGGGCCAGGGAGGTGACGGACTTTCCGCAGCCGGACTCGCCGACCAGGCCCACGACCTGGCCCTGGTCGACCTCGAAGGAGACGCCGTCGACCGCCCGGGACTCCTTGCGGCCGCGGCCGCCGAAGGTGACGGTCAGTTCGTCGACAGTGAGCAGAGACATGGTGGTTCAGCCTCTCAGCTTCGGGTCGAGGGCTTCCCGCATGGCCTCGCCGAGGAGGGTGAAGCCGAGGGCGGTGATGACGATGCCGACGGCAGGGTAGACCGACATCATCGGCGCGTTGTCGAAGAAGCGCTGTGCCTGGGCGAGCATGACGCCCCACTCGGGGATGGCCGGGTCGGGGTTGCCCAGGCCCAGGTAGGACAGGGCGGAGGCCTCGATGATCGCGGTGGCCAGGGAGAGCGTGGCCTGCACGATCACCGGGCTGAGCGAGTTGGGGATGATCTGCGAGACCACGATGCGCCGCTTGCGCACGCCCAGGGACTTGGCCGCGAGCACGTAGTCCGCGCCGCCCTGCGCCAGCATCGAGCCGCGCAGCAGTCGGGCGAACACCGGGATCTGGACCACACCCACGGCGATCATCACCGTGGTCAGCGACTGGCCCATGACGGCCGCGATGGACACGGCCAGCAGCAGCGACGGCATCGCCAGCATCATGTCGATGAAGCGCATGATGACGGAGTCGATGCGCCTTCCGGTGTCGCCGCCGAGGGTGGCGGCGGCTCCGGAGAGGCCGCCGATCAGGAAGCCGATGACCAGGCCGATGAGCGTGGCGACGACGCCGACGAGCAGGGTCTGGCGGGCGCCGATCAGCATGCGGGAGAACATGTCCCGGCCGAGGTGGTCGAGCCCGAACCAGTTCTCGCCGCGCGGGCCGACGAACTCACCCCGGTTGGGGAAGACCTCGCCGCGCCAGGTCTGGGCGGTGGGGGTGAACGGGGAGATGTACGGCCCGACGATCGCGACAACGACGAAGAGGCCGATGATGACGGCACCGATGATCGCCATCTTGCTGCGCTTCAGACGGCGGAAGGCTTCCCTCCACAGGCTGGCGCCGGTGCTGGTCTCCTTGGTCGCGGTCAGTTCCGCGAGGCGCTGGATCTTGTCGGTCTTGGTGGCGACGCTCACGCTAGTGCACCCGCACTCTCGGGTCGATGAGGCTGTACGCCACGTCCACCAGCAGGTTGATCAGGACGTACACCATCGCGATGAACATGATGAACCCGACGAGCACGGGGTAGTCGCGGCCGTCGATCGCGGTCCGGATGAAGGAGCCGATGCCGCCGAAGTCGAACACCGACTCGGTCAGGACCGCGCCGGACAGCAGGGAGCCCGTGAGCAGGCCGACCGCGGTCACCACGGGGAGCATCGCGTTGCGCAGCACGTGCCGACCGCGGACGACGCTCCGCTTGAGGCCCTTGGCCTCGGCGGTGCGGACGTAGTCCTCGTCCTGCACCTCCAGGACGCTGGCGCGGGTCATGCGCACGATGACCGCGAGCGGGATGGACGCCAGGGCGATGGAGGGCAGCACCAGGTGATGGAGCGCGCTCCCGACGGCGTCGAACTCCCCGGTGAGGATGCCGTCCAGGACGGCGAAACCGGTCACGCTCGTGGCGTCGATGCCGGTCTCCAGGCGTCCGGAGACGGGGAAGAGCCCGAGCTGGACGGCGAAGACGCTCTTGAGGATCAGGGCGAGGAAGAAGACCGGGATGCAGATGCCGACGAGCGAGCCGGAGACGGCGGTGACGTCGAGCCAGCCGCCGCGGTTGCGGGCGGCGAAGTAGCCGAGCGGGATGCCGACGGCCACGGCGATGAGCATCGCGAGGAGGGACAGCTCCACGGTCGCGGGGAAGCGCAGGACGAACTCGTCCCACACCGGCTGTCCGGTCTGGGTGGAGGTGCCCAGGTCGAGCTCGGCGATGCGCTTGATGAAGCGCCAGTACTGGACGTAGACGGGCTGGTCCAGCCCGAGCGCACGGTTGATGCGAATTACTTCGGCCTCGGTGGCCTTCTCCCCCAGGATCGCTGAGGCGGGTCCGCCGGGCAGCCGGTCGAGCCACAGGAAAAGCAGTACCGACAGGCCGAGCAGCGTGGGTATGAGCTGGAGCAGTCTTCGTACGACGAGACGCAGCACCCCGCATGCCCCTTTCTTACGTGATGTGTTCCATGAATGGCCCCGCCCGGCCGTGAGTTTCGACGGCCGGGCGGACCCTGTGTGCTTGGGTGGCTACTGCTCGCTTACTTGAACGAGGCCTCGGCGAAGACTTCCTGCGTCAGCGGGGAGACGTTCGGCGGGTTCACGTTCTTGCCGAAGACGATGGCCGGCGGGGAGGACGAGACCGGGACACCCGGCAGGTACTCCATGACGACCTCGTTGGCGTTCTTGTACGCGGCGATGCGCTCTTCGTGCTTGCCGAGCTTGGAGCCGGCGTTCACGGCGTCGAAGACCTTCTTGTCCTTGAAGCCCCACTGCTTGTCGTACCCGGAGAACCAGGTGCCGATGAAGTTGAAGCCGTCGTTGAAGTCACCGGTCCAGCCGAGCATGTGCAGGTCGCAGGAGCCCGACTCGGTGGCGTCCAGGTAGTCCGGGGCCCACTTCATCGCCTTGGGCGTGACGGTGATGCCGGACTTCTCCAGGTCGTCCTTCATCAGCTCGAACAGGTCCTGCGGGGCAGGCATGTACGGGCGGGTGACCTCGGTCGGGTAGCAGAAGTCGACCTTCAGCTTCTCCTGGCCGGCCTTCTTGAGGAGCTTCTTGGCCTTGGCCGTGTCGTACGGGTACTGCTTGACGTCCTTGGAGTAGCCCTCGATCGTGTCGGGCATGAACTGGTCGGCGACCTTGCCGCCCTCGGGCAGCTGGGTCTTGACCAGGTTCTCCCGGTCGATCGAGTGCGCGATGGCCTGGCGGACTTCCTTCTTCTTGAGCGCGGGGTTGGCCTCCTGGCTCATGCCCACGTAGAAGAGGTTGAAGACGCCACGGGTCGGGACGCCGTAACCCTGGTCCTCGAGGGTCTTGACGTCGGCCGGCGCGACCAGGTCGTAGCCGTCGATGTCACCGGCCTGGAGCGCCTGACGGCGCGTCTGCTCATCGGAGATCGTACGGAAGACCAGGTTCTTGATCTTCGCCTTCTCGCCCCAGTAGCCATCGAAGCGCTCAAGGGAGACTTCCTTGTTGCCCTTGTTCCACTTCGTGATCTTGTACGGGCCGGTACCGGCGACCGTGCCGGCCTCCTGGCTGTACTTGGGGTACGTGATGGCGTCGCCCTTGGCGGAGGCGTCCTGCTTCTCGTACTCCTTGATGGCCTTCGGCGAGTGGATCGCCAGGGCGTTGAGGGAGAAGCCGCCGGGGAGGTTGGCGGAGGGCTCCTTGACCTCGATGACGGCGGTGTTCTCGTCCTTCGCGGTGCAGGACTTGTAGTTCGCCTCGGGCGTTTCCTTGTCCTCGTTCTTCGCGAAGCCGCCCATGATGGTCTGCCAGTAGTACGAGACCGCGCTGGACTGGTAGGTGCCCGTCCAGTTGAACCAGTGGTCGTAGTTGGCGCAGACGGCAGCGGCGTTGAACGCCTCGCCGTCGTGGAACTTCACGTTCTTGCGAAGGTCGAAGGTCCAGACGGTGCCCTTGTCGTTGCTCGACCACTTGTCGGCGAGGCCGCCGACCATCTCGCTGCCGCCGGACTTGTGCTCGATGAGCGCCTCGAACGCCTGGCGCGTCACGCGGAAGGTTTCACCGTCGCTCGCGAGGGCAGGGTCCAGGGAGCCAGGGTCACCGGCACCGGCGAAGACGAAGGTGTCCTTCTTGCCGTCGCTCTTGTTGTCACTGTCCCGGTCGCTGGAGCAGCCCGTGGCGATCAGAGCGACCGCCACCGCGGCCGTGATCGCCCGAGCGGCTCGGGACTTGGATATGCGCATATTGGGGCCACTCCGGGTCCGCTATGTGGATGCATCTTGACCGGCCGAACACTACAGATGTTCACAGCGAGTCGAGAACAGTCCGGATAGCGGTGATACCCACCTGAGATCTGAACAGTTGACATAAGGGACTCTTCAGGCGCCCCCCCTTCAGGAATTAACCGTCCTGAGACATTCGGCTCTCCCCGTATCCCTCCATGGGAAGCGCCGGACCGCGTGAAGAACAGGTGAAACCGCAGGTGACGGGCGGTCAACCGGCGACAGCGGAGCGCACATGGCTGAAAACCTGTCACAAAACCAGTGCCCGGCAGCGGCGTGGGCTGCCCCTGCTGACGCTCGTGTCCACTCCGTGGACACCGTCACGCTGAGTCAGCACAGGAGGGTGCGGCCGTACCCGTCTCCCCCGCATACGGCCCGGTCAGCGCTGGTGCGCGGGCGGATAGCCGGAGCCCGCGGCGGGGGGCGCAGCGGCGCCGTGGGCCTCGCGGTCGTAGAACGGGCGGGCGTTGGCGCGCAGCCACATAGCGACCGGGTCGTGCTCGTCGGACATCGCGACGGTCGACACCGGGAGCCCGTCCGGGACCGCGCCGAGGGACTGCCGCATCATCGCGCGCACCGCGTCCACGGCCGGCGGCGACGTGTCGTACACGTCCAGGCCGATGGCGAGGTACGGGGCGCCCAGCGACGGCTGCACCCAGGCACGGCGCAGCGAGCGGACGGCGGGGGTGCGGTGCGCGTTCTGCGCGAGCAGGGCGTAGAACTGCGGGATCTCGATGGCGGGTTCGGACAGCCGCAGGGGCCCGGCGGGCTGACGGTCGAGGCCGGTGGCGAGCCTGCGCAGATCGAGCCAGGGGATGCCGAGGCCGCCGCCGGGGGCGTGCGGATTGAGCCAGAGTCCGTAGCGGTCGGGGTAGAGGGCGCGGGCGGCCTCGAGGCCGTCGACGACCTCGTAGGACCGGTTCCAGCCACTGGCGGACAGCTCCTGGGCGGAGGTCACGCAGGGCGCGTAGCCGAAGCCGTCGACCTCCATGTTCCCGTACTGGGCGTCCGGGGAGCCCGCCTGACCGTGCCACAGCAGCATCCAGACGTGACCGGAGGAGGGGGTCGCGAGCGCGCGCAGCAACGCCTCGTAGGCGTCGTAACGCCCCGGTGCCACCTGGCGCAGCATGTGCTCGACCTGTCCGGCCGCCGCGGTGCCTGCGCTCACTTTGTATCGCCCCTCCGTACAACACCCTCGCCCAAGCCAATGAACCTAGCTTAAGCGCCTCTCGACCCCGGGGAGCTCCGCCGGTTCGCGGCCGTCCTCCGGCAGCACTGCGGCCCCCTCATCGCTCCCACTGGTAGAAGGGGCGGACACGGTCGCGCATCCACTGGCCGACCGGGTCCTGGGCCACGTCCAGGAGGACCAGGTTGACGGGCCACTTCACCGGCGCGCGGCCCAGCGCGCGGCCCAGCGCGTCCATCGGCGCGGCCCGCAGGTCGCCCTCCGCACGGGTCAGTTCGGCGGAGGACAGTTCGACGCCGACGAACAGCACCGGTTCGGCCGTCTCGATCTCGGCGAGGCAGCGGCGGGCGGTGGAGACGACGCCGAGGGCCTCGAACTCCCTGGAGGCGGCGGCGAGGAAGTCCACCGGGTCGTCCTGCCAGTCGGGTTCGAACAGCTTGACCCGGCCGCCGCTCGCGGGGCCGTCCAGCGGTCCGCGTCCGGCGCGGCACAGGGCGGCGACGGCGGGCGGCGGCAGCGGGACACCGACCAGTCCCCCGGGGTTCACGGCGATCCCGGCCTGCGGTGGCAGACCGCGCGCGAACTCCACCGCGGGCGCGACGGTGAACGACATGGGGGAGCCGACGACCTGACGGAACTGTTCCTCGGAGCTGAAGACCGGGACGTACGCCTGGCCTTCGATCTCCATCGTGGGCAGGTCCAGCGGGCCGCTGTCCGGTCCGCCGCCATCGGGCAGCGGTACCCACACATGGCTCCGGCCCAGTACCTCGATGATCCGGCCGTCGGCCGAGGGGAAGCCGAGGGATGCGGAGAGCACCTCCTCCAGCTCGTTGCCGGGCCATCCGCCGTGCGGATGGGGGTGAGTCTGTGCCGGGAAGTCCGCGGAGAAGCCCGCCGGGAAGTCCATCTGCCTACCGCCTGCCTGGAACCACTGCTGTGGCTGAAAGGCTAACCGCTGCCGCGCCCGGCGGTCGGCCCGTACCGCCGCCTGCCCCTGCACCGGCCGCCTGCCCGCACCCCGGCCGCCTGTCCGTACACCGGCCGGCCGTCTGTGCGGCCGTCAGTTCGTGAAGTCGATGCGGTGCAGTGCGTTCGCCGCGTCGCGGTCGGCCAGGACGGCCGAGCCGCAGCCCGCGGGCAGGATGCCGCGCGTCACGGACGCCAGCAGCCGGTCGATGGCGGTGCGGTGGCGCCGGAAGGCGTACCGGGAGACCCCGCGGCCGCGCTCGCGCTGGCCGTCCAGAGCCTGCTCCGGGGGGACGTCGAGCAGCAGCAGATGCAGGTCCGCGCCCCGGCGGCGGGCCTCGCGGGCCAGCCAGCGGCGCACCCAGGCCTGCGTGCCGCAGTCGTGGACGACGATTCCCTCGCCGGTACGCAGGGCGCGCCGCAGTCCGGCGTAGTGGGCGAGGCGGACCAGGGGCCGGTACACCGCGTACGGCAGGAGGCGCGGCATGCCGCGGTCCCAGCGGTCGCGGGTGTCCTGCGAGTCGATGAGGGTGCCGCGCGCCGCGCGCCGCATGAGGGTGGACTTGCCGCTGCCGGGCAGTCCGGTGACCACGACGAGGTCGCGGGGGCCGAAGAGCAGGGCGTGCGGGCTGCGGCCGGCGCGCTCGCGCAGGTCGCGGACGACAGGCGCGGGCAGGGTGCCGCAGGCCCCCCGGGCCGAGGGGGCCTGCGGCTCGGGCAGCGTGACGCCCGTGGTGGTGGCGTACGCCCTGGCCTTGTTCACCGTGAGTCCTCCCCTGGGGGCTGTCCGGCCCTGTGCCCAGGTACCGGACACCTCCCCGCCGAGTGTAAAGAGACGGTAACGCCGGGTGCCTCTGGTTTCCGTCCCTTTCCCGATACAGGCCTGTCACAGCCGTCCGTGAACACCCGAATACCCTGTGCTTCTCCCAGAAGGGTCCCCCTGCCGCGGCCCCGCGATGCGTGCAATGATGAGCGCGCCAACTGCATACCGGCCGTTTGAATCCGCGCGGGAGAGTCCTCGGCACCGTTGCCGCCGGGGCGCCGAAGGAGCAAGTCCCTCCCTTGAATCTCTCAGGCACCGTTACCGCGTGGGCGAGGCACATCTGAAAAGCGGGCCCCGCGCGAGTCGCCGGTGGCTCCACCCAAGGTGCAAGCCGTGGTCGTCCCCTGCGCGGGCGGTCATGGCGAACCTCTCAGGTTCCGATGACAGATGGGGAGGAAAGACCTCGCCTGTCCTGCCCTGGGAGACCGACCGATGAGCAGTACCGAACTCCGCCGGACCGCGCTCGACGCCGTGCATCGTTCGCTCGGTGCCACGATGACCGATTTCGCCGGCTGGGACATGCCCCTGCGCTACGGCTCCGAACGCGACGAGCACAACGCCGTGCGGACGAGGGCCGGTCTCTTCGATCTCTCCCACATGGGCGAGATCACCGTCACCGGCCCGCAGGCGACCCGGTTCCTCGATCACGCGCTGGTCGGCAACATCGGGACCGTCAAGCCCGGCCGCGCCCGCTACACCATGATCTGCCGCGAGGACGGCGGCATCCTGGACGACCTGATCGTCTACCGGCTCGACGACCCCGAGGCCGGGTCCCCCCGCTACCTGGTCGTCGCGAACGCCTCCAACGCCCAGGTGGTGCTGGACGCGCTCGTGGAGCGGTCGGCCGGCTTCGACACCGAGGTCCGTGACGACCGCGACGCGTACGCGCTGCTCGCGGTGCAGGGCCCCGAGTCCCCCGGCATCCTGCAGTCCCTCACCGACACCGACCTCGAGGGCATGAAGTACTACGCCGGGCAGCCCGGCACGGTCGCGGGCGTCCCCGCGCTCATCGCCCGTACCGGCTACACCGGCGAGGACGGCTTCGAGCTGTTCGTGAAGCCGGAGCACGCGGTCGAACTGTGGCAGGCGCTGACCAAGGCGGGCGAGGGCATCGGGCTGGTCCCGTGCGGGCTGTCCTGCCGGGACACGCTGCGTCTGGAGGCCGGCATGCCGCTGTACGGCAATGAACTGAGCGCCTCCCTGACGCCGTTCGACGCCGGGTTCGGCCGGGTGGTGAAGTTCGAGAAGGAAGGCGACTTCGTGGGCCGCGCCGCCCTGACCGAGGCCGCCGCCCGCGCCGAGGCGACCCCGCCCCGCGTCCTGGTCGGCCTGGTCGCCGAGGGCCGCCGGGTCCCGCGCGCCGGATACGCGGTGGTCGCCGGGGGCGAGGTGATCGGCGAGGTCACCTCCGGCGCGCCCTCGCCGACGCTGGGCCGGCCGATCGCGATGGCGTACGTCGACGTGGCGCACGCGGCGCCGGGCACGGCGGGCGTCGGCGTGGACATCCGCGGCAGCCACGAGCCGTACGAGGTCGTGGCGCTGCCGTTCTACCAGCGGCAGAAGTAACCGTCACGGAGGGCCCCGGGACGGCTGATGCTGTCGGCGAATCCGGTGAACCCGGGGCATGAGCCCGCCGACCGTGACACTTCCGGGAATGTGTCACGGTTCGCCGGAGTACCAGGGCCGTCGGTACGGGCTCGCGAGGCCCGGAACGCCGGGCCGAACCGACCACAGCATCACGGCTTCCGGGCCCTTCCCCGTCGTCGTGGGTCGTCGTGGGTCGGCGCGCAGGTCCTCGTACGTCGCCGTAGGGTCTTCAGGTCCTCGCAGGTCCTCGCACGGATGAGCCGGGCAGATCGTGCCTGCCCACGCGCTTGTCCCGTGCTTCCCGTAGTTTCCGAGTCATCAGCAAGTCCACCGCTTACAGGAGAATCCAGGTCATGAGCAACCCCCAGCAGCTGCGTTACAGCAAGGAGCACGAGTGGCTGTCGGCCGCCGAGGACGGTGTGTCGGCCATCGGCATCACCGAGCACGCGGCCAACGCGCTCGGCGACGTCGTGTTCGTCCAGCTCCCCGAGGTCGGTGACACCGTGACCGCGGGCGAGACCTGCGGCGAGCTGGAGTCGACCAAGTCGGTCAGCGACCTGTACTGCCCGGTCACCGGCGAGGTCACCGAGATCAACGAGGACGTGGTCAGCGACCCGTCGCTGGTGAACTCGGCCCCCTTCGAGGGCGGCTGGCTGTTCAAGGTGCGGGTCGGCGAGGAGCCGGCCGACCTGCTCTCCGCCGCCGAGTACGACGCCTTCATCCAGGGCTGAGGAGGCCGTAACCGCATGTCACTTCTGAACACCCCGCTGCACGAGCTCGACCCGGACGTCGCCGCGGCGGTCGATGCCGAGCTGCACCGCCAGCAGTCCACCCTCGAGATGATCGCCTCGGAGAACTTCGCCCCGGTCGCGGTCATGGAGGCCCAGGGCACGGTCCTCACCAACAAGTACGCCGAGGGCTACCCCGGCCGCCGCTACTACGGCGGCTGCGAGCACGTCGACGTGATCGAGCAGATCGCCATCGACCGGGTCAAGGAGCTGTTCGGCGCCGAGCACGCCAACGTGCAGCCGCACTCGGGCGCGCAGGCCAACGCCGCCGCGATGTTCGCGCTGCTCAAGCCCGGCGACACGATCATGGGCCTGAACCTCGCGCACGGCGGGCACCTGACCCACGGCATGAAGATCAACTTCTCGGGCAAGCTCTACGACGTCGTCGCCTACCACGTCGGCGACGACGGCCGGGTCGACATGGCCGAGGTCGAGCGGCTGGCCAAGGAGAGCAGGCCGAAGCTGATCGTCGCCGGCTGGTCGGCGTACCCGCGGCAGCTGGACTTCGCCGAGTTCCGCCGGATCGCGGACGAGGTCGGCGCGTACCTGATGGTCGACATGGCGCACTTCGCCGGTCTGGTCGCGGCGGGCCTGCACCCGAACCCGGTCCCACACGCCCACGTCGTCACCACGACCACGCACAAGACCCTCGGTGGCCCGCGCGGTGGCGTGATCCTCTCCACGGCCGAGCTGGCCAAGAAGATCAACTCCGCGGTCTTCCCCGGCCAGCAGGGCGGCCCGCTGGAGCATGTGGTCGCGGCCAAGGCCGTCGCCTTCAAGGTCGCCGCGTCCGAGGAGTTCAAGGACCGCCAGCGCCGCACCCTGGAGGGCGCCCGCATCCTGGCCGAGCGCCTGATGAAGGACGACGTCAAGGCGGTGGGCGTGGACGTGCTCTCCGGCGGCACGGACGTGCACCTGGTCCTGGTCGACCTGCGCGACTCCGAGCTGGACGGGCAGCAGGCCGAGGACCGTCTCCACGAGGTCGGCATCACCGTCAACCGCAATGCGATCCCGAACGACCCGCGCCCTCCGATGGTCACCTCGGGTCTGCGGATCGGCACGCCCGCCCTGGCCACCCGCGGCTTCGACGCCGAGGACTTCGCCGAGGTGGCGGACGTGATCGCCGAGGCGCTGAAGGCGCCCTCCCCCTTCGGAGCCGCCGACGCCGAGGCGCTCCGGACACGGGTGACGGCCCTCGCGGAGAAGCATCCGCTGTACCCCGGTCTGAAGTAATTCCGTACGCTTTGATTCGTACGAACGTCCGGGGCATCGCGCACACTGGGTCAGTGTGCGCGATGCCCCGTGTCGTGCGTTCCCCTGTGAACACCGTCCCGTTCCCCGCATGCGTATCACCGCGAACCACCCCCCGGCGGACAGCGGCGTCCGCCGAACCCCTAGGAGTCCTCCCGTGGCCCTCTCGGTCTTCGACCTGTTCTCGATCGGCATCGGGCCGTCCAGCTCGCACACGGTCGGCCCGATGCGGGCCGCCCGTTTGTTCGCCCGGCGGCTGCGCAACGAGGAGCTGCTGGACTCGGTCGCCTCGGTCCGCGCGGAGCTGTACGGGTCGCTCGGCGCCACCGGCCACGGGCACGGCACGCCCAAGGCGGTGCTGCTCGGCCTGGAGGGCGCCTCGCCCCGCACGGTGGACGTGGAGACGGCCGACGGACGGGTGGAGAAGATCAAGGATTCGGGCCGGCTGAGGCTGCTCGACACGCACGAGATCGCGTTCTCCTTCGACGACGACCTGGTGCTGCACCGCCGCAAGGCGCTTCCGTACCACGCGAACGGCATGACCCTGTGGGCGCACGACGCGTCCGGCGCCGAGGTGCTGGCCAAGACGTACTACTCGGTGGGCGGCGGCTTCGTCGTCGACGAGGAGGCGGTGGGCGCGGACCGCATCAAGCTCAACGACACGGTCCTGAAGTACCCGTTCCGCACGGGCGACGAGCTACTGCGCCTGACCCGGGAGACGGGCCTGTCCATCTCCGCGCTGATGCTGGAGAACGAGCGCGCCTGGCGGACGGAGGAGGAGGTCCGCGAGGGCCTGCTGGAGATCTGGCGGGTGATGCAGGCGTGCGTGGCGCGCGGCATGTCCCGCGAGGGCATCCTGCCGGGCGGCCTGAAGGTGCGCCGGCGTTCCGCGAACACGGCACGCAAGCTGCGCGCGGAGGGCGACGCGAAGGCCCTCGCCATGGAGTGGATCACGCTCTACGCGATGGCCGTGAACGAGGAGAACGCCGGGGGCGGCCGGGTCGTCACCGCCCCGACCAACGGCGCGGCCGGCATCATCCCCGCCGTTCTGCACTACTACATGAACTTCGTCCCCGGTGCCGACGAGGACGGTGTGGTCCGTTTCCTGCTGGCGGCCGGTGCGATCGGCATGCTGTTCAAGGAGAACGCGTCCATCTCCGGCGCCGAGGTCGGCTGCCAGGGCGAGGTCGGCTCCGCCTGCTCGATGGCGGCGGGCGCCCTCGCCGAGGTGATGGGCGGCTCACCGGAACAGGTCGAGAACGCCGCCGAGATCGGCATGGAGCACAACCTCGGCCTGACCTGCGACCCGGTCGGCGGCCTGGTCCAGATCCCGTGCATCGAGCGCAACGGCATGGCCGCGGTGAAGGCGGTCACCGCCGCCCGGATGGCGATGCGCGGCGACGGCTCCCACAAGGTGTCCCTGGACAAGGTCATCAAGACCATGAAGGAGACCGGCGCCGACATGTCCGTCAAGTACAAGGAGACCGCCCGGGGCGGTCTCGCGGTGAACATCATCGAGTGCTGAGGTTCTGGGCCCTGACCAGCGCGCTTCGTTCTTTCAGCGCTGTCAGGGCCTTCCCTGCTTGCACGGCGGAAAGTCCCTGGAACCTCCCTGGGACAGACGTGAAAGTCCCTGAAAAGTCCCTGGGATGTCCCGGCTCCGAGACCCGGTTGAACGCCAGCGCGCGCCGAGTCCATGCAGATCAGCACTCCAGTTGTGGAGCTCACGCGTGCGGTTGCATCGCCTCGAGTCGCGCCTCGACTTCGGCAACGACGAGCATCAATTCCTCGGTCGGGCGTCCCGCTGGGTCAACCAGCGGGCACTTCATGACCTTCACCGCGAGACCGTCGAGATCGAGCATCGTCGCGACCTCTGCCCGCCGACGGGAGTCATATCGGGCGAAATCGTCACACTTGTCAACCAGGGCGATAAGTGACGGCAACCTCGTCATCAGCTCGGACCGGAGATCCTGAGTGACGCGCTGCATGCTCTCGACGCACTCGTGCAGCGCGAGCGCCTCGTCCTGCCTCTGCTTTACGCCGGCCTCGCGCCGCTCCAGTACTTGCGCCTCCTCCTGCTTGCTGGCTTCGAGCGCTTGGATCCGCCATCTCGCTGCCAGTTCGTACGTGACCTTGCCCGAAGTGGCCTCGATCTGGTCCAGCATCTTCCTACCGGCCGCTCGCCCGCCGCCGCCGACCGCAACAGCCCCACGACCAAACCATGCTTCTGCGGCGTTGCGGGCTGCGGCCCCACGCAGCGTCTTGATCGCCCTGCCCGTGGAGGCGGATCCGAGGCTCTGCACCGCGCGATAGGACCCCGATTTGACAGCGGGACCGACGACGAGTGGCAGGGCGACGATCAGAACCACGCCGCCCACCATGCGGGCGGCCGGCAACACGGCGACACCTTCCGTTCGCCGTGGCTCGACACCCCCCTCATTGCTCGCGGTGGGCCTCTCGATCATTGCCAGTTCGAAGTGATCCACGTTCTTCATACGCCCGTAGACATCACGGGAGGGAAGAACGGCCACGTCGTAGAGCATCTGCCGTGCCTTACTCAGGGCGACGGAGTCCTCCGTAGCCTGCCGATCGAGCTCCTGAGCGGCCTGTTGCAAACGCTTGCGCGTCTTCCGGTTCTTGCGGACGAGCCCTACGGCGTCGACTACGTCGATGGTCACATTGCCCCCCATGTGCTTTTTGCAGGAGCCTAATTGGGATCGCCGAGCCGCGTCTCGGCGTTCTGCTATGCCGAAGTCATTCAGGTCGACCTGATCGTTCTAAGCCTTCCGCCCGTAGATGCAGGGACGGCCCTTGTCCTTGCATCCGTTGACACGCACAACGGCAGCCGTCGCGTGCCTCCGACGTGGACCGAAGGATTCTGCCGCCGTCTCCGTCCGCCTCTCGACTGCGATCTCTCAGTCAGGATGTTCGCAACCGCCGCCTGGTAGCGCGCGGACAGTCGGCAAGCCAGGGGCTGCACCGCCCTGGGATCACCCGGTGATGACGTTCAGCCGTCGGCCCTGAGGAGACGGGGCGTCGGCCCGCACCCTGCCGGCGGCCGATCAATTAAGTCAATGGATCGGTTCGTACCGGACAGATTCGATCAACTTGGTTTATCAGCTTGTAACTTGCCTCACCCTGAGCTCATCCTGATCAGGTTCGGAGAAGCAGAGGATGTCCGGCCACGGCGTCGTGCCATGGCGGCTTCTGACTCGCGGACCCTGGAGATTCCCGTGGACACCCATGTCCTGCGGGCCGGTTGTGCATACTCGTCGCCGCCGGCACGTACCTCGGAGCCGCCTCGGCTCCCCCGTCGCTCGTTCGTGAACGACGGCACCTACCACCTGCTCAGGCCCTCCTGCAGCGCCTCCTCCCCGTCGGCGACCTACGCCGAAGCTGGAGGGGAGACGCAGTGACCACACCCCCGTTCAAGCCGGGCGTCGCCCAGCAAACGGCCCTCGTCGAGCACCTCGTGAGCGCGGTGGTCACCGACGCCACAGGCGAGGCACAGGGCGACGTCTGCCTCGGCGAACCTCCCAGCGCGCGCTACTTCATGGAGAGCCTCGGCCCCCACGCCGTCGAGCCGGGCGGCGCCGCACCTAGGTACGGTCGGATGACTCCGGACAGCCTCGGGTTCGAGTTCGAGGCCGAGAACGCCAGCTCCGTCATGGTCAAGGCGAAGGCGTCGTTCTACTACTCGGCTCTGCCGACCCGAGCGGAGCAGCTGGAGTGGGCGGGCGATCGCGAGGAGCCTTACCGGCTGGCTCCGTTGTTCAGGCGACTTGACGTGACGGTCGGCCCCGTGGAGATCGTCCTCGGTCAGGCCGGCCTCCGTCAGACTCTGGAGGGTGAGTTCCGGCACGGCTTCGCGGAGGCCGTCGAGCTGGCGCTCCGTGATCCGCGGATCGATCGTCGTGTGGGCAACGACCGCCGAGAGCGTCTGGTGCCTCCTGCGGCGATGGAGGACGACAGGTCTTTCGAGCAGTGGCTGGCCCTGGAGGTTGCCGGGGATCCGGTGGTACCGGCCCCCGCCGCACACGTCGTCATCACGTCGAGGCCGGTGGCCCCGGGACGGCTCCGGGTGACCGCGACCCTGCAGAACCTCGCTGCGGACCCGGTCGTGACCGTCCAGGGAAAGGGCAGGAACGCGGGCCGCAGCCGCCGCGACGAGGCGAGGGACAACGCCCTGTTCCGCGCGGGACTGGAGATCGACGGTGACCGTCTCCTGCCCATCGTGATGGATCTCGGAGCCGACGCCTACCGCTACTCGGGGGACCTGGGGGCGTACGCGAACAACTGCGGTGTCGAGCCGCGGTGGCACGACGGCCGGCTCGTCTCCGTCCGCAGCGTGCCCGTACCGCAGCACGACACCCATCGCGCGGTGGCCCGCGCGGACGAACGCTGGGGCTATTCGGCGCTCGTTGCGGACCCGCTGCCGGTTCTGGAGGACCTCGCCGACGAGATGGAGGCGTATCTCGACGCCCCCGCATGGAGCACGGAGGGCCTCCAGGACAGACCGGATCTGGCCCGCCGGAAGGAGTCCGACCGCCAAGCCGCGGCGTTGGAGGTCGCCCGCTTCCGCGACGGCATCGCGTGGCTGCGGCGGGATGCCCGTCTGCTGACCGCGTTCCAGCTCGCGAACGAGTCCATGACGGAGCTCAACACGCGGAAAAAGCGACCGAACCGGGGGTGGCGCCTCTTCCAGCTCGTGGCCATCGTGAGCCAGATCGGCGCCCTGGCCTGGCGGGAGCACCCCCAGGAGCTCTTCACGCCGGGACTCTGGGGTGACGACCAGGACGTGGATCCCACCGAAGCGGCGACCGTCGTCTGGTACCCGACCGGAGGCGGCAAGACGGAGGCCTATCTCGGCTTGGTCCTCGTGTGCATGTTCTACGACCGGACCAGAGGAAAGGAGGTCGGGGTCTCGGCCTGGTGCCGCTTCCCCCTCCGGCTCCTCACCCTGCAGCAGACGCAGCGGCAACTCGACGTCATTGCCGCCGCTGACATCGTCCGAGGCCGCAACGCTGACCGCATCAAGAAGGTCGGCGGCAATCCCGGGTGGCCCTTCTTCATCGGCTTCTACGCCGGCGGAGGCAACACCCCCAACTCGCTCACGTCCGATCGCACGTTCGACCGCCTTCGGTCGAGCGAGGCAGAGCGGCATGCGTACCGACTTGTACACGACTGCCCCTACTGCGGTGAACGGTCGGTACACATCCCGCCCCCCGATCCTCAGGAGCTCAGGCTCAAGCACGTCTGCGGCAACGAGCAGTGCGGGAAGATCCTGCCAATCGTCGTGGTGGACACCGAGATCTACCGCTACCTGCCCACGGTCGTGGTCGGCACCTTGGACAAGCTGGCCAACGTTGGACTGTCGGACAAGTTCGGCGCGCTCCTGGGGGACGTCGACTGCTGGTGCCCGCAGCACGGGTTCGGTCGGGGCGGGAAGTGCCACGAGCGCCACGCGCCCGGTCATCCGAAGACGGCTCCCGGGCCCCTGAAGGCACCTCTCTACGACCCCTCCCCCTCCCTGGAGATCATCGACGAACTGCACATGGTCAACGAGGAGCTCGGGGCCTTCTCGGGGCACTACGAAGGGCTCCTGGCGGAGGTGCAGCGCACCCTGACGTCGAGGCACCGGGCCGACGGGCGAGGAGTCCGCATGAAGGTGGTGGCGACGACTGCGACCATCCGGGGCGAGGACCGCCAGAGCGAGCACCTCTTCGGCCTCAGGTCCGTCGTGGTGCCCCTCCCGGGGCCCAACCTCGACGAGAGCTTCTACTGGCGCCTGGACCGAGGGCTCCCCCTCCGTCGATTCGTCGGGGTCATGCCGACCCGGGGGACCGCGGAGATGACGCTGGTCAGGATCCTGACCTCCGCACACCGAGCCCTGTGGAAGCTCGAGCAGCGCCGCGAACTTCCGCCGGTTTTCGAAGCGTGGCCGGAGGAGGAGCTGCGTGCGGTCGTCGACCTGTACCGCACGAGCCTCACGTACGCCACCACGCTCGTCGACTTCGGCCGTATCCGCCGCTCGCTGGACACACAGGTCAACGAAGCGCTGCGCAGGGAAGGTTATCCGGACCTCCGCGTGGCCGAGCTGAAGAGCGAGACGCGCTTGGACGAGGTGCGTGGCGTCCTGGACGACCTGAGCAGCCCCAACGGCGAGACGGGCATGGTCGTGGCCACGAGCATGGTGAGCCACGGGGTCGACGTGGACCGACTGAACTTCATGCTGTTCAACGGCATGCCCAGGTCGATGGCGGAGTACATCCAGGCGTCCTCACGAGTCGGCCGCGCGCACCACGGACTCGTGTTCATGCTCTTCAACCCGGTACGGGAGCGGGACCGTTCGCACTACCGTTACCACGGCAAGTTCCACGAGTACCTGGACCGCATGGTCGAACCAGTGGCGATCAACCGTTGGAGCCGGTTCGCGGTACGCAGGACCCTTCCCGGAATCCTCATGGGTCATCTGCTCCAGATCGCCAACCGCGACTGGTGGCAGGCGGGCAATGCCCCAGGGCATCTGCACGACCTCTCCAAGATGCAGGCTGCTCTCCGTGACCCCGCCCGTGGCGGCTTGGACGGAGTCCAGCTGACCGAGCTGCTCGAGGCGCTCCACGCGGTCTTCCAGTCCCATCGACCGGAGGGACAGGAACTCCGGAGCGACTTGGAGGACATGGTGGAGCACGCGATCGCCAGCCTCCGCTCCGCAGGCGCCTCCGCCACCCTCGCCGGCGGAAACAACCGGGGGTACCGCGCGACAGGCGACTACCTAGGGCTCGAGTGTCGACCGATGACGAGTCTCCGCGACGTCTCCGAAGGCATCCCATTCCACGTCGTGTCTGACAACCGGAGGTCGTGATGGCGTTCAACCCCAGAAACGACGAGATGTCACGCGACCGTGGCCAGGTCCTCTTCAGGTTCCGGCCCGGCCAGACCTTCGACCACCGTGGCGGGTACACCACGCAGGTGATCCAGCTCGGGCGTGACGAGGAGTTCGACGGTCCCTCCCTGGATCGTGACCACCTCGTGCAGGAGGCGATGAGGTTCGTTCGCAGATGGCGGACCGCCGGACGTGCGTTCGTCCCCGGTTCCGACCGCGCACCCGAGTTTCCCGGTGACCAGGACCGACTCGCCGATCGCCACTACGAGGTCGTGGTCCCGGGCAAGGTCTTCTGTCGCGTCTGGCCCCGGGTGGTGCGCTGCTCCAGGGCCGGGTGCGGGCACGTCTGGACGGCCGGCGACCCTCGGCCCGGAACCGACGACTGGCCGCCGGCCTGTCCGGCCTGCGGCGGCGTGGTCGGTAACCGGCAGCTCCAGTTCGTCTTCGCGCACAAGTGCGGTGAGACGTCGCCGATGTACCCCCCGAGCAAGTGCCCCAGGGGGCACACGCGGTTCAGGCTCGACGACCGCGCCAGTCGGTTCCGCGACTTCCGCTGGGAGTGCATGACCTGTGGCTTTCCTCTGGGGGTGCAGTGGAGCTGCAGCAACTCCTCGTGCAGCTACCCGGACAAGTTCATGAACCCGCTGCTTCACTCGGCGGGAACCGCGCACGTCGGCCACGGGCTCACCCTCGTGAACGTGACGACGACTGAGGAGGCGACCCGGCAGAGCAATCCGCTGTACACCGCGGCCGTGCTCGGCTGGTGGCTCGGGGAGATCACCGAGGACGAGTTCCGTCGGCTCACGGACGGGCACACGGTGGACGTCCCCGACGAAGTCGTCGAAAGCATCCGGGTGATGGAGGATGCCGGTCTGCACGACCAGGCGCGTGCCCTGCGGGCACGCTTCATGCCGGTCGAAGTGGACCATCTGCGGGACCGGGTGGGTAAGGCCCTCGGGCTCGACACGGGAAGTGACGACGCCCGCGGGCTTGCAGCCGAGCTGCACACCTACCGTCGCGTTCTCAACTTGAAACGCCTCGGGGTCCCCCGACTGCAGCGGGAAGCGCGCAACCCGGAGCGGCGTGCCCTCTACGAACGCTACCCCGGCGTCCTGGCAGCTGCCGGTCTCAGCCGTGACACCTGCCTGGTAAGTGATCTCCCGATCACGTACCTCGCGATCGGCTACAGCCGGACCGGCTTCAGCCCCGAGGAGGCGGACCTGGTGCCCTACCGGGGTCGCGTTTCACGGAGTGCTCCCGAGAAGACCCTTCTCTACGCGCACCCCACCCAGGCGGAAGCGCTGCTCTTCCCAGTGGACCGGGACCGGGTGAGCCGGTGGATGGTCCGCAATGATCTCGTAAGCCAACGCACTCTTGATGACGCCGGGGGCGTCGCCCAGTGGCTGGTACATCAGCTCGGTCCGAGTAACGGCCAGGCTCTCTCCCACGAGGTACGCCCCGCTCCGGGACACCCCGACCTCCCGGTGCACGAGCTGTTCGGACTGCTGCACTCCCTGTCGCACCAGATCCTGCGGGCGCTGGCGGTCGACAGCGGGTACAGCGAGACGAGCCTATCCGAGTACCTGTTCCCGTACGACCTGGCCTTCGCCGTCTATCCCAACGGGGGCAGCGATTTCAGCCTGGGTGCGATGAGGACCGTCCTGGAACAGAACCTCGACGCGGTCGTGAGCCGCGCCGTCGACAACGACTCCTGCCTGTACGACCCCAACTGCATGATCACGAACGAGGGTGCCGACCACGGCTGCCTGCAGCTGCCCGAGACAGCCTGCCAGTCCTGGAACAGGAACCTCTCCCGCTGGCATCTGTTCGGCTCCCCGGACGGTTCGAGAGTCGGGTACTGGGACCCGACTCTGTGAGCGCCCGGTGGGGGAGGGCCCTTTCTCGGTCCTTCCCCACCACCCTCCTGCCCGCTGTCGCAGTGCCCGTTGACCGCTGACCGTGCACGAATGGAGCATGCGTGAAACCCGAACTGGACCTGCTGGACACCATCGCCAGCGCTCGCGACAAGGTCCGCACGCTGCCGGGCTGGGGCTCAGGTCCGGATCGGATCTACGATCTGCTCCGGACCGCGACGAAAGTGCGCGCGATGGAGATCAGCTCAGGAATGACGAGCGAACTGCCCTGGGAAAGCGTCCTCACCCAACTTGTCGTCTGGCACCACGACTATCCCGTCGGCGCGGGTACGTGCCGGGAAGAGGACGCAGCCGAGATCGTCCTTGCCGCTGCGGCGGCCCATCGGTTGGACCTTCTGGAGACAGGCGTGCGGAGTGGCGCCTACCGAGTCCGCAAGACCGGAGGCGACTTCCGAGTGCGTCACAGCCGGGACGTGTCGGCGGAAGTGGCCGACATGCTCCTCGAGCACGACGCGCACCCCACACGGGTACCGGAGTTGTCGGCGGTGGAACGTCAGTGGATCGCCACCCGGCCCGTCGGTTCCCGGAGCGGCCCACCATCGGAGGTTCTTCGTGCATCCGTAGGACGTGCCACCGAGACGATCGATGCGTACCGCCGGTCGGTGCCCGAGGGGCAGATCCCGGACGACTTCCCCCTGGGCGACGGAATGACCGCCAACGACATGATCAGCATTCTGGCCGTGATCATGGGGATTGCCTCCCTGAGTGAGCACACGGCGCACAGGCTGTCCCGGTTGGAGGCCACCCTCGTCCACATGCCGGCCTCCAGGTTGATGGCCGTCATCGCGACGATATGCCGGAATATCTCGGAGGCGCACCAGGCCTTGGTGGTGGAAAGACTCACCTACCGTCCCGGTCGCTCTTGCAGGACCTCGCCGTTGATCCGGCATGGCGACGTCGTGATCATCTGCCCGCCCCTCGTGACCCCGAGAGCCGTGGATCCGATCATGCTGCGTTCGGCTGCTCGTGACTACAGGCGGTTCGGCCCGGTAGGAAGGGAGCAGGGTGAGCGCGCGACGGCTTGGGCCACCTGGATGCGTACCATCCCAGGCACCCTGGTCGCAGAACGAGTTCCGGCGGCCAGAACCGACGGCAACCCTGCTGGCGATCTGGACGTGATCATCGTGGATCCGGTCAAGCGCTTGGGCCTGTGCCTCGAGATCAAGTGGCCGATCGAAGCTCTTTCTCTACACGAGGTCATGAAGGTCGAGAACTGGATCACGTCCGCGGCCCAGCAGCTGGACCGCCTGAGAGAGGAACTCCGGACAGGCACCGCCACCGCCCAGATGCCGTCCGAGTGGCCTGCGTTCGATTCCGTCGACTGGACCTGGTGTGTCGGCACCCCTCAGCAACTCAGTACGCGCCCTCTTCCCGTGCCGGACATGCACGCCACATCACTTCGGTACGTACAGGCGCTGGGTGCCCCACCCGACCTCGATGCCTTGGTGACAGCCCTGACCAGGCCAGACCTCCCCGTTGACGGTGTGCATTTCGACGTACGGAGAAGATCGTTTCCTGTGGGTCGACACCAAGTACATCTGGATGCAATCCAGGTACGCATCACCGATTGGCGCCCACGCCTGGGATAGCCAGAGCACTATCGGTCTGCTCCTCACGAGGGGCAGAGCCGGACCGGGGGGCGACGAGGCGTATGGATGGCGCCCATCGCCTCGCGTCGGCAGGACAGCCCGCTCGACCACCCGCCCTTGGCCGAACGGCGTGGGTGGATAATCCCAACCAGTATCAGAAACCGGAAGCAGGCTGGAAACTCGGCATGATGTACGACATAGCGGCTCCGGAGCCGGCGGGCATGGTCGCCTCGCTCAGTTCGCTCGGGTACTCCCTGCCTGCCGCCATCGCGGATCTCGTGGACAACAGCATCTCCGCGGGGGCGTCCACGGTCGACGTCGAGTTCACCTGGGCCGGGCAGGACTCCTGGATCGCCGTTGCCGACGACGGCGCCGGAATGACCGCCGGCGAGCTCGTGACCGCCATGACCGTGGCCGCGCGAGGCCCTGCGACGCCCCGAAGCTCTACGGACCTGGGGCGCTTCGGCGTCGGCCTCAAGTCGGCCTCGTTCTCACAGGCCCGGCAGCTCACCGTCGCCACCGCCACCGCCGGCGAATGGCACGTGCGCACGTGGGACCTCGACGTCGTCGAGAGGTCGGGCGAGTGGCGGCTGCTACGCGGCGCGGACGAGACGACCACTGAGTTGCTCGACAGGATCCGGGGGGAGGCGGACCACGGCACCGTCGTGTTGTGGCGGCGCCTCAACGGCTACCACGTCGACGCGGTGACGGTGGAGGACGAGCGGACACAGAAGCAGTTCTACGCGGAGGCCGCCCGCACGGAGTCCCATCTGGGCATGGTCTTCGGCAGGTTCCTCACCGGAAGCCGACGTCGCGACCTGCGTGTGTCGGGCAGCCCCGTCGAGCCATGGGATCCGTTCCTGTCCCGTCACCCGTCCGTACAACCGCTTCCGGTCGAGCGTCTGCGGTTGGGGGCGGGTTCCGTACGGGTGGAGGCGTTCGTCCTCCCCAGTGCCCAGAGGCTCGCCCCGGACGAGTACGAGAAGGCCGGCGGCCCGCGTGGGTGGCTCGACCAGCAGGGGTTCTACGTTTACCGCCGGGACCGTCTGATCCTTGCCGGTGACTGGCTCGGACAGCGCGGGTTGCGCCGCGAGGAGAAGTACAACCTGGCACGGATCGCCGTGGACATCCCCGCCGAGACGGATGTCGAGTGGGGGGTCGACGTCCGGAAGTCCAGTGTCGTTCCGCCCGTCGCACTGCGTTCTCATCTACGGCGCATCGCCCTGCAGGCCAGGAGAAGGGCCGCCGACGTGCTTCGGCACCGTGGGCAGATCGCTGCGCGCACACACGGGGATCCGCTCGTGTACGCGTGGAACGTCCGCCGTGTCGACGACCAGGTCACCTGCCGGATCAACCGGGGCCACCCTCTGGTGAAGGCAGCTATGCGCGCTGGCGGTGCCGGTTCGGATGACGTCCGTGCCCTGATCCGTCTGCTCGAGGAGACGGTACCGGTCACCGCCCTCCGCGTGATGCACGAGACGGACACCAGCGACGACCCCGAGCCCTTCGGGGGCCCCGGGCCCGCCGACGCCGAGGCCACGGAGGTCGCACAGCGCATCTACGAGGCACTGGTCTCAGACGGCCGCTCGCCTGCGGCCGCTCGCGAACGCCTCCGGACGATGCCCCCCTTCGACCAGATGCAGGGCTTCTGGAACGGGTGAGCCCGTTGTCAGTGCCCGCCCCTAGCCTGCCCCATGCCGTTCCCGCCCAGCCGGAGGTCTGCTGTGAGTTCCACCCCCGAGGACTCTCTCGAGTCCCTTGCCAAGGCCCGCCGCCTGGTTCTCGCACTACTGTCGCAGGACCGTCAGCCGACACCGGACGAGGTGCAGAACGCGGTCACCGTCATCTTCGGGATGCTGGCCGGCCAGGGCGAGGTTCTCGACCGCGACCAGCTGGCCAAGGAGATCGAGGTCCTGACGGCGGTCTTCCAGGAGGGCTCCTCCGGGCTGGAGAGCGACAGCGGGCACGAGCCCTGGCTGCCCGAAGCCAAGAACGACCGGGCCTGGGACTTCTGGGAACGCTACCGCCGTTACCTGGAGGACGTCCGGAACCTCCCTCCGCTCGTCGTGCGCCGACTGGACCAGAGCACGGACGAGGTCCTGAGCCAGCTCGAGGACCCGCGCCGTGTCGGCTCGTGGCGCCGGACGGGCCTGGTGATCGGGCAGGTCCAGTCGGGCAAGACCGGCCAGTACATCGGGCTCGCCGCGAAGGCCGTGGACGCGGGGTACCAGTTCGTGGTGATCCTCGCCGGCATTCACAACGACCTCCGGAGCCAGACCCAACTGCGTGTCGACGAGGGGCTCCTGGGGTTCGACACCCAGCACCAGCAACGGTCCAACCAGAACGGCAAATCCCGCCTCATGGGTGCTGGCCGCATGCCGGGCGTCAAGAAGCTCGACATCGCGTCCCCCACCAACAGCTCGGAGAAGGGCGACTTCGGCCGACAGGCGGCCAACGCCGTCAACTTCCCGCTCGGCCGTTTCCCGGTCGTTCTCGTCGTCAAGAAGCACTGGAAGATCCTCGAGTACCTGCGGACGTGGGTGACCGAGGTCCAGGGCACGGAGGACGAGAGCGGGAACAAGGTCGTACGCGACATCCCGCTGTTCGTCATCGACGACGAGGCGGACAACGCCTCCATCAACACCAAGCGCGATCCTGACGCGGATCCGACCAAGACCAACGGTGCGATCCGTGAGCTCATGAAGAGCTTCGAGAAGTCGGCGTACGTCGGGTACACCGCCACCCCGTTCGCCAACATCTACATCGATCCCGACGTCGACCACGCCGAACTCGGCGCCGACCTCTTCCCCGACAGCTTCATCCGCACCCTGCCCTCTCCGACCAACTACCTCGGACCGGAGCGGGTGTTCGGTCTCCAGGTCGACAACGACGACGAGGAGGACGTGCCCCCGCTTCCGCTCGTACGCCCCGTGAACGACGCCGAGAGCTGGATCCCGAGCAAGCACAAGTCCTCCTTCGTCCCCTCCGACGACCTTCCACAGTCCCTCCGGGAGGCGATCGCCTCGTTCGTCCTCGCCAACGCTGCACGGCGGGTGCGCGGACAGACGAAGGTGCACAACTCCATGCTGGTACACGTCACCCGCTTCACGGCGGTCCAAGGGATCGTCCGCGACCAGGTGGACGACTACCTGCGGCTCCTCGTGGACTCGCTCCGCGACCGGTACGGACAGGCACCGCAGCGCATGGCCGAGTTCCGGGCCCTGTGGGAACGGGACTTCGTCCCCACCACGGACCACTTCCCCGCGGACGAGGCCCGACGCGTCACCTGGGAGGACGTGTCGAGCCAGCTCATGCCCGCGCTACGGAAGATCGTGGTCAAGACGGTCAACGGCGCCTCCCGCGACGCACTCGACTACTACGAGCACCGCAGGACCGGTCTGTCGGTCATCGCGATCGGAGGCCAGAAGCTCTCCCGGGGTCTCACCCTGGAGGGGCTGACGGTCAGCTACTACCTGCGCACGTCCAGCACGTACGACACCCTGCTCCAGATGGGACGCTGGTTCGGATACCGGCCGGGGCACGAGGACCTCTGCCGCCTGTACACCACTCCCGATCTGCAGGCGAAGTACATCGAGGTGACTGCCGCGACCGACGAACTGCGTCGTGAGGTCGAGGAGATGGCGGCGTTGAACCTCAGTCCGAGGTACTTCGGTCTGAAAGTCCGCGCCTCCTCTCTGGGCCTCGCCGTCACGGCTGCCAACAAGATGCGCCAGGGCACGAAGGTCATGCTCAGCTACTCCGGGGAGGGACCGGAGACGGTGATCTTCAACCTCTCCGACGGTGTCCCGGAACACAACCTCAAGGTGCTCGGGGACTTCGTACGCAGGCTCGACGGCCTGGCCACCGCCGACCAGAAGACGGCGGGCGCCAACGTGACGTGGAAGCAGGTGCCCTCCGACGCTGTCGTGGACTTCCTCACCCGCTACGAGACCGACCGCATGGCCCAGAGGGTTCGTCCCCGCTTCATCGCGAAGTACATCGAACAGTGCATGGCCGTAGGTGAGCTCCCGCAGTGGACGGTGATCCTGGTCGGCAAGCAGGCAGCCGAAAACCCGCAGGGCATCGCCGGTTACAGCCTGGGGCCCGTGAAGCGCTCGGCGCTCAACGACGTCGAGAGCGACGGTCGGTACACGATCCGCCGCCTGCTCAGCCCTCCCGACGAGTACCTCTTCGACCTCGATCCTGACCAGGTGAAAGCCGCCCTGGAAGCGACACAGAAGGCCGCAGCCATCAAGAAGCGGGAGAAGGTGCCCCAGTCGCCTTCGGGAGACCACGTCCGCTGGCAGCGCCGAGCCGACCAGGCACTGCTGCTCGTCTACCTGGTCGAGCGGCTGGCGACCGAGGACGGCGAGGCCCGGACGCCGCTGGTGGGCTTCAAGGCGAGCTTCCCGCGTTCCGAGCACCAGTCCGACACCGAGTACGTGGTCAACGCCATCTGGCAGAAGGAGGGCCTTGACGCCCTCGACGACGGGGAGGACGACGAGTGACCGTCACCGAGTCCGAGTGGCTTGACCTGGAGGCACCCCAGGGTGCCCCGGGTCGTTCCCGGATCCGCCTGCACCCAGACGCCCCGTTGGACGTCTTCCTCTCCGTCTCCCATCCGGCACAGCAGCGCATGCTCGTACTCAGGGCGGACGCCCGCTCCGCCGACCACATCGTGCGCTCCGTGCGCCAGCTGCCTCGCGCTGCCGGGCTGGAGATGAACGTGAGTGCCGTGTCGCGTCTCGAGTACGAGCTCCAGGTGGTCCTCACCGCCGACGAGCTGCGCGAGGTGTTCAACCCGCTCGTCACGGACGTGGCTGACACGGTCCGAGAGGCCCCTGGGGCCGCAGCAGCCCTGACAGCAGCGGTGGAGAGGTTCGAGCGGTGGCAGGACCTCCTTCGCGCCGTCGGCAGAGACGGTCTCGGCCCTGAGGCCCGTCGTGGACTCGTCGGCGAGCTCCTGGTGCTGCGCGACCACATCCTGCCCGCCGTCGGGCCGGCCGAGGCCGTCGACGCCTGGACGGGGCCGAGCGGCGCCAACCAGGACTTCCAGCTGCCCGGAGTCGCCGTCGAGGCGAAGGCCAGCACCGCCAAACGGCCCCGCAGCATCCGGATCGCCAGCGAGCGCCAGCTGGACGACGCCGGGACGCCTGCGCTCCTGTTGGCGTTGGCGATGCTCGACGAACGGCGTGGTGGATCAGGAGAGAGTCTGAACCGCTTGGTGGACCGCATACGCGAGCAGCTCACGAGCCCTGTCGTCCGAGCCGCCTTCGACGGTCGTCTCGTGCAGGCCGGCTATCTCCCCGGCCAGCGAGACGTCTACGAGGAGCCTCGCTACACCGTTCGCGACCTACGCTTCTGGCACGTGGGAGAGAATTTCCCGAGACTCGTCGAGGCAGATCTTCCCGAGGGGGTCGGTGAGTGCTCGTACCACGTGAACACCTCGGGACTTGACCACCACCGCGCCACGACCGAAGAGGTGACCGCACTGATCGGGGGACCCCATGCCTGAGCTCGACCTGTCCCAGTACGCCCACGACGTCGTCACGGACGTCCAGGCCACCGCCGACGCCGAGGGGACCACCACCCCGGAGGCGTTCACGCGGCGCGTGTTCGAGGACCTGGAACGGGCCGGCATCGTGTCCAACACGTTCACCGCCTACCACTCGGCCCACGGCCATCTCGTGCACGGGTACGGCATCGGGGACTCCGGGGAGTGCCTCGACCTCTTCGTGACCGACTTCGACCTGGACCCGCTGGAGTCCAGACTCACGAAGGGGCAGGCGGAGACCGCGTTCAGGCGCCTGCTGACGTTCGTCCGCCGGTGTCGGGACGGGCTGCGTCAGCACATCGACGAGTCCTTCGACGTGTACGACATGTGCGCGGCAGTGGAGAAGGCGCTCACCGAGGTACGTAGGATCCGGCTCTTCCTGCTCAGCAACCGCGTCGGCACGAGTACCTCCTTCCCGCCCACCGAGTTCGACGGCCTTCCCGTGACCCACGAGGTATGGGACCTGGCGCGGCTGCACCGCCACGAGACGTCCGGCAGCATCAGCGAGCCCATCGTGGTCTCGTTCGATCCTCCGCTGCCCTGCGTCTCGGCGCCCAGCAGCGAGCCGGACCACTCGGTGACCATGGCCGTGATCCCCGGCCGGAGACTGGCCGAACTGTACGGGGAGTACGGGACCAGACTTCTCGAGTTGAACGTCCGGTCCTTCCTGCAGGCCCGCGGATCGGTCAACCGGGGAATCAGGGAGACCCTGCTGCACTCACCGGGCAGGTTCCTGGCGTACAACAACGGCATCACGGCGACCGCGTCCCAGGTCGACTTCGTGCACGGCCCGGACGGCACCCCCACGGGCGTCTCCCGGGTGCACGGGCTCCAGGTGGTGAACGGCGGTCAGACCACGGCCTCGTTGCACTACGCCTCGAGCCGGGACAAGGCCGACCTGTCTCACGTGACCGTCCAGATGAAGCTGACGGAGGTCTCTCCCGAGCGGCTCTCGGAGATCGTCCCGATGATCTCCGAGTACTCCAACACCCAGAACCGCGTGACGCTCGTCGACTTCAGCTCGAACCACGCGTACCACGTGGCCGTCCAGCGGATCACCCGATCCCTGTGGGCGCCGGCGACGGACAGCAGCGGCCAGGAGACCCACTGGTTCTACGAGAGGGCGCGCGGCCAGTACACCGACGAGGTGGCCAAGGCCCGGACACCGGCGAAGCAGCGCACCTTCAAGAAACTCAACCCGACCAGTCGGAAGTTCACGAAGGCGGACCTCGCGAAGTACGTCAACTCCTGGAGTCTCCTCCCGTTCAGCGTCAGCCGCGGCGCGCAGAAGAACTTCGTCGCGTTCATGGACCGGATCAGCGAGGCTCCCCCTCGGGTCGACGTCCGGTACTGCCAGCGCGTGATAGCCATGGCAGTCCTCTTCAAGGCGGTCGACCGCATCGCGGCGAACCACGAGGCGGGTAGCTACAAGAGCATGATCACGACCTACACCATGGCCCGTCTGGCGCTCGCCACGGAACAGCGCATCGATCTCGACAGGATCTGGCGTGAACAGAGGGTCTCGTCGGCCCTCGAAGCCGCGATAGACGACCTGTGCCCCCGGGTCATGCGGGTCGTCACCAGGCCACGTGAGGGCAACCACGTGGGCGAGTGGGCCAAGAAGCCCGTCTGCTGGGACGCCGTCTCCCGCGTGCCCTGGTCCGTGCCTCACGGCTTGGAGGCCGAGCTCCGTGATCATCCGCTGGACGACGAGGCCCTGGCGGGCGGTGCGGAAGGCGATCGCGGGGCGAGTGACGAGGTGACGTCGATCCCGGCGGACGAGTGGTACGCCATCGAGCGATGGGCGAAGGAGACGCACAACCTGGATCCCTCGCAGCGCCAGCTCACGCAGTACGTCGGCCGACGACTCGAACTCGAACAGGAGATCCCCGAGCCACAGGCGGTACAGGCACTGCACGCGCGCAACGAGGCGCTTTCGCTCGGGTTCGTCCCCGGTCCGTAGGTCCGACTCGTCCCGGCCTTCAGAGCTCCCCGCGCTCGAGCAGGTCCCTCATGGCGTCCTCGGCGCGGCGGAGCACGATCCGCCCGTCCCCGTCGCTGAAGGCCAGGAGGTCCGCCCCGGGTGCGATGCCCGCCTCCGCGAGCAGGCCGACGGGGAGCTCGACCCGGCCGTGATCGTCGACACGGAGTTCTGCGGGTTCACGAAGCATGGGACGAGTGTGGCACCCTCACACTCGTAGGCCGACGACGGGCTGGGGCTGAGGTATGGCAGCACGTGAGGACACCACGAGCGCGGAGTGGGTCAGCACGGAGCTGAGCGGCCATCTGCGCGGTCGGCGCGCCCGCGACACGAAACCTGAGGTGGCCCTCCGGCGTGCCGTACACCGGCTCGGCCTCCGGTTCCGTCTACAGCGCAAGGTGGCTGCCCGTTGCACGGCGGACTTCGTCCTGCCCAGGTACGACGTGGCGGTGTTCGTCGACGGGTGCTTCTGGCACGGTTGTCCTGTGCACGGCCCGAAGACGTTCCGCGGCCCGAACGCCGCCTTGTGGGAAGCCAAGATCGAGACCAACAAGGAGCGCGACCGCCGGAACACCGCAGCAGCCGAGGCCGCCGGCTGGACCGTCGTCCGCGTCTGGGAGTGCGAGATCCGGGCGGACGTCGAGCGCGCTGCGCTCAGCGTCGCCCGGCAGTGCGACCAGACTCGCGAGCCTGGGTCGGCACCGCCTCCCGTCCGTGGGTCCCGGTCAACGCGTCCGTGAACAGGTCGCCCGAGACGCTCTCCCTGGCGACGCAGTACTTGCTCAGGGGGCACACCTCGCAGAGCGGCTCCTTGGCCCGACAGAAGCTGCTTCCGATGAGCCGAAGCGCCGCCATGCGCAGAGGCGCGTCCTCGCCGGCTCCGACGAGCTTCACCAAGTCCACTCGACCGTCGCTGAGCCTGTTCGTGCGATCCGAATCGCTGCCGTGCAGACGGGCGGCGACGCGCAGCGCCCCCTGCCCGACCCACAGGAGATCCTCGCCGACCAGCAGCCGGTAGACCGTCGCCTCAGCCGGCTTCAGCTTCAGGTGCTCGCGGACCTTCTCCTCATCGCCCCAGTCGCTCGACTTGCCGATCATCGCGGCAAGCCGGGCGACCCGGGCCTTCGCTGCCTCGGAGGGTGCCGCCGCAGTAAGTGTCTCGAGCGCGGCCTTGCTCAGGGACGTCTGCCCCCGCACGACCCCGACCATCTCCGCAAGCTGCGCGGGCTGCATCCGGGTCCCGGACAGTATGGCCACGACTGCGGCCTGCAACCCGGACATCTGATCGCCCGGAAGCTGGTGCCAGTCCTCCGACTCACGCCGCTCTTCGGCCCAGGCGGTCAGATCCCTTCGCACCGTACGCCAGTGCGGCTGGAGTCCACCCTCGCTCGGCTGCTCGTCACCCACGGGCAGCAGGGCCTCCGCCGCAGCCTCGCCAAGGAGTGGCGGCACCGCGTTACCGATCTGGCGGAAGGCGTCACTGCGCGTGCCGGCGAAGCGGAACCTGTCCGGGAAGGTCTGCACCCGCGCGGCCTCCCGCACGGTGAGGGTGCGCGGCTGGTCCTGGTCGGGATGGATGTACCAGTAGCCGTCCTTGGCGATGTGGGCGGTGATCGACCTGCTGAGGTCCGCCCAGTCGAGCTTCTTGTACTTGTCCGTGAAGTGGTCGGCCTTGTAGCGCTGCAGTTCCGGGGAGATGTCCGAGTACAGGGTCTTGGAGTCCATGCTGGAGAAGATCTCCGCGTCGTCCTTCCGGACCCGTCGGGTCATGTGGTCCCACACCCGGTCCTTGCGCGCCCACTTACGCATGTCCTGAGCGAACTTGGATAGCTCGGACGGCTCCTCGTACGGGAGTTCACGCTGCCCGACACGCTCGGTGGGCACGACGGACAGCACCGGCAGGTCACCGATGGCGTCACGCAGCGTGGTCCGCTGATCGTGCTCCAGCTCCTGCCGCCACGAGAAGCGCTCCACATCGTTCCTCGCCAGCAGGATCAGTCGCTTCCTGTGCTGCGGAACGCCGTACTTCCACGCATCGACGAGACGGACCTGCGTCGCGTAGCCGAGGTCCTCCAGCTGCTCCTCGATGGTGCGTATCACAAAGAAGTCATCGCCGAGACCCATGTCCGGCACGTTCTCCATGAGGACCGCACGCGGCCGGAGGCGCTTCACGACGTCGAGGTAGGCGCTCCAGAGTTCCTTGCGGCGATCATGGGGATCGCGGCCGTGATGCTCCACGAGGCTGCGGATCTTGCTCCGGCCAGCTCTGCTGAACGGCTGACACGGCGGGCCGCCGGCCACCAGATCGATCTTGGCTGGCGCCAGCATCTCGACGAGCCTGTCACGCTCGTCAGGATTGCCCAGGTCCATGTCAAGGCTCATGCCGGGGAAGTTCGCGGCGTGCGTCTGGAGCGCCCGCTCGTCGAAGTCGACCGCGGCTGCGACCGTCCACCCGGCTCGCTCCAGTCCGAGGCTCAGTCCACCCGCTCCAGAGAAGAGGTCGACGGCCAGACGCTTGCCAGCACCGAAGCCACCGAGCCACTTGCCGAAGCTCTCTGGCTTGCAGCTGTTCCTGTGACGCCTGAGCTCCAGGCAGTCGCTCCGCTCCAGAGGCACCCCATAGTGCTGCCTGCGCACTGCGCCAACCTCCATCGGACGAGAAGAACGAGCACCAGGAGATCACACAACCTCTGGCAAGATCAAGAATCCGGCGTCCACCTCGGATGACTGGATCGGTTGGGACGCCCCAGGCGCCCCGAGAATATTACGCGGCGCCCACCCCTGCACCGAAAGCGACCCCCCAGTAACTCCAGAGAAGGTCAATCATACGGACAAACACTGACAAGATCACCAGGAGTCCGGTCATAAATACCCCTCCACAGACGGGCATTGCTCGTGGCGGCATAGTCGCCGAGGCTCATGCCATTACCTCGTCCGCGGCATCGGCTTCCGCCCCGAGGTGATGCCAGCGTCCTGCAGTCGGCCGATCCCGTCGGTCGAGTTGGAAGGCCCAGAGCGTTCGGGGAGGACCCGGAGGGCTTCGAATGCTGATGCGAGTCAGGACTTCGAGCCACTCACTGACGCCTGCCCGTGGCATGGGCGTAACGGCCCAAGCCGCCCTTCCCGCTACCTAGCGGCGGAATACTCACAGCGTCCCCATGATTCCCCTCTACAGAGATCGCGGGAGGGGCGCTGGTGGCCGAGCCGATGATGTTCCGCCGGGACGCGGACGGACGGGATGTCGCGCTGTCCAGTTCGACTGTGGCGCTGGAGGTTCAGTTGCAGCGACGCGTCGAGGCCGGCCTGGAGCAGATGCTGGGCATCCGGTTCCTGGCATCGGAGTACGCGACCGGCCCCTGACACCGGGGACGGATCGACACCCTGGGGTTGGACGAGAACGGCAGCCCGGTGGTGATCGAGTTTACCGACCACAGGTAGTCCTGCCCGTGATGTCCGTCTGGGACTGCGCCCAGGTCATCCCGGGCTTGATTACCGACCGTGTGCGGGACGTCTGCCATGTTCTGGAGTCGGTACGGAGTACGAGTGGCACGGCGTGTGGCGGTCGGGGACTTGCGGGTCCAGCAGATCGAGCGGAAAGACGGGCGGCGGTCGTGGACGGTCGTGTGGCCCGAGGGGACGGTCCATGCGGAGGCGGACCGGTTCCTGCGTGGGAGCAGCGCGCCACCACGACCCTGACCGTATCCGCGCCTCCTGGTCACGGGCGCCGTTCAACGTCGGTATCGCCACCGGCCTGTCCGGTCTGCCGATCGTCGAGCTGGACGTGCCCAAGAACAAGGTTATTTCGGAAGCGCCTTGCGGCGCGGCACCCTTCGGGGCGCTCTGCGAGGGTGCCGGCCACGCCGTCCCCAGCACCTACCGCACTCGGACCGCAAGCGGTGGAGAGCACCTGTACTTCACCGCCCTGCAGGGCGTCCGGCTGAGCAACACGGCAGGCAACGTTGCCGATTCGGTCGACACCCGCGCATGGGGCGGTTACGTCGTCGCGGCGAAGCCACTCGCCGTGAGAGACTTACACACCCCCTACTGCACTGATTGACCGTCTGTGAACGACCCATCACAGTCGGCTCTTAGTTGGTCCAGGAGACAGCGTTCGGTGGAAGCCTTCGGCCAGTTGAGCGAGCAGGACCGCTCCCAGGCAATCCAAGTACTGCGTCGGCGTCTCGCCCCGCGGGATCTGCGAGCGGTGATCGAGGATCTCGAGAGCGGAGGGAGATCTCGCTCCAGGAAGTCGGTGGAGTGGATCATCGCAGCGGTCGAGAACGGATCGGGAAGGCTGCGGTCAAAGCTTCCCGAGGACGAGCTTGCCGAGTTCCTGGTCGACAGGTCGGGCTTCGGTCTTCTTGAGTCCAGGACGCTACGGGAACGGCTTGCACTTTCCGCATCGGAGGACGAGCTGGAGACGCTGCACGACTACCGAGGTGGCGAACGCAGCCGTGGTGGGAGCAGAGCCAAAGCCAAGAAGATCGCGGAGCGCACGTGGAGGCCCGGCAAGAGCTGGCCTCGCCACTTCGCACGAGTCCTCGATATCCCGCCTGCCTTTGCGGGCCTGCCGGGGAGTGCACGGGAGCCGGACACGCTGGAAGTTGCCCCCTTCGTGCCTCTCCGAGACCTGGAGGACTTTCAACAGGACCTCAAGGAGCAGGTGATCGAGGTACTCTCCGGGGCACCGGGCGCCAACCGTGGTGTTCTGACGCTACCCACAGGAGCCGGCAAGACCAGGACCGCGGTGGAGAGCCTCATCGAGTGGCGCCTCTCCCAGCCACGCCGTCAGACCGTTCTCTGGATCGCCCAGAGCGAGGAGCTGTGCGAGCAGGCGGTCCAGGCGTTCCGTGAGGTGTGGACCGACCTGGGGCACCGCAATGACCAGGTACGGCGCACCATGGAGATTGCCCGACTTTGGGGAAGCGCCTCGGTCCCGAGCGACCCCGACATCGTGGTGGCCAGCATCCAGAAGCTTGACGCGGTTCTTCGAGGCACCAATGACGAGACACAACAGGAACTCGAGCTGCTGCGCGAGAACCTGGGTGCGGTGGTTGTGGACGAGGCGCACCGGATGCTGGCCCCCAGCTACAGCAGAGTCCTGCGGTTCCTGGGGATCGAACTCGGACAGAAGGCCCCGGTTCCCGTCATCGGGCTGACAGCCACACCCTTTCGGAGGGTCGACGCCGAGACTCGCCAACTGGCGGAGAGGTTCCACAGCAAGCTTCTCAGCTCCCGCTCCTTGGGGAACGACATCGTGTCCGAGCTCCGTCGGCGAGACGTCCTGTCACGGCCTGAGCACAAGGTGCTCTCCTATGCCGGTCCCGGGTTCCGGATGGACGACGTCGAAAGCCACCGTGCACACTTCGACCAGTTCAAGGACTTCCACCCTGACTTCCTCCGTAAGATCGGTGAATCGGACGCAAGGAACCGTGCCCTGCTCGAGCAGCTGCTCGAACTACCGCCGGACTGCCCGACGCTGTTCTTCGGCTGCACCGTAGAACACTCCATAGCAATGGCTGTTCTGCTGCGACGCGCCGGCCGGGCCGCGGAGGTCGTCACCTCCAATACGCGCAGTGCCACGCGGCGCGCACTCATCGAACAGTTCCGCGACGAACGTCTGTCCGTTCTCTGCAACTACGGTGTCCTCACGACCGGCTTCGACGCTCCGGCGGTACAAGCCCTGGTAGTCGGTCGTCCCACCACCAGCCCGGTCCTGTACGAGCAGATGATCGGTCGGGGCATGCGCGGACCGCGATTCGGTGGAACGAAGAGCTGCCTGGTCGTGGACATCGAGGACAACATCCGCTTCAGCGGACAACTAGCGTACGAGCGGTACTCCGACTACTGGTCGAGCAACCAGAGCCGCACGTAGTCCGACGCCACACCGCTTCTGCGTCGGCTGTCCGCCAGCCCACGCCGAAGCGGTCGGTGATCGATCAACCTGCTCAGCAGGTCACGGTAGGTTCTCAGCGAGAAGAAGGCGGTCCAACCCCTGGTTGCGGTGCTCACACGAGGTCTCCGAGGCCAGGAGACACGAGTAGCAGGCAACTCCCTCCGCCCCCACCGACGGCGCCTCATGGCACAACGGGTCGTTCGAGCAGCTCTCGACGTCTCGTAGCGCGTGCGAAAGAACGTGCTCGAACCGGTTGACTAGGGCGACCAGACCCCCAAGGGTGCCATCTCCTCCGGGTTGGACCGTGTAGAGGAGGAGTCCACTGCCTGTGACCCTGCCGTCCTGCACGCTGAGATAGACCCGCTCGCGGATCGCTGCGGACGAGTACCCGGAGTCCACTGAGAGCGATCTGAGGAGGCGGTGGGAGAGAGAGTGCCACCAGACGTGTACGGGGTGGAGCGAGGGATCACCGTGTGGATCACTCCTGAACCGATCGTTCCACTGGTTGGCCCGGCTGCCTGCCAGGGAGAGCGAGTCACCAGCGAGATCGATGAAGACGCCCTCGCCGAAGAGCTCGATGCCCGGGTACCAGGTGGTGCCGTTCCAGCCGAAAGCGGTGGACATCTTCTGGGCCTTCTGCGGGTCCAACCGTTGGTAGCCGGTCTGGACCATGACCATGCGGAGACGGCTGACGGGTGCGACGCGCAGCCCGTGACGCCGGTCGGGGCCCTGTACGAGGCGCACGTCGTCCTGGCGAACCTCGAACAGCGGAGGAGAGCCGGGATGCGGGTGGGGTACCGCCGGAACACCACAGGTCGTCGCTTGGCGAAGGCGGTCGAGCTCGTCGTCACGTAGCGACGACGAGCCCGTGTTACCGGACCCCAGCAGTTGGTCAAGCGCCTTGCTGATCTCGGACCAGGCTGTCTGTTTCAGGTACTCGAGGGCACCCGGGGCAAGCCCGGCCTGCTCCGCCTCTTCCATGAGCGCGACCTGGTCGAGGAGACCGCGGCGATGGAGTGCACCGACTGCTCCCGTAAGGGACGGGTCATTCAGGATGTCGTGAAGGCGGGTCGGCATATCCATGATCGTCAGTGCGCTCTGGAGCTGGCTGAGCCGGAGGTTGGCAGCTCCTCGCTGGACGATGCGCGCCTTCTTCACGCACCGCGCCGTTGTCGGCACCGGGCGCCCCCCGTGCTCCACGATGCGGCCGCTACAGCGCCAGGACTTCGCGTACGCCTGGCCGAAGTTCGCGGTGACGTGGCAACGGGGGCACTCAATGCGGACGAGTCGGAGGGCGCGGCCACCTCCGTGCCACAGGTAGTGCTTCGTGTCACAATCTCCCCCCTCGTGTACGAGTCCGTGCCAATAGACCTCGTCCAAGTGACCGTTCTCGCATGCCTGCACGAAACGGATCGCCTCACGCCCCGCCTTCTCCCGACGCTGCGGTGCCGACACCGATGGGCACTCCGGACATCCGTTTCTCGTCTCGTACAGAACCTGGTGCGGTCGGTGCTGTGTGCACAGGGACCAGAAGGGAAACGCGTGGGTGGGGTAGATCGTTCTGTCCGAGGGAAGCCCGAGTTCGGCATTGGTTGGCACACGAGCGATGCGTGCACCGTCCAGCTCGAGTCGTGAGAGCCGTTTGTCGACGATCTCGAAGTCCTGGGGGTTACGGCCGATCTCGTTGAAGAGTGTGTCCATCGACTTGAGTACGACCGGCCCGGATCCTGTCTCGAGAATGCTTCCAGGGCCGAGGGTGATGACGAACTGAGAGGGGCGGACCTCCTGGTAGGGACGGCTCACGGTTCAACCTCTTCCCTTGATCGTGGTGGTGGCCTCCACCTCTCGTAGAGAGTTCGGCGCGTTTTCATAAGCCTCATCCATGTTCGCGACAAGATGCGCGAGGTCGCCCAGGACGACCGGGCGAGAGGCCGGACGTGTGACCGTCGACTCGTGGTACAGCAAGGCATCACCGACGCGGTCAGCGACCTCCCGCCAATGCTCCAATTCCGAGCGCGCGTGGTTCTCCGTCTCCGATGACGGTGGACGACGGAGGGGCGGCTGCTGGGTGGCACGTTCCTCGAGGATGCCGGGGAGCAGGTCCACCTCTGGGTCTGTGTGGGCGTTGCTCATCTCGTGGGCACGGCAGAACCAGCCCCCGTTACTGAGCCGCTGTTGGATCCGCCACCGCTCGTCGACCTCCACGGAACCCGTCGCGGTCGGGATCCTCGCCGCCTGGCGAAGGACACTGACCATCACCGGTCCAAGGGCCCTGTCTCTTGCCCGGGGTGCGAATGGGTTGACGGTGACAGGCTCAACGTGGCGGTAGAGCGTGGTGTGGTAGCCGGTGAAGTACTCGTAGTGGCTGAGATCCCGCGGACGCGAGGCCCGGTAGAAGGTGACGACGAGCCCACCTACACCCCGGCCCACACGGCCGGTGGCCTGGATGTAGGAGGAGGTGGTCTTCGGCTGCCCGTGTACGACCATGAGTCCGAGTCTGTCCACGTCGACACCCGTGCCGAACATGGAGGTGGCGACGACCGCGTTCGCCGGTTCCCGGCCGGGCCCCAGCCGGATTCCCAGCTCCTCGAGCATGCCCGGGAGCCTCAGGGAGCTGGTGCGGCTGGACAGCTCCATCGGTTCCTGCTCGTCCAGAGTCCGCGGCGACGCGGCGACGCTCCCGAGACGTTGGGGGATGTCCTGACGGGCCAGCGCAACGGCTCCGGCGAGTTCGCGGATAGCGTTGAAGTAGCCCACGAGCGTCCAGAACGGGTCCAGCTCCTCTTGTGCGACGCCGGCCTCGAGTCGGTTGCGGGGTGTCTGGAGCAGACGCGACCACATCCGGACGATGGGTGTCTGTGCTCCTCGTCCGGGGGCGAGCACTCCGACATACAGACGACCCGCTTCCTGCGCGTCGAGCGGGTGCGAGGAACCGGTCGAGGAGAAGAACGTCTCCTCGGCACGGAGGCCCTGAGGAGGGAAAACCTGCAGGCTCCGGTCGAACAGCGAACGGACCTGCTCCTCGGCCCTCCGGACGGTCGCGGTGGAGGCGACGTACTTCGGCCTGACAGTGTTTTCGCCGTCGTGCACCGTGGAGAGGAGGTCGATGCCAGCCTCGTAAAGACCGACCATGCTGCCCAGAGGGCCTTCGATGAGGTGCAGTTCGTCCTGCAACACGAGGTCGGGTGGGCGGAATCCACGGACGGGAACGTCGTTCCCGGACGTCACCTCCTCACGGGCGTTTCGTGGGAGTGTCGCCGGCCCTGCCGGAGGTGCCCAGGCCCGGTAGTAGCCCAGGTGTTCGTTGAGCCTGTCGACGTTGCCGAACAACGCGCCGGCTCTCGGTTCGAACGCCAGGCGGGCAAACTTGTCCACCGTCGCCACGACCATCGACGGGCACCTGGAATAGACCTGCTCGTCTACTGTCCACGCCGGGACAGGACAGTGCGTCGAGGAACCGTCACCCCGGTCGAAGGCCGGCAGCACAGGCCAGGCACCGACCTCGGTCGTCTCGGACCAGGCCAGGTCGGAGTTGAGCGGGCACTTCGGGTTCGGGCAGAAGATCTCGAACTCGACGGGCTTCTCGCTTCGTTGCCTGCCCCACTCGACTGTCCGCACGAAGTATCCAGGACGGCTCGCGCGGGCGAAGACGGGCCAAGACCTGGAACCGAGCAGACGACTCGCATGCCCCTTGAACCATTTGTCGACGCTTTGGTCAGACACGTCCGCTGTGACGCGGAACAGAACGGACACGGTCGCGAACGAGGGGTCCGGATGACGGGTGACCGTGACGGCGGTCACCTCGAAGGGCTCTTCAGACAGCTGCGGCGCGACGTTCGGGCCCAGAGCCGGATCCGGGTCGCCCACCACGAAGTGCAGCACACCCGTGTCGCCCTCGCGCAGGCCTTCCGGGGGAATCGCCAGTGTCGACCTGCAGGCCGGGCAGTTCAGGATCTGCGCCGGGTCACCTTCGCCTTCTTTCCCCTCCAGGATCGAGATGGCGCCGTGGGCCGTGATGATCCTGTTGTTCGCGTCACGGTATTGGAGGTCCTGCAGGTTGTTCGGGGTCACGTTGCCGCCCACCCACAGTCCGACCGAGAACCTGGTGGAGCCCCACAGCACGTCACCGAGATCCTCCCAGCCGGACGGCCGCCAGCCACGCTGTCCAGGCGAGCCGCTGACCCTGAGGAGCTCGCACGCCGTCACCATCGCGAGCGCCCTCCTGTACTGCTGAATGGTGAGGAGCCGAAGTGTGTACCGAGAAAGGACGGTCACTCCTGCTCCTCCGCCAGGATCCTGCCCTCGCTGGGCACGAAGCCTCCGAAGCGCGAGGGTGAAGGCAGCGAGTCCGAGGTAAGCCTCGGTCTTGCCTCCACCGGTCGGGAACCAGAGCAGGTCACACACCTCGCGGTCCTCGTGGGCGTCGTCGACGATTCCCCGTAGGTTGACCAGCTGGAAAGCGAGTTGGAACGGCCACCAGCGGTTGGCCCTCCCCTTGGTCCACTGCGACTGGAGGGCGATCGCCTGGTTGGCGAAGCAGAACGCGAGGAGGGCGTCGCGGTCGTCTGCCAACAGCTCGATCCCGTCGCGGATCCGATCCAGCGCGCGTCGGCACCCGGAGAGGTGTCGTTGGGCCGGTGTGCCTGGCTCATGGCTTTCAACCCCGCGGGCTTGGCCCTCGATCCAGCGTTCGTAGGCGTCCGCGAGCGGCTCCAGCCTCAGGCGGAGTACGGCACCATCCGTGATCTGGGCCAGCTCCATCGGGTCAAGCTCAGGTGGATCTCCCGCGTCGGCTGGCCAGCCCTTGTCCGGAGCGTTGACGGGAACCACAGGAACGAACTCAGACCGGACGTCAGCCGGCTCGAACTCGGCCACCGTCCCTTCCTCGAACAGGTGACGCCCGTCGGACCACCTGAACGGGGGCCTGGTTGCTTCCAACCCTCCCGGATGCGGGCGCTCTGGGTCGACCTGACGCCAGACGGCGGAGCAGAGGTGCCCTCGGGCGAGCACGGGACGGTCCTCGTAGAGAAGCGCCAGGCTCGCGTCCTCCTCGTCCTGTGCCAGGTGCTGGTGTTCCAGTGGAACCAGCTCGGCTCCGCCCTGACAGCGCAGACGCACCTGGGGCTGGAACACGTGCTCCGACGGGGAGGGGTGGTCTGACTCCACAGAGCTCAGGTTGACCACGAACACCGAAATCTTCCAGATGCCGCGGGAGTCCCTTCGGCTACGGACCCTCACCACGACTCCTGGGTCCGCGGGGTCACTCAGCGGGCTGTCGACGGAACAGTCCACGTCGCGCCAGACAGCCCCGTGAGGCTCCCGGCTCCACTCCCCGTTGGCCTCCTTGCGGTACCTGGCCCACGTACAGCAGATGTCAAGGAGTGGCCTGTCAGGGGCGCTGACCGCCAGGGAGACGCCCATCGACGACGGCCTGGCGCGAGGGTCGAGTACCAGCGACGGAATGTCGACGTCGGCGGGCTGATGTCCTGACACGGACTCGCCTGGATCGAGGTCGTCATCACTGCCCGACACCTCGTCACCGACGAGCTCTTGGTCCGAGTCGACCTCGACCGAAGGGGATGAGAACGGAGCCAGGACACCGACGATGTACTCGTCAAGCGGGTCCTCGTCGCCCCCCAGCCTCTCGTTCGGCCCTCCGCGGGGACCGAGGATCTCAGCTACGAGATCCTCGACGAGGTGGTCTCGTTCACTCACCGGGGTGCTCCTTCTCGCTTTGTTCCTCGTGGGGGAACCCGAGAACGAACGCGGCACCGCCGAGTTCGTCCGGCTGCTCGGTCTGGTCCGCAGGTCGCAGCGTGTGTCCGAGGAGAGAAGCCGTCACCGCCTGCCACTGCGCCTGCCGACTGGTGAACGCCTCGTTCGCCGAGGTGCTCAGGTCGTTCGAGCTGACCAGCATCCGAAGATCGCGCCCTGCCAAGACATCGCCCCCCTGACGATCAACTGAGGCCAATGTATGTCCCCTAGGCGGCTGAGGGCAGGCCAGATCCAGGTAACAGGGCGAATGATTACAACTCCACTTGGTTCAAGCCCCGTTCCCCCGTCTACGCCGACAAGGCTCCGAAGGTCGGCAGGCTCCCTCACAAAGGCAGCCCGACAGCGCGGAATAACCGTGCCCTCCGGTCGATTGTCCGACTGTTGGCATCGGGGAGGACCGGGAGGCAAGTGAGCGACCTGAAGCTGTTCCGGCCGGATGCCGATGGCTGGGACGTCGAGCTGCGCGGTTCGACGGTGGCTCTGGAGGTGCAGCTTCAGCGCCGGATCGAGGCCAGCATGGAGGCCATGCTCGGCATCCGCTTCCTCGCATCCGAGTATCCGACCGGACCTTGGCACCGGGGCCGGATCGACTCGCTCGGCTTGGACGAGAACGACACTCCTGCGCTGATCGAATTTACCGACCGCAGGTAGTCCTGCCCGTGATGTCCGTCTGGGACTGTGACCAGCACGTCCCAGGCTTGTTTACCGACCGTGTCCGGGACGTCTGCCATGTTCTGGAGTCGGTACGGAGTACGAGTGGCACGGCACGTGGTGGTCGGGGACTTGCGGGTCCAGCAGATCGAGCGGAAAGACGGGCGGCGGTCGTGGACGATCGTGTGGCCCGAGGGGACGGTGCACACGGAGGCGGACCGGTTCCTGCGTCTGCAGTTCGAGGCGCTCGTGCGGAAGGTGCTGGGCGTGGAAGCCGCCGTGTCGATCGACTGGCGTCGTCCGCGGATGGTCTGCATCGCGGCCGGCTTCTCGCACCACGACAGGGTGGCCGTGCAGCGTCTGCCTGAGCGGATGACCTGGTGCGCTACCGGATCTTCGAGGGTGGTCTTCTGGGCTTGCTGCTCGTCGACTCCGCGCCCGGCTTCCCGAGCGCCGCCTCGTCTCGGCGGAGCCGGGAGCGAGCAACGACAGTCGACAGCGCTCCGACGGCGCCGGTGACTCCTTTGCCGGCAGGGGTCGGCCTCGTCCCCGAGTGTCTGCGGGACCTGTACGCGGAGCTGGACGAGGCGCTCACGGCGTGGGGCGAGGTGGAGGTGGCGCCGCTGCGGCACTACATCGCCTACCAGCGGTTGGTGAACATAGCGTCGGTGATCTTCCGTCCGAAGCACGAGGCGATCCTGGCGTACCTCAGACTCGACCCGGACACGGTCGAGCTGGAGGAGGGCTTCACCCGGGACATGCGCGGTATCGGCCACCTGGGGACCGGGGACCTGGAGATGCGCCTCGCCTCGGCGGCCGACCTGGAGAAGGCAGCACCGCTCATCCGACGGACGTTCGAAGCGGCCTGACGTAACGGGAAGGGCGGCTGGCGCATCGGCTACTCGATGCACCAGCCGCCCTCCGGCGTCTGCGGGCCACCGGCCCCGGGCTCTCCACTCTCATGCTCATGCCTCCGGTCCGGCCAACTCGAAGTCGTCCTTCGTCAGCTCGGCGCGCAGCCGCTGCTCGGCGACGTCGGCGTAGTGCGCGGACAACTCGACGCCCACGAAGCGGCGTCCCTCGCGCAGGGCCGCGACCCCGGTGGAGCCGCTGCCGGTGAACGGGTCGAGCACAGTGCCTCCCTCGGGGCAGACCTGGACGAGCTGCTGCATGACCTCGACCGGCTTCTGGGTGATGTGGACCCGGCCCCTGCGGGGTTGGGAGGCGATGTAGTGGCCGGGCAGGTAGAGGTCGCGGGTGTTGTCGAGGGAGCCCTTGACGCCCCAGACGATGAACTCCGAGTCCTGCTTCGGACCGCCCTTGCGGGGCCGGCTGGAGGGCTTGATCCACGGGATGGTGCCACTCCAGGTCCACCCCGCCATCTGCAGGGCGTCGGAGGTGGTCGGCTCCTGACGCCAGTCGGTGAAGACCATGGCGACCGCGTGCTCGGTCGAGGCCCGGTACGCCTCGGTGAGCAGTTCGGTCAGCCAGGAGCGGTAGGAACGCTGGTCGCGGTTCTCGCCGGGGAAGTCGGCGAGGTCGTGGGCGCTGTTGCTGGTGACGTACTTGGCTCGCGCGGTGCGGCCGGTGCGTTCCGAGCTGGTGCGTCCACCGGAGTTGTACGGGGGATCGGTGATCACCGCGTGGACGCTCTCGTCAGGGAGGGACTTCAGGACGGTCAGGGCGTCGCCCCGGTGCAGCGTGTAGCTCATGGGGAGGACCTCTCTTCGGGCACGGCGGATCCGGGCCCGCTCCGGACAGCGCTCAGCAGCGGTCGTCTCAGGCGGGGTTGCACCGGAGGTTAACGGCCGATTCCGGCCGCGCCTAACGAGGTCTCCCCTGCTGCGGGCCCCGGGATGACAGTCGTTTGGTGCGGCCGGAATCCGGGTCTACTGTCTCGCCGTGTCACCGGGCAGGAGCCCCGCTCCACCCCTTTTGACCTGTGCTTATCCGTGCCTTCTCGTCCAAACGAGCAGCGTCGGGGGCACGTTGTCCATGCATCCCCGAGTGCCTTCCGGAGGTCCCGGTGTACTGCCTGAGATTACGAACGCGGCTGGCTGCCGCGCGTGACCTGGGACCGGCGTCCGGGAGCCGCCACCTCCTCAGACCCGGCCCGCCCGAGAGGCCGATGCACATCGGCGCGGTGCCGGCGGCTTCGCACGAGAAGTCGGCACCGCGCCTCCTACGAACACCGAGGAGCCGCTGCGATGCAGCATGTCCTGATACGCCCACGCCCTGACCCACCGCTGTCACCTGGCCGTCACCGCCATCCTGGTGAACGGCGGCGGCGATGAAGAAGGCGACCGGGGCCCTTGTCGGTCTCTGCGCGACAGGCTCGCTGCTGCTGGCCCTTCCCATCCTCGCCATCGGCGCCGGTACCGCCTCGGCCTCATGCTCTACCGACGCTGCACAGGGTGTGGATACCGCCGCCGTCACCAAGCAGGTGACGGCCATCCTGGACGGCGGCGACAAGGGTTCGGTCTCTGTTCCGGGCCTGGACGAGCCGGCCGAGCAAGTGCCCAACGCCAAGACGATCCAGGCCACGGGCGTCGCGATGAACATCCCCGTCCGGGGGCAGGTCGTGGCCCTGGCGACCGCCCTGCAGGAGAGCGGCCTGCGGAATCTGACCTACGGCGACCGCGACTCGCTGGGGTTGTTCCAGCAGCGGCCGTCGATGGGTTGGGGAACGGCGAACGAGATCCTCGACCCGGTGCACGCCAGCACCAAGTTCTACGAGGGGCTCAAGAAGGTCTCCGGCTGGCAGTCCCTGTCCGTCACCCAGGCCGCCCAAGCGGTGCAGAAGTCGGGCTTCCCCGATGCGTACGCCAAGTGGGAGCCTCTGGCCACCGCCCTGCAGAAGGCCATCGAGCCCCTGCTGCAGAAGGCCGGCAACCCGTCGCCGGGTCCTTCGCCGTCCGGCTCGGCCGACGCAAGCAGTCCTTCACCCATTACCGCGGGCCGCTGTTCGGCGGACGGGGACGGGACGGACTTCGGCACCATCCCGGCCGGTGCGCTGCCGGCCGAGTACAAGATCCCCGCCACTGCCCCGCGAGAGGTTCAGACGGCGATCCGGTGGGCGTTGGGTCAGCTCGGCACTCCGTACCAGTGGGGTGGGAGCTGCACCGACTCCCATGGCACAGACCCGATGGGCCGCTGCGACTGCTCGTCCCTGATGCAGCAGGCGTACAAGGCCGCCGGGGTGACCCTGACGCGGACCACGTACACGCAGGTCAAGGACGGCAAGGCCGTCTCGGTCGACGCCGTTAAGCCGGGCGATCTCCTCTTCTCCGAAGGGACGGCCGCCGTGCCCGAGCACATCGGGATGGCGATCGGGCACGGCTTGATCGTCCACGCCCCACACACCGGGGACGTGGTGCGGATCACGGCCCTCGCGTCCTGGGAATCGCGGATTCTCGCAGTCCGCCGGGTCGTCTGACCGGCGACTCCCCTCCCTCCCCTCTTCTCGCAGCGCTGCTTCGCCCGCTCTGGGCTTCGGCGTGCACTCATTCGAACTGGAGTTCCCTGTGTATCTCGCTGACCAGGTCATACAGCTCGCCTACGATCCCGGGATCAAGCCGAACGAGGGCGGTCTGCCGGGCCTCAACGTCCTCAAGCAGGTGATGGGCTCGATCAACCTCTTCGGACTCATCGCCGTGGTCGGCGCCCTCGCCGTCAGCGCGGGCGTGTGGGCCTGGGGCCACCACTCCGGCGGTCACCAGGCCGAGGCGAACGGGAAGAAGGGCGTGCTGGTGAGCGCCGGCGCCGCCCTTCTGCTCGGTGCGGCCAACGGCGTGGTGGCGTTCTTCTCGACGCTCGGGACGCAGGTCCACTGATGGCTCAGCACTCCACCCACCCCGGCGGCGCATCCCGTGTGCGCCGCCGGGCGCTGCTCGGCACCGCCCTCCTGGCGGTGCTCGTCTCCCTCGCCGGCCTGACCGCGTACCTCACCCGCGACGGCCGAAGCCCCTCCGATGCTCCCGCTCCACCGCCGAGTTCGCCCACGGCGTCGTCCTCGCCCACGGCACCCGCCGGCCCGCACGCGCGGTCCCATGCCCTTCCCGTCCCGCCGAAGACCCAGGACCCGATCAAGTACGGGAAGGCAGCCGCCGCAGCGCTGTGGTCGTACGACACCCGCGCGTACTCGCAGCCGGAGCTGCGGAAGGCGCTGCGCGGCTGGCTGACCAAGGAGTCGAAGTACTCCGACCCGGCCTCCGTCGACAAGGTCGTCCCCTCGCCCGTGCTGTGGAAGGAGATGGCCGCGAACCGCCAGTTCGCCACCGCCGAGGTGAACGAGGGGCACTTCCCGCACGCCTTCACCCAGGCCCTCCAGGCCGATCCCGGGGCGATCACCGAGGCGTACGTCTACGCCGTCACGGTCTCCGGCAAGCAGTCGATCGCCTGGAAGGGCTCGTCGGCGGGCGGCGCGGAGAGCCGGTCCACCACCCTCGCGGTCCAGTGCCGACCCGACCACCCCTGCGCCCTGGTCGGCGTCATGCCGTCCGTCGCGCCCTGACCCCGCCTCAGTAAGGAGGTACGAGCCATGGGAGTCTGCGACTTCCCGCTGATGGACAAGGTCTGCGGCGCCGTCGACTTCGCCACCAATCCCGCCGGCACCGTCACCGACGGCCTGGGGGCGTGGATCGCGAAGTCGGCGGGTGAACTGGCGGCCAGCGCGGCTGACCTGGCCGCCAAGGCCGTCAACAAGACGACGGCCATCGACCTCAACGCCGGGTGGTTCCGGGACAACTACGAGCTGCTGCTGCCCATCGGGCTCGCCCTGACCGTCGGCATCTTCTGCATCCAGCTCATGACCGCGGCCTGGCGTCGTGACGAACGCGCTCTCGCCAAGGCCGCGTTCGGCACCATGACCGGCGTCCTGTTCAGCTTCTCCGCCATCGCCTTCACCACTGTCGCCGTCACCGTGGTCGACGCGTTGTCCGACGGGCTGTTCCAAGCGGCCAACACCTCGATCGACGACGCGATCCGCCGCGTGGTCAAGGTCGACCAGATGGGAGCCATGTACGGCCTCGGCTGGGGCGTCTCCGCACTGGTCGCCTTCGGGTGCGCGATCGGCGCCTTCCTCTACTGGGGCGTGATGGTCGCCCGCAAGGTCGGCGTCCTGATCATGGTCACGCTCGCCGTGTTCGCCGGGGCCGGTGGCGGCTGGGAGGTCGCCAAGCGGTGGCGGCGCGGCTGGATCGAGGCCACCGGCACCCTGATCGTCTCCAAGCTCCTGATGACCGTCGTCTTCCTCATCGGCGTCTCCGCCATGGGCAAGAGCGACGCCAGCGACGGGATGGCGGCCCTGTCCGACGCGATGGCCGGCATCGTCGTGATGGTCCTGGTGCTGCTCTGCCCGTACGCGACGTACAAGTTCGTCCACTGGGCCAGCGACGGCGGCGGCCACGACGACATGCACCGCACCGGAGTCGCCGGCATGGCGGTCGCCGCCGGCGCGGCGAAGACCGCGGGCAGCCTCGCACTGCGGGCCGGCACCGGCACCCCCGCCCCGCAGGGTCCGAACCAGGTCCCCGGCGCAGGGACCGACGGTGTCGCCTCCGGCATCGACCCCTCCGGCGGCAACCTCAGCAAGGAGGGTATCGACTCCGGCCCGCCCAGGCCGCAGACCCGCTTCCGGTACGGCGAGGACCCGAACTCCACCGGTGACAAGGGCCGGGCCCTGATCCACCGCCCGGGGACTCCGCCGCTGATCACGCGTCCCGGCGAGGACGAGCCGGAAGGGTCCGGGGTGGCCGTCCAAGGCGCTGCGGGCGGCTCCGGTCATCTCGCCGACGCAGCGGCTCCGGGCGGCGGCATGACCTCCATGCCACCTGTCGGTCCCGCGCCTTCGGCCTCAGGCGCCCCGGCCGCACCGCCGTCTCCCGCCGGACCGCCGGCCGCCGGTTCTCCCACGCCGACCAACTGGGTCTTCCCCACCCAGCCACCGTCGGGTTCCTGACCCACCACTCCCGGGGGCGGGCCGCACTCCACGGCCCGCCCCCACCTCACCCGACCAGCAGGAGGGTTCTCGCCATGACCTCCAGAAGAGCGTCGCGCGCCTCGTCCTCCGCCCGCTCCCACGTCTGGAAACACCATGTCCGGCAAGCACCAGTCCCCCGCGCCCACCGTGAAGTTCCCCTACCGCAGCAGGCGCGGCGTTCTGCTCGGCCTGACCGCCCCGCAGTTGATCGTCACCGGCCTCACCGGCCTCCTCCTTCTCGCCGTGGTCCTCACGCGCGGCGTGGTCGGCGCGCTCCAGCTCATCCCGCTGTGGGCCGTCATCGCCCTCCTCGTCTTCGTCCGCCACCGGGGCCGTGCTCTGGCGGACTGGGCTCCGATCGTCGCCCGCTACGCCCTGCGCCGGATGCGCGGCCAGCTCGTCTGGCTCACCCGGCCTTCCCGCCGGCCCACCCGCGAAGGACTGCTCCACCTTCCCGGCACCGCCGCCAGCCTGCGCGTGGTCACCGCTCCCGACGGCCGCTACGGCGCGGTCCACAACCCCCACACCGGCACGCTGACCGCGGTGGTCAAGGTCTCCTCCCGCGCCTACGCCCTGCTCGACCCGGGCACCCAGCAGGCCAACGTGGGCGGCTGGGGCCGCGCGCTGGCCGCGCTCGCCCGCACCGGGCAGATCGCCCGCATCCAGGTGATCGAACGCACCGTCCCGGACTCCGGCGACGCGCTTCGCCGCTACTGGGAAGAGCACGGTCGACCCGACACCCCCATGGCCGGCGCGATCTACAACGAGCTGATCCAGAGCGCGGGCCCGGCAGCCGCCCCGCACGAGGCGTACGTCGCGGTGTCCCTGGACACCAAGGCGGCACGACGACTGATCAAGCAGGCCGGCGGCGGCCTCACCGGTGCTTTCGGCGTCCTGGCGCAGCTCACCTCCACTTTCGACCAGGCCGCGCGGACCGCCGGACTCACCCCCGTCGGCTGGCTCACCGCCCGTGAGATCGCCGCCGTGGTACGTACCGCCTACGACCCCAAGGCACTGGCGACGCTGGACCGGTGGTCCACCGCCGGCCGACCCGAGGCCGACCCCGCCTCCGCAGGACCCGTCGTGGTCGTCGAGAAGGCGGACCACATCGTGACCGACTCGGCCGTCCACACCACGTACTGGGTGGAGAACTGGCCCCGGACCGAGGCGTCGGCCGGGTTCCTGCACCAGCTGCTGTTCACCGGCGGGGTCCGGCGCACGCTGTCACTCTCCTACGAGCCGAAGGGACTGGACGCCGCCCTGCGCGACGTCCGGCGCAGGAAGTCCAGCGTTCTTGCTGACGCCGCCGAGCGGGCCCGGCGCGGCCGGGTCGACTCCGAGGCGGACTCGATCGAGTACCAGGACATCAAGGCACGTGAGCGACAGCTCATCGCGGGTCACGCCGACGTCGCCCTGACCGGGCTGCTGACCGTCTCGGCCGACTCCGAGGACGAACTGCGCACCGCCTGCGCCGTGGTGGAGACCGCGGCCGTCGGTGCCCAGCTCGACCTCCGGCCGCTGACCTGGCAGCAGGCCGAGGCGTTCACCGCCGCCGCTCTGCCGCTCGCGCTCGCCGCCTGACACCCCTTCGCTTCGAAAGAGCACCCTCATGTCCCGTACCGCCAGCCCGACCGCGCAGGACTTCGTGCCCTTCGCCACCGCGGCACTCGATTTCCACCGTGCGCTCAACGTCCCGGGCGGCCCGCTGGTCACCACCCGCTCCGAGCTGGACGCCCTGCACGCTCTTCTCGTCTCGCTGTACGGACTGCTCGACGCCCACGCCGGTCGCACCGGGCAGCTCGTCGTGGGCGAGGGCGACCAGCTCCGCACCGCCCGCACTCGCATCTGGCAGGCCACCGAGCACCTCCACGCCGCCTACCACGCGGCGCCCCGGCCGGACTCCGGCGAGGTACCCGAACCCGAGGCGTGTCCGGCCGGTCTGCCCGAAGGGGCGCCGGAGCTGACCGTCTGCCAGCGCCATCAGCGCGCCGCGCACCTGGTGCGACGCCGCACCACCCCGGCCGACCTGCACGCGCCGTTCACCGGCCTCGTCCGCCGCTGACCCGCCGCACCATCTGGAGAAACGTCCATGTCCCGCACTCGCGCCAGCGCCTCCCCCCTGTTCGTGCCCCGCAAGACATCGCGCGCCGAGCAGAGGGCCGCCCGAGCCGGTTTCGCCGAGGCCCGTCGCCAGGCCCGTCGCGCCGGAACACCGCCCAAGCACCGCGCCGAGCAGGTCCTCGACCCGGAACTTCGGCCCACCTACCCGCCGGCCGGCCGCCCCGGCCCGGCCTCCGCCCGGGGCGGCAAGCTCGACCTGCCCGCCCACCGGATGACCACCGCCACGGCCTCGGGGGCCTACCCCTTCGTGGCCGAGGGCGGCCTGGGCGCGGAGGGGGTGTTCATCGGCCGGGATGTCCACGCCGAGGCGGCCTTCTGCTTCGACCCGTTCTCGCTGTACAACAGCGGCCGGATCGAGGGGTTCACGAACCCGAACGCCGTCCTCGCCGGGATCATCGGCATGGGCAAGTCGGCGCTGGCGAAGTCCATCGCCACCAGGTCGATCGCCCACGGTTACCGGATCTACATCCCGTGCGATCCCAAGGGCGAGTGGACCGGCGTCGCACAGGCCCTCGGCGGTTACAGCATCGCTCTGGGCCCGGGACTCCCGGGCAGGTTGAACCCACTGGACGCCCCCGCCCGGCCCGTTTCCGTCAGCGAGGACGACTGGACGACGGAGGTACGCAAGCGCCGCCTCCTGCTCCTGGCCGGCCTGGCACGCACCGTGCTCAAGCGCGATCTGCTGCCGATGGAGCACACCGCCCTGGACCTCGCCCTGGACCTGGTCGTCGCCGATGCCGCCGCCCGTGGCACGGTGCCGCTGCTCGGCGAGATCGCGCACGCCCTCGGGTCCCCCGAACGCCTTGACCGCGCTCTCGGTCACCAGGCCGGACACCTCGGATCGGCCGCCCAGGACCTCGCGCACGCCCTGCGCCGCTTGGTGCACGGCGACCTCAGCGGCATGTTCGACGCCCCGTCGACGGTGGCCTTCGACCCGACCACCCCCATGCTGTCCATCGACCTCTCCCGGCTCGGAGGAAGCGGCGACGACACTGCGCTGGTCCTCGCGATGACCTGCGCGAGCGCGTGGATGGAGTCCGCCCTCGCCGACCCCGACGGCGGCCGGCGCTGGGTGATCTACGACGAAGCCTGGCGGTTGATGCGGCACGTCGGCCTGCTGGAGCGGATGCAGAGCCAGTGGAAGCTCTCACGAGGTCTGGGCATCGCGAACCTGATGGTCATCCACCGGTTGTCGGACCTGCTCTCGGCGGGCGACGCAGGCTCGCGCGGTCGGGTGCTTGCCGAGGGCCTCCTGGCCGACTGCTCCACCCGCATCATCTACCGCCAGGAGCCGGACCAGCTCGCCGCCGCCGCGTCCCTGCTCGGCCTGACCGGCGTCGAGACCCAGGCGGTGTCCGCCCTGAGCAAGGGCCGGGGCCTGTGGAAGGTCGCCGGCCGCTCCTTCATCACGCAGCACATCCTGCACCCGGCCGAGCGCGAACTGTTCGACACCGACGCCCGCATGGCGGCCTAGCCCAACCAGACGACCGGCACAGGCACAAGGATCGATCATGTCTGCTTCCTCCACTTCTCCCACCTCCGGTAAGAACCAGCCACCGGTGGCCACCGACCCCCTGGCGTGGCGGCGGCACCTCACGGCACTGGCCTCGGCCGCCGCCGGCATCAACGAGGCGTCCGACGCCTGGGACGCGGTCTCGGACTCTCTCTGCGACGCGGACGGCTGGCCCCTCGACGAGGACGTCTACGCGGACGGCAAGGTCAAGCGCGACGCCGAAGCCTGGAAGCACGCCGAGGTGTTCCTCGACCACGGGCCCGAGGTGCTGGCTGGGGTCCGCGCCACCGCCGACGGCCCCGACTACGTCGAGGGGCCGATCAGCGACGACCTGCGTCGGCTGCGCGGGCTCGACACCACCCTGGTCCGAGCAAGCCGGCTCCGGCAGGAGTGGGACCAGATCATGGCGCTCATGGACGGCTCGCAACCGGGCTCGCTCCAGCTCTACCAGGAGCGCGCGGAGGAGCACCGCAACACCGAGGGTTGGCACTACGCGCACGAGCTGTCCTATCAGGGCCCGGCGCTCGTCCGGGCCGGCGAGTACCTGGCCGACCGGGCGGACGCCGAACGGCCGTCGCAGGCCGAACGGGCGCGCGTGGCCCTCACCCGGTCCGCTCCCGGCGCCCATGGCGTCCCGCCCGCTTCGTCTCCTGTCCCTCCGGCTTCGGATCCGCCGACCCCTGCCTTGTCCCGGATGAGCGCCGCTCTCGTCCCTTCGCCGTCGGCGGGGCAGTACGCGCTCCCAGCCGATCCGCCGGCGGAGTCATCCGCGCGCGCCGCGCTGCCGCCCGCACGCCCCTCGTCCGTCCCCGGTCGCTGACCACCCACCGCCTTGGAGTCCTTCGTGTACCGCACCGGCAGAAGCGATTCGCCCCTCGCCGCCCACACCTCCGACCGCGCCCACCCCGGATGGATCTGCCGTGCCCAGCCACTACGACGCGATGCCCGATCTGGCCTTCGGCCACCATCCCGTCTACGGCATCGTCGCCGCGAACCCGAAGAACCTCGCAGCCAGCACGTGGATGTTGAAGGGGTTCGACTTCCACCCCGTCCCAGACCAGCCCACTTTGTACTCGTTGGCCAACCAGAACCGTGACGGGCAGGGCCGTACGACCCGCGCGATCGCACTGCTACGCAAGGCCGGCTACCGGGTTGACGTGGACGCCGCACTCGACCCCGCGCTGACACCCGACACGGCACCAGTCCGCGACCGTGAGCCGCTCCTTGAGCCCGACGTCGCCATCGCCGAGCATCCGCAGCTCGGCATCGTCGCGGCCATCGACGACCGTGCCTCCGGCCTTACGGGGCTGGCTCTGGTGGAGCACGGCTGGCGGCACGACTCGAGCCTGGACATCTACACACTGCCCGCCACCACCGGTCGCGGCGAAGCCCTGGGGAAGGTGGTCGACGCCACTCTGGCCCTGCACCGGTCGGGTCTCCAGGTCGCAGTGCAGCCCCGCCTCGCTCAGGACGTAGCAGCACGTCCCCGCCCTGCTGCCGCGCCGGCCGCGCCCCGGGAACGCGGCCAGGTCCCCCCTCGTGCATCTCCGATCAGCGCCGCCGCGCTCGCCGCCAGCCCGGCCCGCGTCGGCCTCCCGGGCAAGGCGCCGGCCCTCGCCCCCGTCGTCCCCGCAGCGGCGGTCCGGCCAGCCGACCCCCGCATCGCGTTCTCACGCGATCGCTGATCCAACTCCCGTAAGGAGAACTTCCCATGGCCGTGAAGACCATCTGGCCGATCAATCACATCTGTGGTCACCATGCCGACCGCGACCTGTCCGACCGACCGGCCGACCGCCGGGCGGGCTTCGCCGAATGGCTCGCCAGGCAGGAGTGCACCGACTGCTGGCGTGCCTCCAAAAAGGGCAACGAGCAGGACAAGGTCGCCTGGCTCAAGGCCAAGCGCGCCGAGGAGCAGGACGCGTCCGAATCCTGGTCCGAGCAGTACCGGATGCCTCCCCTGGAGGGGACCGAGCGGGCCGTCTCCTGGGGTGTGCGCTGTCGCCACCAGATCCTCACCGCCGCCTACACCGCCCTGGTCACCGAGGGCGAAACCAGCGAGACGGAGTGGGAGGGGGTCGAGGAGAGCGCTCGTACCGTCACCCGCGCCGGGTGGTGGATCGATCAGCGTTCCTCCCAGCCGGACGACCTCACCGAGCTGCTCCAGGCCGCTACCGGGGCCGACCGGCCGACCGAGAACCCCTACTTCTGACCGACCGGGTGCCCCGCTGCAGCGGGACACCCGTCTCCTTCCGCCACTGGCGCGCCGGAGCCCCAAGCTGCCTGCGGCTTCTACCAGCGATCCCCGGCCGAGCCAAATCCCGGATGCGCCGGATTCTCTCCCTGCTGCCCCGATCATCCGGGTCCCTTGTTCTCCCCGAGCCCAGGAGCCCTCTTGCCTACACGTTCGATCACCATAAAGTCCGAGTTCAGTGGAAGCGTCGTCGCCAAGGGCGCCACCGACGACCTCTCAGCCCAGCTCCTCAGGCACGCCGGTTTTCAGCAGATCGACGACTGGCACGGCCGGCGCCATCGCCTTCCCACCACCACCCCGCTCGCCGACAAGGTCGCCATCGCCACCCATGCGGCCGAGATGCTTCGCGCCGCCCGCTACGAAGTCGATCTTCCGCACTCTCTCGACACGGCCCGGATGGCCCCTCCGGTGCACCCGCTCGGGCCCTACGCCGCCGGAGCGGAACTCCTCAGGATCACGGACCGGATCCGGGCGGCCGAGAACGGGGCCGACCTCCAGCAGGAGGTCGGCCACCTCCTTCACCCCGAGCACGGTGCTCTGGAGCGTGTCCGGGAGGCGCTGGAGGCGGTGGGGGAACAGGTCAACGCCCTGGACGAGGAGGCGTATGCACTCGCCGATCGGTTCGGCTTCGCCTCGGAGTTCGTCAGCTCGGCGCAGTCCGAACTCATCGACTCCGAGGCCGAGTTGCGCCGCATCGGCACCGCGTCAGAGGTACACAGCGCGGCACGGACGCTGCGCGATCACCGGGGTGCTGCTCTGGCCACGTCGCCCGCAGCGGTCAAGGCCGAGGTCTCCTCGGCGCCCGGTTCCGAAACAGCGCAGCCCAACGCGGCCGGATACTCGCCGTGCGTCTCGGGCCCCCGGCGGTGACCCAGGTCGTCTTCATCACCGCCGGCCTGCCGCGCGCCCCGCCGGCCGTCCTCGCTGAAGCGTTTCCGTTCAAGCCCTCAGGAGTAGCCCCATGCGCTGTACGAGAGCCGAGCGCGCCCCGCCCCCGCACGCTCGCACACCCAAGGAACCGCCGTGCCCTCCCCGCGCACCAGCGCGCCCTCGACCACCACCGGATCGGACGCGCTCCTCTACCTCCTGTTCGGAGTCCTCGGCACCGCCGTGGCCTTCGGCTCCCTCGCCTGGCTGACCGGAAACCTCACCAACACCCTCACAGGAAACGGACCGTGGGCCCCGTTCCACGCCACCGACGCCCTGCTGCACCCCGACGTGCTGTGGCCGAACCTGAACACCACCGCGCTGCTGATCGGCGCCCGCGTCGTTCCCGGCATGCTCACCATGGCCCTGATCACCACCGGAGCGGTGCTGTGGACGCGCTGGCGCGGCGGCTCAAAGTCCGGCCTCGCCCGCAAGGCCGACCTGGCACCCCTGCTGGACAAGGAGATCGTCGCCAAGGCGAAGAGCCTGCGTCCGTCTCTGGGCGGCCGGGAGATAAAAGAGGTCGCTCCCGCTGACCGCGGCGTCCTGCTCGGCACCCTCGACCCCGGTCGTGCCGAGGTCCGCGCGTCCTGGGAGGACGTGATCGTCGCGATCATGGCCCCGCGCTCCGGCAAGACGTCCGGGCTCGCGATCCCAGCGATCCTTTCGGCGCCCGGCCCGGTCCTGCTCACCAGCAACAAGGCCGCGAACGACGCCTTCACCGCCACCGTGGACGCCCGCGCCGAGGTCGGCGCGATCTGGACCCTCGACCCCCAGCAGATCGCCCATCATCCCCGCGAGATGTGGTGGGACATCCTCGCCGACGCCCGCGACCTCGCCGGAGCGAAGCGCTTGGCCGGGCACTTCGTCACCGCGAGCGTGGACGATTCCAGCGGCTCCGACTTCTGGTCCACTGCCGCGAGCAACACCCTCGGCGCCCTGTTCCTGGCCGCCGCCAGCCACCGGCGGCCGATCACCGACGTCCTGGCCTGGCTCGCCATGCCGGCCGACCGCACCCCGGTGGACCTGCTCACCGACGCCGGCCACGACGCGGTCGCCGCCCAGCTCCAGGGCACCGTCTCCGGCGCGACCGAGACCCGTGACGGCATCTACGAAACGGCGCGGCAGTACGCGAGCTGCCTGCTCGACCCCGATGTCGCCGCCTGGGTCACGCCGGACGAGGACCTCCCCGAGTTCCAGCCGTTCGCCTTCGCCACCTCCCGCGACACCCTGTACCTGCTCAGCAAGGACGGCGGCGGCAGCGCCAGCGCGATCATCGCGGCGGCGGCCGATGCCGTGATGCGCGCGGCCGTGATCGTCGCCGAGCGCTCCGGCGGTCGGCTCGACCCGCCAGCCTTGTGCGTCCTCGACGAGGCGGCGAACGTGTGCCGCATCTCGGACCTCCCGGACCTGTACAGCCACCTGGGCAGCCGGGGCGTGATCCCGATGACGATCCTGCAGTCCTACCGGCAGGGCCAGCGGTGTTGGGGCGAGGCCGGCATGGACGCCCTGTACTCCGCCGCCACCGTCAAGATCATCGGATCGGGTATCGACGACGCCGACTTCGCCGACCGCCTCAGCAGGCAGGTGGGTGACCACGACGTCCAGACCACCTCGGTGTCCACCAGCGAGGGCGGCAAGTCAACCTCGGTGAGCATGCGCACCGAGCGGATCCTGCCGCCGGACGCGATCCGCGCCCTGCCCAAGGGCAAGGTGCTGCTGCTGGCCACCGGCATCCGGGTCGCCATGCTCAACCTCAAGCCCTGGTACAAGGAGCCCTCCGCCAAGGTGGTCGGCCCGGCCTCCGCCCGCGCCACGAAGGCGATCACCGAGCGGGCCCTCGCGAAGAACATCGGCCGCGACGAGCTCGGGCTGTCGGCATGAACGCGCCCACACCGCGTCCCCAGCGGCTGCCCCACTCTCCGGTCGTTCTGCGCAGCGGCCAGTGGTGGCTGATCGGAAGGACCGGCTCGGTCCCCGCCTCAGATCCCGCCTTCACCGCCGTCCTGGACGACTTCGCCCAGGCGATGGCTGCTGCCGACCGGACAGTCGCCAGCCTCCGCCTCCGGCAGAGCGAGCCCTCGTCACCTGATCCGGGAGACCGTCGATGAACCCGCTGCTGAGTGCCGAGCAGGCGGTTCTCGGCGCCGTGCTCCTCGACCCCGACCAGCTCTCGCACCTGGACTGGCTCGCGCCGGATCACTTCTACCGACCCGTCCACCAAGCGCTGTTCGGCGCGCTCCGCAAGCTCCGCAGCGACGGTCACCCTGCACTCTCGGCCGATGGTCCGCTGCCGCTGTCGTGGGTGACCGACGCGGTCGACGAGGCCGGCCTGCACGTGCGAGGGCTCACCGCGGCGTACGCCCACACCATGATCCAGGCGTGTCCACGCACCGAGCACGCCCCGGTGTACGGCCGTATGGTGCTGGAAGGAGCGATCCACCGCACCATCGCCCAGCACGCGATCCGTCTCCATCAGGCGGCTCGGGCCGACGCCGTCCAGGGCGAGGTCGAGGGAGCGCTGCGTACGGCGGACGTCCTGAACGGAGTGCTCACCGACCTTGCACGCCGCTGGGGAACCGACCCCCGTCCGGTCGCGCCCACCGGTGCGCCCACTGCCGCCTCGGCCGTCCCGCCGCCGGTCCGGGCCGACCAGGTCGCCGAGGACGAGCGGTTCCTCCTGGCCGTCCTCACCGAGCAGCCGAGGGCCATGGACGAGGTGGTGGCCTGGCTACGGCCGGGCGACTTCGCCGACCCGGCCCACGGGCAGCTCTACCGGTGCCTGAGCGCGCTGCACCACCGGGGCGAACCCATCGACCGGATCACCCTGCTCTGGGAGGCCCAGCGGCGCGGCCTCCTGGCCGACGGCACCCTGTCGAGCGAGCGACTGGCCGCCGTCTGCGACGGGATGGTCCCAAGCAGCGCCGACTGGTTCGGGCACCGGGTGATGCGCTCCTCGCTCACCCGCACCGCAGCCGCCTCCGCGCGTGCCATCCGGGCCCTGGCTGAGGACGAGGCCCTGGGCCCCGGCCGGCTGATCAACCACGCCCTGCACGCACTCGGCCCGCTCGACGAGGTGCGTGCCCGCTGGGCGACCGCGAACGGCAGCCCGGTTCCGAAGCCCGGGGCCTCCGCTCCATCAGCGGGCGGACCACCTCCCGCCCGGGTGCAGGCCGCCCGCGCCCGCAGCACGCCACACCCAGCCGTATCACCCCCAGCCCCGACCGGCCCTGTCCCCGCGCCGGCCGCCGCCCGGTCGCCCTCGCGCGGCCACCCCTGACACCTCACCGCCCAGTACACCTCCCCTTCCTCTTCAGGGACTTCGCGTTGACTGACACTCCTCCCTCCGCTGCACCGGCCCATCGCGCCACGACGTCGGACTTCGTCGCCCCGGCGCGTCCCCCGCTGATCGGGTCGCTCTGCTCGGGGTACGGCGGCCTCGACCTGGGCGTGCAGTCCGCCTTCGGCGGCACGCTGGCCTGGCACGCCGAGGTCGATCCGAACGCCTCGCGCATCCTGGCCCGCCACTGGCCCGGCGTCCCCAACCTGGGCAACATCACCACTGTCGACTGGTTCGCCGTCCCTCGGGTGTGTGTCCTGACGGCCGGCTTCCCCTGTCAAAGACGTCTCGGTCGCCGGCCGCCGGGCCGGACTCAACGCCCAGACCCGCTCCGGGCTCTGGCTGCACGTCGCCCGTGCGGTCCAGACTCTCCGACCCTGCCTGGTTGTGATCGAGAATGTGCGCGGCCTCCTCACCTCACCCGCCGGTGCCCCTGGCGACGTGGAACCCTGCCCGTGGTGTCTGGGAGACACCGCAGGTCAGCCTGCTCTGCGGGCACTCGGTGCCGTACTCGGATCCCTGGCCGACATCGGGTACGACGCGAAGTGGCTCGTGCTTCGCGCCTCCGACGTCGGGGCCCCGCACCGCCGCGAGCGCGTCTTCCGTCGCCTGGCCCGCCGGACATCCTGCTGAAGACGCCCACCAGCAACATCGGCAGGAACGGCGGTTCGCAGCATCCGTCGAAGAGGAAGAGCGGGGGTCACGGGCCGAACCTGGCCGACGAGGTCGAGTGGCTGCTGCTGCCGACCCCGAAGGCGTCGGACGGGACCAAGGGCTCGCCGAACCAGCGGCACGGCAACGGCGACATGACCCTGCCCAGTGCGGCGGCGTCACTGCTACCCGCGCCGAGGGCCGGCGACACGGGCACACCGGGCCGCCGTCCCGGGAAGGGATGGCGACCCCCCTTGTCGGCGGTGGTCCTGCCGCTCTGGGCGGAGCAGGCGCCGGAGACCGAGGAGCGGACCGGCGATGGGGCGCGTACGGAGCCGCCATCACCCGATGGGAGAGGCTCACCCGTCCCGCCCCGGCCCCCACGGACGCGGCTGGTCGGCTCCGCGCCGACTTCGTGGAGTGGATGCAGGGCCTCGACGCCGGCTGGGTCACGGCCACCCCGGGGCTCGGGCGTCCGGCTCAGCTCACCGCGCTCGGCAACGGCGTGGTCCCGCAACAAGCCGCTCGGGCGTTGCAGTTGCTGGCACCACCCTTCCCTCGCTGTCCCCGCTGCACAGGCAAGTAGCGCTCCACTACCGCGTTTCTCCGGCCAGACCAACCCGCGGTTTCTCCGGATCCTCTCGGGCATGTCGCCGTCCCACAGATGGAGCACACTCCCATGCCCGACACCAGCCCGACCACCCCCGACCCCGAGCCGTTCCGCGTCTCCGACGGAGACCTCGACGACCTCGCCAGCACCCTCGCCAAGACCATGGCCGAGGTCAGGCAGCATGGCGTACTCCTCGACCGCCTCGGCTCCGAGCCCGAATCCGCTGCCGTCCAGCCGGCGGACGAGGCTCCGGAAGCCGAGGCGGTCGACGACAGGCAGGCCGACGGACCCGCCTCGGTGTTCATCCTCGCCCTGGGCGGGGAGGCGTACGCCGTCGAGCTCGCCGGCCTCAGCGACTGGGTGAACCACCTCTTCCTCCCGGTGTACGGCCGGGAGATCAGTACGAGCCGTCCGTGGTGCGCGCAGTGGCACGAGCACCCCGAGGCCGTGGCCCGGCTCCACGCGCTCTGGCTCGCCTGGCAGCAGTTCACCGACACGGAGGCCGGCCTGTCCGGCCCGTCGACCTGGCACCGCGACCACCTGGACCAGACGCTGGCGCACCTGCGTGCCCCCGACGGGCCCTTCGCGGCCTGTACGACGAGCGCGAGCCGCCCCAACCATCGCGTGCTGGCCGCCCCCGCACCCGAGCAGACAGTGGTGACGGCGTGAACGCCTTCGACTTCGACCTCGCCGACCTCGTGCCCGCGGACGAAACCTCCGAGGACGCGATGGAGACTTTCCGGGCCGGCGACCTGACGGTGCTGTCCCAGCACCACACCGCGCCCGACGGCTCCCACAGCTTCGTCCTCGCCCACGACCGGTCCGTCACGTGGGGGGTACCCGGCGAGCCGCAGCTCGTTGCGATCGCGGTCGCACGGGATCTCAGCCGGTCCACGTTCACGTTCGAGACGAGCCACCACGCCACGGCGTCCTTCGCCCAGAACTGGCTTGCAGAACGCGGCTGCCCGCTCGATCGAATCGCTCTGCGAGGTGGCGACTACACCGAGCCCGCCGACGACCTCACGGTCCAGGTGGAACAGCAGATCCAGAGGTCGGGCACGCGCTACGAGGTCCTCGACACCTATACCTCCGACTACGACCCCAGCGAGGCGTGGACGCTTGTCCGCGACTCCCGCGCCGCCCAGGCGCCGGTTCGTCTCTTCCACGAGGAGTGGGACCACGACGCCGGCACGTACACAATGCGCGAGGGCGCCTTCGCCGACGTCGGTGCCGCCCAGACCTGGCTGGACGAGCGCAGCGGTCCGCTGCCCGAGCCGCCGGAGTACAGCGATCACAACGGCGCCGTCGTCCGGGCCCGCATCGCCCGCATCGCCCTCGCCCGGTCGGCCGGTGCCTCCGCGACGCCGCAGACCGGCCTCGACGCACCCCGCACGACCCCGACGGGACCGGTCCAGCGTCCGGTACGGGGGAGGCTGCTGTGAGCCGCGCCCGCTTCGCCTTCGCCGCGCACCCCGACGCCATCGCCGACCTGCGGCAACTCCCCGACGGAATTCGCGACCTGGCGCTGCTGGAGCTACAGAACCTGGTCCACGGCAGCGACGACTGCCTGCCGTTGAAGGGCCGTCTCGCCGGCTTCCACAAGGTCTACGTCGACCCCTCCGTCGCCTACCGGATGGTCATCCAGTTCCGCCCGGCCCCGCCGACCTCGACCCACAGGCGCGAGATCTACCTCGTCGCCGCCGGCAGCCGCAAGGACTACGCGGTCTACCGCGCGGCCCACCTGCGCACCGGCCCCCGACAGAACGTCGAGACGGATTCCGCCACGGAGGCCCGCGTGCAGGCCGCCCGGTACCGGTCGTCCACCACCGTCGGCCGGCCGACGGCAAGCCACGCAAACCCTCCGACAACGGCACCTCCCCCGGCTGCTGCGCCCCGAAAGGTTCCCCAGCGATGACCACCGACCGCACCCTGCTGACCCGTACCGAGCTGGCGGACCTCCTCACCGATGCCGCGCAGAGCGTCTCCGGCATCCTCACCGCCGAGTACCCGACGGCCGCCGCCCGCTCCTACCTGCACCCCGTGCTGGGCGCGCTGGCCGCCGGGCCCCGGGTGGTCGGCGAGCTGAACGACCGACTCGAAGGGTTCGTGGCCGCCGAGCCGCGTCCCGCCACGCCGGCGGGCCTGTTCGCCCTGGCCTCCTACGCATCCGCGCTGGGGTGGCTCACCGAGTCCCTCGCCGAGCTGACCGCCTCGGTCGACGAGATCTGCACCCGCGTAGGCATCCCCACGGAGCCCAGCAACCCGGCCGTCTCCGCGTACGGCGACACCGAGCGGGACGACGAGTTCGACTTCACATTCAGCGCGCTGGAGCTGCAGGCGATCCGCACCGCGGCCGAGGCCACCGGCCTCGCGCCGGACGACTACGTCGAGGTGCTGTCACAGTCTCTGCTCGCCGCCTCCCGGATCACCGACGCCTGCATGGAGATCTCCAGCGGTCTACTCGAAGACGCCGCGTACGTGCTCGACGAGGCAAGCGACCAGATCTGGCTCGGCGGCGGGCCCAAGGGCCTCCCCACGTTGGTCCGCTCTTTGCTCGCCCGGATGGAGGCGGCGGAGTGAACCCGTACGACGCGACCACGCACCCCGGAACCCACCTCGTCGCCGAGACGCTCGGCGTCACCGAAGTCAGCACACTCAACACCACGTACAGCCTCGGTGATCCGCTGTACCGGGCTGCGACACGGGTGATCGGCACTGCGTACGAGTTGGACGAACTGCACAGCCGGGTGACGCACGCGGCCAAGGATGTTCTCCGGCTACTCGAACCCGTCGGTCTCGGTGAACTCGACGGCGCACGGGTGTCGTACGCGCTGCTGCGGACCGCGGCCCCCGAACTCGGAGACCTTCTCGCGCAGCAGGACCGGGCCTACGGCCAGCTCGTCGAGTCCATCTCCGCCTACCGGCGTCTTCTACCCGCGCCAGATTCGGCTCAACGATCGACGAACAAGGGCCCAGGGCCGGCCCAGAAGACGACTTCTGACCGGGATGACGACTGGGCCGTCGCGAGGGATCGCCGGCTCGTGGCTCTCGAAGCCGTTGAGGCTGGCGACGTCCGGCTCCGCCGGACCGCGATCGGCAAGGACGCGTACGTCTCGCGGGAGAAGACCCAGCGACAGGCCCCGGCGATCTGGCCAGAGACCGTGCAACGGCTGGTCGCCGAGGGGTTGTTGCACCAGGACACCAGCGAGGGCCTGTACCGGCCCGGCCAGCTCCTCTCCCTCACACCGCAGGGCGAAGCCGCCCTGCGTGATGCTCGCGAGACGACGACGCGTGTGTCCGCCGCCCTCGGCCGCAGCACCACCCCGGCCAACTTCGTCGCCCTCTCGGACTCAACCGCCGTGCCCGTCGCCAGGACATCCCTCACGTCCTCCCGCTCCCGCTGACCCATCCCGACAGGACACCACCATGCCCACCCCCCCCCCACACATTCTCCATCGCTGCGATCGACGCTCAGCGCGTTGAGGACGCGCTTGCCGGGATCGGGCCGGAGTGGACCACTTGGTCGGCGGTGCCCCTGGCCCAGGCCGATGCCGGCCAGGCGCTGGGGGCCGTCTACGCAAGTGTCGAGCACTGGAGCGAGCCCGTCGCCCTGCGGAGGGCCGCGTCGGCCCCGCGTCCGGCAGCGACGGCCACGCGCACCCACGCCGGCGTCCCGCTGGAGGCGGGGACGGACTGTGCCCGGACCGTGGCGGCCCTGCGGCGGAGCGCCGCCGCGCCGAACATCATGTTCAGCCACGCGCCCCAACCGCAACCGCGAGTGCCGGCGACCGTGACCGCCCAGCTGGCACCGGGCCGGGGCCGGTGACGGTCGTGAGAACCAGAAACCACTCGTCGCTGCCACGGCGTCCACGTGCGCTCCAGCCGCTCGTCCTGCCGCACACGCGGCCGCGTTCCCCTCTTTCACTTCCGGAGCCTCGACCATGCACGTCCCTGATGACCTGAACCGGTACCAAGAGGTGCTGGTCAGCCCCATGTATCTGGCCGGCTCCAACGGGACCGGCGAGGCCGGCTTCGCCCCCGTCGCCCACTGGCCTCACCACTACCTCGACGAGGGGCCCTGTCAGCTCCTCGTCACCTCGCCCGACCAGCGGATCAGGATCGGCTGGTTCGGCGACGACTTCGAGCTGTGGAAGATCAGCGCGGCTACCGAGGCCGCCTCCGCCACCCGCTGGACCGCCACCTTCAACCACGTCACCCCGGCCGAGATCGTCGCCGGCCTCACCACCGCGCTGGCCCACGACTACGCCGAGGCCGACGCCTACGACAGCAACGGACGCTTCCTGGCGCACCCTTCGATCTACTGGGCTGACGCCGTCCGGCCGCTGACCGATGCCGGCTGGACGCGCGGCGTCCCCGACTCGCCCGGCACCATCGAGATCGTCGCCCCCGACGGCCAGGCCGGCGCCGTTATCGACAGGCACGACCACGGCCCGGACGACGAGACCGTCACCTTGTGGGCCGGTCCACCGGGGTGGGGCACTCGGGCGGAGGCCGTGTTCACCGCTCGCACCCCGTCCCACCTGATCGCCGCGACAGCAGCCGTGATGGCGGAGTCGGCCCCGGTGATCCGTGAACGGCACCAGATCGACCGGCGGATGCAGCATCTGGTCACGATGACCCCGGTGGCCCCGGTCACCCCGACCGCCGATGCTCAGGTCTCCCGCGCTCCGACTCCGCTGGACGTACGCCGTACGGCGGTCACCCAGGCCGTCCACCGTGCCGCGCGGGCTCCGCGCACGGCAGCCGATCTCCGGGTGATGGCCGCCCAGAGCCGCTCCGCGGGTGCGGTGCAGAACCGCTCGGGCAGCCTCGCGCCCGCAACCACCGCCCGGCTGTCGGCCAGGTCGTCGACGTCACGGCACGGCCGCTGACTCCGGGTCCGGACCTCTCCGGAATACCGCACCACCCGAAACCGTCCCTGCACAACGGGAGTTCCGTCATGCCCACCACTACCATGCTCGACCAAGCGACGGCCATGATCGAGGAAGCCTGGGGCCGACCCATCGAAGTTCTGGAGGTCCTCGCAGTCCGCCACCCCAGCGAGGACCCGCTCCTGCGCTCGGCCATGCACACCCGTACGGCCCTGGCCATCACCGACAACGCGGTGACCGCCCACCAGGACCGTCTGCATACTCTGACCCGACGCGGGTACGTGCCGGACTTCTACGAGCTGGACCGGATCACCGAATCGGCGGCCAGCCTCCGCGTCGCCCACGCGGAGAGCCGTGCGTACCTCCAGGCGATCAGGCGTGTGGTCGAGGCTCGTGAGGCCGCCGTGCCCGTGGCCGAGGCCCCGGCGGTTCGGCTGGCCCAGGCCGCTGTCGCCCGCTCCGGGCAGGCACCGCACGCCCCGGGCCGCGTACCCGAACCGTCCTCTCCGTCGGCCGTCGTCGGGCCACCGGTGCCCACCACGGGGCCACGTCGCTGAACGGTCAGCGCGGGCCCTCGTCGCGGTGGGCGTCCTCGGCGCGGAGGCCCACCGCGCGGGCCAACTCCTCCATCGTCAGCTCGACGCGTCGGCCTTCCGCGATCCGGCGCTCCACCAGCTCCTCGTCCGGCCACCGGTCGGGCTGCGCCCCGACGCCCCACTGGCCGTCGGCGACCATCGCGATGTCACCCACGGTCCACGGCCGCCCGGCTGCGCGGATCTTGCGCTCCAGCCCGGCGCCGTCCCGGTGTCTGCTCGCCTCGGCCATTCCTGCTCCCCCTTCGGTCCCGTGCGGCCCATCGCCGCAACCCCGGTACGACAACCGTGGTCGCCGATCCATTCCCGGCCTCCAGTCACCTGCTGGCAACCTCGAGTTCGCCCATGGCAGACGTCGTCCCCAGGGAAACGACTACGTACTTCGGCACGCTGCATGCCAACGTACGGGTGTGGGGAAAACCGCAGGTCAACGAAGGGATCGTCTAATCGTGAGCACCTCCGCTACCCTCCTGCCCGCCGTCGTCCGCCCCGCAGCGAACGACCACCACTGGCTCTCCTCCGACCACTGCGCCGGTCCGGTGCTCGATCTCCTGGGCGCTTTCGGGTGGGCGATCGTCGACACCCCGGAGGCCAACGTCCACGCGGCCAGTCCCGACGGCCGTGTCTACGTCGGTTGGCTCCCCGAAGACCCGGCTGCGTGGAAGCGCGACATCGTCTGGCACGTTCGGGTGCAGCCCGCCGACGGCGACCTCTGGGTCCAGGAGGTCGGTCTCCACACCCCGTCCGAGGCCGTCGCCGGGTTCCTCGCCGCCCTGGTCGCCCATTCCTCGCGCTGACCGCCGGTCAGACCCCTTCGCCCTTCTTACCGGCTGCCCCGCCGACTCCGACGTCGTCGGGCCGACCGGCCCCGTCACCTCCCACCGCTCTCGGAGATTCTCTTGCCCCAGTACCTGACCGTCGGCCACCTGCTCCGCCAGCTCCAGGAACTCGACCCCGACCTGCCGGTCCGCCTCGCCGTCAACCCCGACTTCCCCTTCGCCCACTACGTGGGAGCCGACGTCGTCGTCCGCGGCGGAATGGCGTACATCGCCGACGACGGACAGGAGGACTACCTCCCAGTGGGGGCACGCGCCGCCCTCGCCTGGGCCTGACCAATTCCTTCAACACCACGGAGGCTCCTATCTCGTCGCGGTCTCGCCCCTCGTCTCTCCTTCCGCTGCACGACCTCGCCGTACGTCCCATGCCCGACGGCGTGCGCGGCGCGCTCGTCCGGCGTGTCTCCACCCGGCACGACGGCCCCCTCGACGTCACCTGGCTCGCTGCCAGAACTCCCGGACTCCCCCTCGGCCGCATCCGTCTGCACTGGGAGCCCGCCTCCCTCACCGGCTGGGACGTCACCGCCCACCTGGGCCTGGCCACCAACGAGGTGCACCTCGCCTCCTGGCCCGCCGCCCCGGAAGACTGGCCGCGCCTGGTCCGCCCGACCCTGTACGAGGTGACCGGCCTGTGCGCCGCCCTCACGTTCGCCACCGACGCCCTCGACCTCTCGAACCGCCTCGCCGGAGTCTGACCGAGGACCACAGAAGGCCGCCCCGCGCCGATCAGGCAAGGGCGGCCTTGCCATGCGCCCATCCGTGCGTTGCGTACGCTCGACCCGACGAACAACAGAGGACACCATGGCCGACAACCAGCAGCTCTGGGGATACCCGGAGATCGCCGCCCACCTGGGTATCAGGGTCGGCGCAGCCCGCAGCCGGAAGAGCCGAGGCAGCCTGCCAGCACCCGACGACGAGAGCATGCCAAACCGGTCCCGCTGGAAGCCGTCCACGTTTCAGATCTGGAAGCCGGTCGGCCGGGGATTCCGCAGCGATCTGCACGGCTCCTCACGGCAGGGGGACACACCGTCCGACTGACCGGACCCGTGGTCGACGTAGGCTGCGGACACGACGCCCGATTCGCAGATGCCCTCCCCGCCGTTCCCTTCGACCGACAACGCCGTGCCGGGTTGACCGTCAGCAACGCCAACGGGTCGGTCCGCAGCAGCAGAGCCACCGTGGAGGAGGCCATCCTGCATGCGGTGGTCCACGGCTGGTACGAGGGCCATGCCCAGGGGCAGGACGAGTGCCCTGGGTACGACTTCCGGGACGGGCTGCCGAAGGACACAAACCGCGGCTGACCACCCGATTGATCCCACGCCATCCGTCTCGGCGGAGGTAGATGATTCCCGGTTTGCGACATTCCCCGACACGCCTGGCCGAGCGGGGGCCTGCCAGCTCGAACAGCTCCGGCCTCTGCAGTGTAGACAGATTCGACATCAAGTTTGGCCTCCCTGGCAGCCCATTACTCCAGACGGATGAACCACCACACCACGTCGCCGCTTGCGGCTACGGTGGGCGCGTCGTTTCAGAAGGAGGGGAAGTGCCAGAGCTACGGTGGCAGGTCGTGGCCGAGAGTCTCGAACGTAAGTGCAAGGCGCCGACGGCCGAGCAGATCGCCATCGCACGCGCCTTAGCCCTGTCCCTAGGACAGGCCACACCCACGCTGGTCGCTGCCGCCGAGCTGCGCGTCCTGCTTCGAACGCCTCTGGGACTCGCGCTCGCCGGGGACTTCGGCGACGACGAGTACGAAGTCCTCCTCGATCTCGCGAACCGCACCGACCTGGCGGTTCCCGACATGGACAAACTCGGGTGCCGGGAGGTGCTTAACGCCTGGCTGCGCGTCGCCCGTGACCGCGAGTCCGCCGCCGCCCTGCGTCGGCTAGAGCCTGCGGTCGATGACGTTGTCACCGCTCGCGACCGGCGCAAGGGGCCGGATGTGCACGGCGAGATCTCATCAATCGGCGCTAATGGCCGACTGCACTTCCGGGGCGGCCATGGGCTCGGCACTGCCCCGCACCGGGTCACCCACATCACCCGTCCCGGTGAGGACGGCTATCTCGATCAGCTCCATCTGGCCCGCGAACACGCCGCTGCGGTTCAGAGCAACCCGGCTCGGATCACCCGAGCCCAGGAGGCACAGCTGGAACGCTGGCGGATCAATTTTCCAGCGACCCCGGCGGCGATCGAGGCACTGCACAACGCACTGGAGACAGCGGACGACGAGGCCGCGATGCAGCGGCTCCTGGAGAAGCACCCGGCGCTGCTGGCAGGTACCGTAGTGGGCACCCACGACACCTGGATCCGGCCCCAGGTCCAGCTCGGGAACCACTACATGGCCGACTTCATGATCGCCGGTCAGACCTCACTCGGAGTTCGGTGGACGCTGGTCGAACTGGAGAGCCCGGTCAGTCGCCTGACCAACCCCGGCAACAAGCGGGCGACGGCCACCCTACGGCACGCGGTCGACCAGATCGAGGACTGGCGCAGGTGGCTGTCCACCAACCTGCACTACGCCCGCTCCGCGCGCGACGCCGACGGACTGGGCCTGCCGGGTATCACGGCCGAAGTCCCAGGTTTGATCATCATGGCCCGCGAGACCTACGACGACGCAGCCGCCGAAATCCGGGAACTGCATGCCCGACGCTCCCACATCCAGGTACGCACCTACGACTGGCTGTTGCGCATCAACGAATCCCCCGACCCTCTGCGCCGAGACGCCCCCGACCAGCGCCTTCGGCTCGCTTGAAACCAACCACCACATCCCCTACCGGCTTCGCGAACACCGGAGGCGTCCCAGGGAAGTGGAGCCGCCCTTCGGGGCAACAGAGCGGGCGGCAAGCGGATGCTGCCGTTGCATGCGCTGCAATAGCGCTCGCTACTCCAGATAGATGCCGGCGAAGACGCCGTCGAAGCCGAGCGCGACCAGGCCCGCTTCGACGCTCGGGTAGGTCGTCCCGTTCGGGCCGCCGATCAAGGCGTCGAAGTCGGCGCGGCTGATCTCGGGTTCGAGCCGCTGGTCGCCGCATCGGCAGCGGATCCAGACGTTGCGGCCGTGATTGATGAGCAGCCAGTCGCGTCGGGCCTGGCAGGCGGAGCACAGCACGGGGATGCCACCGAGGGCGAGTTCGCGTGGGTGGCCGACGCAGCGAATCGCGCCGGGGCCGTCGGCCGGCCGCGTCTCGTACTGGAGGTGTAGCAGGGGGTCGGTGCCGGTGGGGAGGACGGGCAGCGCGGGTACCGGCTCTGTGGTGCGGTCGGTGGTTCTGAGCACGAGCGTCATCTCCCGGTCGTGGGTCCTGTTTTCATCCCTAACAGCCGGTGGAACCGGCTGTCCAAACACTTCGTGGCATCCGGTCGGTCAGTAGCCAGCTGTCCGGAGGAGCTGGTCAACGACGTGGCGGGCGGCGGTTGTGGTCCGGGACAGCCGGGCGCGGCACCGCTGCTGGGGCGTTCCGTTCGATGGTGCGGCTGGTCGAGGTCTTGGCCTGGCGGGTGCCGCCCTGCGGGCGGGGCGGAGCTTCGCCGGGGTGTGCGGGGAGCTGGGCGATGTGGCGAAGGCGCCAGACCAACACGTCGTTGACGTCCTCGGCGGTGTCGAGTTCGCGCATGTCGATGGCCTGGCGCAGGAGGGCTTCGGGGTTGTGGCCCGCCTGCTCGGCCTGGGCGAGGGTGGCGACCAGGGCGTCGGTCCTCGTCGCCCTGCCGCCCGCTCGTACGTCCTGCTCTGGCAGAACCGCGCGAAGGGTGGCTTCGTGCGACCGGCGTTGGGGCTCGGGGAGAGCGCGGCCTTGGTCGTGCAGCACCCGCATCGGTGTGGCGGCGGCCCGGCGGTATGCGGTGCGCAGGTGCTCAGCGGCCTGTCGGGAGGCGTGGGCCTGCTGGGCGTGACCGCGGGCGGAGTGCCAGCGGGCGGCGGCGAGGGTGACCAGGACCAGGGTGGAGACGAGCATGGCGGTGGTGCCGCCGTCCTCGCCCCTGCCGAGCGCGCCGCCGGCCTGGACGATGCCCCGGGCGGCCGAGCGGAGAGCCCGGGTGTCGGCGAGTTCGGCGCGGACGTGGCTGCGGGTCGCCCGATCGAACGCGCGAGCGGCGGCAGCCAGCTCGGCGCGGGTGGCGGCCGGGGAGGTCTGGGCGACCGCGTCCAGGAGTTCTCCGACGCCGACGAGTTGGGCGGCGGCTTCGCCGTCGTCGTCGCGGTCCAGGAGCACGGCGGAGCGTTCGGCGATGCCGGTGGCGCTCCGGCGTGCACCGGCGGGCGGAGACCAGTCCGTCCGGCCGCCGGTGGCCGAGGGCGTTGTCAGCTCGGGGGTGCCGTCGGTCAGCCGAAGGCGGATCTTCGGCAAGGAAAGGTCGGGGGCCAGCTTGGAGCCGGGGTACCAGACCGGTTCGCCGTGGCGGTTGCGGTCGCCGGGCAGGGCGACGTTGTAGCCGATGACGTCGCCGGACGGAGCGGTCCGCGTCTTCACGCGCAGGCCCGCCTCCCGGAGCCGGGTGAAGAACTCCTCTTCGGTGGCCGCGCCGGCGAGGGCCTGGCGGACGGCTTCGCGGAGCGTCTCACGGGGGGCTTCGGGGCGACCGGTGCGCTCGGCCTTGAAGCGTTCAGCGCTGGTGGGGGTCTTGGCTCCGGTCCCGTCGCCGGGCTTGAGGCGGCGCAGACCCATGTCCTTCTCGATGCGTCGGCATTCCGCCTGGGCCTTCTTGAAGTCGTAGTTCATCCTCGGGCGGCGCAGGTCACCTCGGACCATGGTGGCCAGGATGTGGATGTGGTCGTCGGCGTGGCGTACGGCGACCCACCGGCAGCCGTCCGGGTCGCCTTCGGGGGCGAGGTTGACGGCGTGGACCAGGCGGCGGGCGACGGTGTTCCACTCGGCGTCGCTCAGGGTCCGGTCGCCGGGGTCGGTGCGGACCGAGCAATGCCAGACGTGCTGGGTGGGCGCGCTGTCGCCGGCTTGCTTGACCCGCAGGTCCAGAGCGGCGGAGAGGCGGGCGAGGGTGACCTTCGGATCGGGATCGGAGCTGGTGTCGCGGCCGGGGTCGGGGGCGAAGCCGTCCCAGCTCCCGACGAGGTGGGGGTCGACGTGCTCGTCGCGCTTGCCGGGGCCGTACAGGTAGACGAGCAGGCCGTGGGTTCGCGAGCCGCGCCGGATCTTGGGGACCATCAGGTTCGCCTCCTCACCAGGGCGTCGGCGGTGTCGTCGACGCGGGCCAGGAGCCGGGTCAGGGTTGCGAGGGCGTGGTCGAGTTCGCCGGGGCGGGGCTGTCCGCCGGCGTTGTGGACGTGGGCGATCTGGTTGATGTTGTTGCCGATCCGGGCCAGGGCGGTTCGCAGGGCGACGAGTTCGTCGATGGCGGTGTCGAGACGTTCGTCGGTGTGCAGGGCGGTCGAACCGCGGGCGGCGGCGAGGCCGGCGGTGGCGAGGAATCGGGCGACGGTGATGCCGCGCTGTGTGGCGGCGACGACGATCTCGGCGTGCTCGGTGTCGGAGAGGCGGGTGGTCGTCTTACGGGTGCGCTCGCTCGGGTTGCGGCGGCGGCGGCGCGGTGTGCGGTCGGGGAAGGCGGGCGTGCTGGGGCGCGGCTGCTCGCGGTGGTCGTCGCGGTCGGCTTCTCCTCCCGTGACCGGCGTTCCCTGGTGCCGGTCGCCCGGCTGGTCCCCGTGCGCCCTCGCTCGGGGACCAGCCGGGCCTCCCCTGCCCTCCAGGGCGGGGGCAAGTGCGTGCGACGGGCCGTAGGACCGTCGCACGCGACAACTTGCTCCGCCTGGAGCCGTGTTGGGGTCACGCTGCGGTCCGGACGTGGTGGCCGCCGGGTCGTTGGCGGTCACCGGCCCGTCTCCGCGTCCTGCTGGTGGACGTCGCGGACGATGTCCTCGATCCAGTCCATGGCCAGGACCGGGTGGTGCAGGGTCCAGGGGCGGCTGTGTCGGCACCGTTGCACGGTCCAGGTGTTGTCGGGACCGGATTCGGCGCGGTGGAGGTGACCGCGCTGGTGCAGGACGGTCAGCCAGGTGTCCACCTCGGCGGGTGTGGTGGGGCTCGTGCGCATGGCGGTGCTCTCCGGTTCGCGGGAGGAGGTCGTGGGGCTGGGTGGGTGACCGGCCGCGTTGTCCGGCTCGGTCACCCACCCCATGGGGTGTGCGGTCAGTTCCGGTCGGTGGTGACCGACTGTCCGTGCTGCTGGCGGAGCTGGACCATCAGGGCGGTCAACGTGTCGCTGGACAGCGGGATCTGCTGACCGCGGATCGCTTGGGCGACCACCTTGCGGGTCAGTTTGTCCTCGGCCCTGACCGCTGACCGGGCGATCTCCAGCAGTTCCTCGGTGTCCGGGTCAGGTCGCCGGCCACCCGTTGTCCGGGTGTCGCGGGCAGTGACCGATGGCGGAGTGACCGGCGGGAGGTTGGACGGGTGACCGGTGACCGGCTCGGTGACGGCCTTTCGGGCACTGACCGCCGGGGTGGTGTCCGGCTGTCCGCCCAGGTCAGCGGCCTTGGACTCCCGGTCAGGGTGACTGGTGTCCGGGCTGCTGCTGTCCGCTGGGGCACTGCCCCCGGTCAGTGTCCGGGCCCCTGGTGCCTGCTTGTCCGGGGACAGGCGGGACCGGTCGGTCAGGGCGGTGACCGGCTGTCCGGCGCAGACCTGACCGGGCTGCGGCTGCGGCCGACCGGCCCGGTCAGTCCGAGTGACCGGGATACGCTCGGGATGACCTGCCTGGCCGAGGCCATCGCGGTCACTTCGGTCACTGTCCTTGACCGGTCCCCGGGCGATCAGGATGTACAGGTGCACCGCTCCGGCCAAGGCCAGCGGGGCGATGGTGGACAGCACCGCGACCACCATGTCTCCGAGCCGCAGCCCGGTGGCCGAGGTGCTCTCTTCGTTGAGCCTGACCGCGTGCAGCGCGTTGGCCCAGATGCTGGCGGCGGTGGCCGTGCCGAAGAGCGTCCAGACGTAGAGCCGGGCGCGCAGCGGTGCGTCGCGCAGGACCAGCAGGGCCCGGACGCCGTACGCGATGAACCCGTCGATCACCAAGGGGAAGAGGTAGGTCAGCAGCCCCCGGACGTGGACGGCGACGGCCATCTGCTGCAGGGCGTCGTAGGACAGGGCGCATCCCGCACCGCCGAGGGCGATGACGACCGCGCGGTCCCACCGGGTGACGTGCGCCGTGCTCGGCGCGCCGGCGGTGCTCACGCCGCCGCTCCGAAGTCGTCGCGGCCCAGATGCCTGCCGTCGGTCTCTGAGGGTGGGGTGCTCTTCGTGGTCTGCTCCAGGTCTCGGTTGCGCAGGGCTCGGCGGGTTTCGCGGTAGAGCTTCTGGGCGTGTTCCTCGCTGATCTTCAGAAGCCAGGCCAGGCGCTGTTCGGTGAGGCCGTGGCGGTAGGCGGCGCGGACGACCGCGCGACGCTCGGCCTTGGTGAGGTGGACGTCGCGCCCGGCGACGGTCGCGTTGACGCGGCTGTAGTCGAGACGGTTGGCGAGCTTCTCGTGCAGCGGCGCACGCTCCTCCTCGGTCATCCCGCCACGGATGCCGTGGGTGTCGCCGCCTTCGAGGGCAGCGTCCAGGCAGGTTTGGCGAACCGGGCACTGGCCGCAGAGCCACTTCGCTGCGGTGATCTTGGCGGTCTCGTCGGGCTCGGGGAAGAAGAGTTCGGGGTCCACCGGGTTGTACTCGGTGCTCTGGCAGACGGCCTGCTCCTGCCAGGTGTGGTCGCCGAGCGACCGGTAGCGGGCAGGGTTGATCGTCGTGGGTGTCATGCTGTTGCTCCGATCACTCTCCGCGCGCGGTGGGCGTCGGCGGAGAGGTGTTGCTGGTCGAGAAGTACATGGGGCGGCGCGCCGGGTGCGCGGCCCGGCGTGGCGGCCTGCGGCAGCTCAGGCGGCGTGGGGCTGACGTCTGCGGTCGACGGGCTCGAAGGTGACGCGGGTGGTCATCTCGGCGAGACGGGAGGCGACCCGGTCCCCGAGGTGTCCACGGAGGTCGCGCATGGCGAGGTTGCTGGTGATCAGCGTGGGGAGCATCAGGTTGTACCGGCGGTTGATCAGCCGGTAGGTGATCTCCTCGACCCACTCGGAGGTCTTGGCCGCGCCGAGGTCGTCCAGGATCAGCAGCGGGCAGCGGCTGACCGTCTCGAGTCCGCGTTCGGTGTCGTGTCCGGGGCGCGGGCGCAGGTCCGCGTAGAGGTCGGCGGCCGTGGTGGCCCGCCACCTGACTGCGATGCCCGCTTCGACGAGGGTTCGGACCGCGCCGTACACCTGGTGGGTCTTGCCCGCGCCGGTGACGCCGGCGAGGAGCAGGCTGGGGCCGGTGGTGATCTCTCGTCGCGCGCCGGGGTTGGGTGCCTCGACCCGCGCGATCACGTCGCGGGTCCAGGCCAGTACCTCGGGGTGGTCGGCGCGGGCGGTCCGGTAGCGCGGGGGCATCCGGGAGTCCAGCAGGCCCAGCGGTGTGTAGGGCCGGTCCTCGTCCGGGGCGTCGGGGAGGTGCTGTGGGTTCATGCCCCGGGCGGTGAGGATCCGCTGCAGTCGCTGGAGGGCTCCGGCGCCGAGGAGCTCGGGCTCGCGGCTCATCACAGCTCCTCCGCGTAGGCGGCGGCCGCGTCGACCGGGTTGGTCCACGCTCGGTGCGTCACACCGGGTCGGGATCCCGTCTGGGCGGGGACGCGGGCGTTCATGGCGTCGTTCACCAGGCTCGGCAGCCGCGAGGGATGGCCCTGGATCTCGGCGTAGCGAGCGAGGCCGACGCGGATGTGGTCCACGTCGATGCCTTCGGCGAGCAGTTTCTTCAGCAGGCGTCCGAGGTGTCCGAGGACGTCACCGGGCGGGCGCTGGGTACAGGAGCCCACGTACTCGGCGAGGAGGTTCCCGGCGGTGACCGTGCCGTCGGGCGCTGTGCGCCCCGTAGGTGAAGACGATCCAGGATCCATGATCCTGGATCCGGACGTCGAGGCTTCGGCGAGGTTTCGGGGAGGGTTCGTCGAAGCCTCTGCGAACCTTCCTTGACCTGCGGGTTCCCCTTGCGCTGGGGAGACCGTCCCGCTGGTGTCGGGATGCGTGTTGTCGCCGGTGCCCGGCACCGTGGTGCGGTCGCTGTGCGGACGTGCGAGCTGTGCGGGGTGCGGGTCGACGGCTCGGTGAGGGTTCACCGAGGGCTCGTCCAGTGCTCCCCGGGTGTTCGCCTCGGCCTCGACGCAGACTCCCTTGCACGGGCCGCACCTCTTGTCTCTGTTGTGGGAGACACAGACCGGGAACCGGGACTGGCTGGGCCGGTCGATCTTCTGGTGCTCGTACCAGCCGGTGATGTGGAGGTAACGCTTGCCGTCGCAGCCGGTGTACCGACAGATCAGTCCGGCGTCGGCGAGCTGCTGGAGGTCCTCCTCCACGTGTACGGGAGTGTGCTCGGCGCGCAGCGGCCACAGGAGGCCGGCGATGATCGCCGGGTTGTCCCGGTGCCGCCCGTGGTCGTCGGACTGGGTGAACAGGCCGACGTAGGTGACGACCGCGGTGACCGAGCAGGCCGCGACCCGTTCGTTGACGAACAGGTCGGGCTTGACCGTCCGGATGCGGGCCATCAGCGCTCCCGGCGAGCTGGACGACGCTGGAGCCGTCGGCACCGGCCTCGCTCCGAGGCTGCCGGGATTCCCCTGCTGGGTGGGCGCATGTGATACTCCGTCCTCGTGGACGGGGCTGCGTGGTTGTCGCCTGCAAGCTTGGCCACGCGGCCCCGGATCATTGGATGCCCTCGGCGAGGGCAGCCGACGGATGCCCGGGAGTTGGCGCTCCCGGGCATCGCCGTTCGGCCCCACCCCGGCCTGGACCGTTTTCATGAGTGGATGGCACGATGATCACACTAGACTGAGATGGGGCGCTGCTGTCAACCAGCGAAAATGAAGACAGGACAGCCATCCACCCCAGTGAAGGCGAAGCGACCGGAGGACGGCCACGATGGACCACCAGGACAACCCACCTGCGACACAGGCGGGCAGAGGGGCCACACTTGCCGGTCGCCTGGACCGGTTGTTCACCACCGTCCACCCGAAGGGCCGCAGCCCTTACAGCTACGAGGAGGTGGCGTCGGGCATCCGCCGACAAGGCGGCCCGACCATCTCCGCGAGCTACATCTGGCAACTGAGGACCGGCGCCAAGGACAATCCGACCAAGCGCCACCTCGAGGCCCTCTCCACCTTCTTCGGCGTGAAGCCCGCCTACTTCTTCGACGACGACGAATCGGAGAAGATCGCCGCCGAACTCGACGCACTCGCCGCCATGCGCGATGCAGGCGTGAGATCAGTGGCCCTCCGTGCGTCCGGACTCTCCGACAAGAGCCTCAAGATCATTTCCGAATTCATCGAACGCGCCCGCGAACTCGAAGGCCTCGGAGTCCCCGACGAGGGCTCGATCACCGACGTTAATTCCAGTGGCAAACATCACGATGACGTGAACTGATGCCCCATTAGCAAGGATTCGCCGCCCTACTTGCATGCGATTGTCCGCATTAACCCGGCGCAATCGTCGACCCTTCAGATGTACGACCGGAAATGATCCATATACTCGGCACGGCATCGCGGCAGTGGTCGCACGTTCGAGAAGTATCGGAGTCGGAGGGCAGATGAAGTCCGGCCGTTCGGGGCCTGCCCAAGATCAGGGAATCCGGCTCGAATCCGTTCTGGACGATCTCGATCTTCCGGATCCCTTCAAGATCGAGGAACTGCTCGCCCGCGTGTCCAAGAAGCGCGGTCGTCCTATCCATCTGCACACGTTCCCAGCGATCACCGGTGACGAACTGCCCTGTGGAGCCTGGCTCGCCACGGAGAAAGCGGACCACATCCTCGTGGAGGACGCCACCAGCCCCCTCCACCGGGACCACATCGTGCTGCACGAAGTCAGCCACATGCTCCTCGGACACACCCCTCGCCAAACCCTCAGCCGTGCCTTCCACCACCTCGACGCCGACCTCGTGACGGGTGTCCTCGGCCGCACGAGCTACGAAACCGAGGAAGAGCGGAGCGCGGAGACACTCGCCGGCCTCATCGCGACCCGTGCCGCTCTGCGTGGAAACGGCGACCGGACCACCCCCAGCACCTTGCGCCGGCTCAATGCCGCGCTCAGCGACTCCTGAGACTCCCCCACAGATGATCGACGCGATACCCGCCGTCCTGCTCTGGGCCGTCACTCTCTGGCGTGCCCGCTCCGCCTTCCGGAGACCCGAACGACTCAGTCTCTGGCTGGCCTTCGCGGCACTCGCCGTGGCCATGACGGTCCGACCAGTCGCCATCGCGTCGGCGGTCGACGAGCACCTGCACGTCACCAACCTGTCGTTCCTGATCAAGCACATATGCGGGACTGTCGCGGCGGCGTCGGTCCTCACCTTCGTCGCCGACATGGCCGAGTCGAAGACCGGGATGCGCGTATCCAGGCTGTACAAGGCCATACCTGTCGTCACGGTCGTCCTGCTGGCTTCCTGCTTCTTCGCCACCCCCCAGCCTCACGAGGTGGACGACCTCCTGGCCGACTACGCCGACCATGCCGCGATCCTCGCATACGGCGTCGTATGGACCTCCTATCTCGGCGCCGCCCTGCTGAGCGCCACGCTGCTCTGCTTCCGCTGGGGGCGCCGCCCCGACAGCGGACTTGTCGGCCGAGGGCTGATCCTCGTCGGTACTGGCACCACCGTCGGCCTCGTGTACGCCCTCCACCGCGTCGCCGTGCTGTTCATCGACTACGTCGGCAACAGCCCGCTCGGCGAAAGCGTCAATCACACGCTCAGTACCGGCCTGCTCTTCCTGGCCCTGCTGCTGATCGTGCTGGGCAGCACCCTCCCCGCCGTCCCACGCGTCCTCGCCCGCGTCCGGGCCCACTGGCAGCTCGTGGGCCTCTACCGCCTGTGGCGCACCCTCACCGACGCCGTCCCGGAAACCCGGCTCGACGCACCACCGAGCCGCGCCGCCGACGCCACCAATCCACTGCGTACTCACGACCGGCTGTACCGGCGCACCATCGAGATCCGCGACTCGATCCTCGCTCTCGCCGACCACGCCCCGGCTGAACTGCGCGGACGGGCCTACGACCACGCCACCTCCCTCGGCTTCATCGGCGCGCACGCCGACATCACCACCGAGGCCTGCTGGCTCGCTGTCGCCCGCGAAGAGCGGCTTCGCGGCGCGGCCACCGGTTCCGGCGAGCCTTTGCCCCCAGCCAGCGGAGGTCGCGACCTCGCCACCGAGATCCGCGCCCTCACCACCCTCAGCACCGCCTACCGCTCCCGCGCCACGCAGGACTTCCTCCGCGCCCACCTCGAGGAGACACCGGCATGACCACCGCCACCCAGCTTCCACCCACTGCCGCCGCTCCTGCCGAGAGGCGCTCCGCGCGCCTCGTCACCGAACTCCTGGCGCCCGCCAACCTGGTCATCGGCGTCCTGCTGGCCATCGGCTGGCACTCCACCAACTCCCTTGCGGGTGCGGGCTGGGGCCTGCTGGCCGGCGCCTTCTGCGGCGGTCTGCCGATCGCCTACATCGTCGCAGGCGTCCGCCGTGGCCGCTGGACGGACAAGCATCTCAAGGTCCGCTCCCAGCGGTGGATACCGCTCTTCGTCACCCTCGGTTCCGTCCTCGTCGGCACGGGCCTGCTCCTGGCACTCGACGCGCCTCGCGAGGTCGTCGCCCTGGTCGCCGCCATGATCGCCGGCCTGGTGCTGACCATGGCGGTCACCGTCTGGTGGAAGGTCAGCGTCCACACCGCCGTCGCCTCCGGCGTCGCCGTCGTCATCACCGTCGCCTACGGCTGGTGGGCCGCCCTCCTCTTCCTCGGCGTCGCCGCCGTCGGCTGGTCCCGGGTCTCCCTCCGCGACCACACGACGGCGCAGGTGATCGTGGGCACCATCCTGGGCGGCACGGCGGCAGCTGTGGTGTTCGCGGGGCTGCGCTGACCCGTCTGGATCAGGCAGGCTGTGCTCGATGGGAGGAGGTCGGTCGCGAGGTCTCGGACCAGGATCTGACCGCGTCACGCGGGTGCAGAACTCTCTGCCGTGCCACAAGTGAAGACCGCTCTCCCGTGCTGGCTGAGGAGGCGCTCAGCTCGCGCCAGGTCCTCCCGAGTGTCTACCGCTACACCGTCGTCCAGAACGGGGACCATGTGCACGACGTGGCCGTGCTCGACGAAGCGCAGCATCTCCACACCCTCGGCCCGCTCCAAGGGACCCTGCTGCAGTCGTAGGAACTGCTGGAGACCTGGACCGGAGAAGCCGTACAGACCCAACTGACGCAGGTACTTCGGGCGGTCGCCTTTGGGATAGGGGATGGGCTGGCGCGAGAACATCAGGGCCTCGCTGCGGGCCGTGACGACGACCTTGACGACGTTGTGGTCCAGGACTGCGCCGACGTCGACCAGCTCGGTGTAGGCGTTCACGGCGAAGATGCCCGGCGGCGTGTACTCCAGGGCCTCGGAGACGTCGTCGATGGCGGTCGGCGAGATGAACGGCTCGTCGCCCTGGACGTTGATGTACCCCTCGGCCGGCAGGCGCTCGGCGACCTCCGCGACGCGGTCGGTACCGGTGAGGTGCCCTCCGGTACGGAGGCAGTCGATGCCCAGTCCGCGACACGCCGCTTCGATGCGCTCGTCGTCCGTCGCCACGATGGCTCCGTCGAGCCGTTTGGCCTCCAGGCAGCGCTGGTGGACGTGCCAGAGCAGCGGCTTGCCGCCGAGGAGGGCCAGTGGTTTGCCGGGGAAGCGCGAAGCACCCCAGCGGCAGGGTATGACGGCGATGTGCCGGCGCGGTTTGGCGCCGGTCGGTCGGGCTGTGGTGGCGGCCACGGAGTCCTCCTGGTGAACGGGTAGGAGTGGGGGCTTCAGGTGAGCTGGGCAAGCTTGGCGCGGACGGTGGGTGAGGCGGCGTTCGCGAACGGCCGCCACTGGTAGCCGTCGACCTCCTCCTCCTGAAGCGTCACCGCGTGTTCCGCACCGAGGTGGAAGGCCCAGCGGAAGTCCACGTGGTGGTGAGCCGGCTCGTTCTTCGACGGGTTCGCGTCGATCGCGTGCACGTCGATGTCGAGGGGGATGTCCTCGTGGCCGGCGAGGGGGACGACGGCGCTGGGCGGGATGCCGGCCTCCTCGTGCAGTTCGCGCAGGGCGGCGTCGCGCAGGTGCTGATCAACCGGTTCGTTGTGCCCGCCGGGCGCCAGCAGTTTCCCGGACGCCTTGTGTGCGATGTGCAGCACGTGCCGTTCGCCGTTGATGAGGATGGCGCTGCAGGTCACATGGGTGGGGAAAGTCTTGCGGCTGGTGGGGGCGTCCGTGCCGGCGAGCGCGGCGAACAGCAGAGTCAGGGAGTCCCGTTCGTTCGGGTGGCGGGCGAGGTACGCCTCCGTGACGGTGCGGATGTGGTCGGTGGAAGGGGGCAACGAAGTCACCTTTCGAAGTGGCGGAGCCAGGTTCTGGCGATGGTGTCGCGGTCGGCCGCCGGCATCTCGTGCAGTCCGGGCTGGAAGCGGGCGTGGCTGAGTGCGGCGGTGGCAGCGAGTATCTCGGCTTGGACGAGGTGGATGTAGGTGCCGACGGCGGCGCCGTGCACGAAGTTGACGGCGCCCCCGTCGGCGAGAACGTAGAAGTAGTGGCCGGTGACCTCGTAACGGGTCAGCTGGGGTCCGACGGGCTGGCGTTCGTAGAGGTCGTCGAGGCTGCCGAGTTCGAGTTCGTCCTCGGAGGAGGTCGCCGATCCGAGGTACGCGCCGTTCCGCAGGGCGGCGAAGTCCTTGTGCCGAAGGGCGAGGTTGCCGGTGGCGCACAGGACGAGTTCCGCGTCGTGGACGGCCTCGGTGGTGGATGCGCTGGTGTGGAAGCCGAGGGATGCCGCCTGTACCCGCTTGACCGGATCGTTGTCGTACACGGTGACGCGCAGGTCCTGGGCGCGCAGGGTCTGCGCGATGGCGCGGCCGATCTTGCCGAAGCCGATGACGCAGGCGCTGCGGCTCGTGAGGATGTCCCCGCGGGCGCGGACGAGGGCGTCGGTGGAGAACACGATGGACCGGCCGACGAGGTGGTCCTCGCAGTCCTTGAGCGGAGAGCGGGCCACGGACACGACCGGGCACGGCAGGGAGCCGAGCGCCTCATACCGCTGGTGGCCGTTCTCGGTGTCCTCGACGACGCCGAGGATGCGGCCGGAGAACTTGTTCACTAGGGTGTCGAGGCTGGCCGCGAAGTACCCACCGATGTCCACCAAAACGACGTCCTGGCCGCCGACCGTGTCCTCCAGGTAGTCCAGGGCCTGTGTCTCGTCGGTGAACCGCTCCCGGGTCAGGTCGTGGACCGGCAGGGTGCGGCGGACGGTGTCAAGGGTCTGCTGGTGGATCGACCTAGGCTTGGGGAGGACCGCGCCGATCGTGGACACCGCGGTCATGGCGCGCAGGAATGCCGGTCTTTCCGGGAGCAGGTGCGTGATGACCAGCGTGGTGACCGTCTCGCCGGCGGGGAACTGCGCGGTGATCCGCCGGAAGAAGGCGTCCAGCCGCGCTCGCTCGGGGGTTTCCATGAGCACTCCTCTCGGGCTCCGAGGCGTAGGGCTACGCGGCCCGGCTGTAGTCCGGAATCTGGGCAGCCAGGGCCTGCATGTGGGCGCGCAGTCCGCTGTGGAGGTCGACTCGCGGCTGCCAGCCGAGGACTTCTCCGGCGAGGCCGGGGTCGGCGCGGGTGAGGAGGACGTCACCGTTGCGCGTGTGGTCCTGGTGGAGCTGGATGTCGCGGCCGGTGAGGCTGGTGGCGATGTTGATCACGTCCAGCAGCGATGCGTTCGATCCGCCGCCGACGTTGATGGCGCCGTGAGCGGTCGGGACGACGGCGGCGGCGATCGTGGCGGCGATCGCGTCGTCGATGTAGGTGAAGTCACGGCGCTGGTGGCCGTCTCCGTACAGACGCAGGGGTTGTCCGGTCAGGGCGGCGTGCAGGGCGCGATGGGTGAACATGTCGGCTCGCTGCCGGGGGCCGTAGACGGTGAAATACCGCAGGGCGATGACGCTGGGGCCGATGGGGCGCTCGGCGTAGGCGAGGCAGAGCTGCTCCTCGGCCAGCTTGGTCACGGCGTACGGGGAGGCGGGCTTCGGGCGGTCGGTCTCGAGGCTCGCGCCGCCGTCGGTCGGACCGTAGACGCTGGAGGAGGAGGCGACGACCAGTCGGGGGACGCCGATCCGGGTGGAGGCGTCGAGGACACGGTGGGTGGCCAGCACGTTGGACGCGAGGTAGTCGCCGAACTGCGGTCCCCAGGAGGGCCGTACCCCGGGGATGCCTGCGAGGTGGAAGACCGCGTCGGCGTCGATCAGGAGAGGGTCGATCGCGCAGTGGAGGAGGTCCGCCGTGACGTGGTGGTATCCCGAGCGTCCCCGCAACGCAGCGAGGTTGGCGGCGGCCGTCGGGTCGGTGGACGGGTCTCGGCGGTCCACGCCGATCACGGTGGTACCGGCCTGGACGAGGGCGTGTGCGAGGTGGGAGCCGATGAATCCGGCGGAGCCGGTCACCACGGCCCGTCGGGGGGCAGCGTTGGTCGGGGGCTGCTCGTGCTGTGGCACGGGATCTCCAGAGAGGTGTCGTCGAAGGGGAAGGTCAGGTGAGCCGGGACAGGACGGTTCTGCCGTGCGCGCTGAGGGCGGGGTCACTCTCCTGGTGGCCCTTGACCAGGGCCGTGGCCGCCTCGATGGCGCCGAAGGACTCCAGGAGGTGTCGTTCGGTGTCGTTCGGCGGACGCCCGTAGCCGTCGAAGAAGGCGGTGCGGAGGTGGGGTGCGGATTGCCAGCGTCGGAATTCGAGCCGGGCGAAGTCACGGACCCGGGCGTCGCGTCGCATGTGCTCGAAGTCGCAGATGCCGAAGGTGTCGCCCAGCAGCCAGTTGCGCGGCTGGTAGTCGAGATGGCAGACCGCGCTGTCCATGTGGCTGGCGCCCAGGATCGCCGCGTGGTGCTTCAGCAGGTGCTCCTCGGCCGCGTCGAGCAGGTCGGCGCGGACGGCCCGATCGATCCACCGCTGGAAGCGCTCGGCGAGCGCGGCGCCGACGGCACCGCCCTGGGGCACGGAGGTGGCCCGGTGCAGCTTGCCGAGCACGTGCCCGGCCTCGTGGTGGGCCAGTTCCTCCTCGGGCGAGCCCGGGGCCACGATGTCCGCCCGTTCGCCTGCGAGTCCGGTGAGCAGCAGGGTGAAGGTGGCGTCGTCACAGCCGACCAGCTCCGGCGCGTGGCCAGTCAGATGGGTGCCCCACGCCCCGTAGGCGTGGAGTTCTCCGGCGTACCGGTCTCGCTCCGCGTGCTGTTTCGCGATGAAGTGACGCCCGTCGCTGGCGACCAGACGCACGACCCGGGGCGGGAGCGCGGGGTCCGCTGCGATCTCGACTGCGCCGAGGAAGTGGTGCGCCAGTCGTATCCGGGGGTCCGAGGTCGCGATCACGGTGTCGGCTCCGGCGTGAGGAGACTGAGGTGCTCGGTGTCGTTGTGCCGGTCGAGCATCCAGCGGGTCTGGCCCAAGCGGTTGCGGTGGTGCTGCCAGCGGGTGATGGAGGCGTGGTTGTGGGTGAATCCGGCCGGCGAGTCGATCGGGATGCCGAGCAGCAGGGTGTGTGCGGTGATCACCGTCTCCCCGTGGGCCGCGAAGATGACGCGCTTGCCGTGGTTCTCCTCGATGATCTGGCTCAGGTTCCTGCTGGCGCGCTTCAGGAACCCGTTCCAGGTGTCGGAGCCGGCGGCCCAGGGCGTGTCGGGATGCGCGTGCGGTCCGCCGTCGGCGGCCGTCTTCACCGCGTCCCAGGGCTGGCCGTCGGCATCGCCGTGGACCGGACCGTCGAGACGGTCGTCGTGGTGCACGGGGATCTGGAGCGTCTGGGCGATGATCTCGCCGGTCTGGACGAGACGGATCCGCGGGCCGGTGTAGACCACGTCGAAGGGCTTCTTCAGGTGTTCGGTGGCCAGGCGGCGTGCGGCCTGTTCGGCTTGGGCGTACCCGAGGTTGGTCAGGCCGGTGCACGTGCGCGGACCCCCGACGAGGCCGTCGGCGTTGCACTGGGCCTGGCCGTGCCGGACGAAGACGAGTTCGGTGGTGATCATGAGGCTCCTCGGTGGCTGAAACGGAGCGGCAGGCTGTAGCGGTAGCCGTTGCGGCCGACGTACGGGGCGGTGAGCACGGCGTGCAGGCCCAGGAAGCTGTCGAGCTGGCCTCGGTCGGTCGTGGCGAGCCGGGCGTCGTGGCGTCGGGCTGCCGCGTTGTACGCGAGCAGGGCGGTGGTGACGGCTTGGTCCGTGAGCGGTCCGTAGGTCAGATGGAGCGTCGCGATGAGCTTGGCGAGGTCGTAGCCCATCGGGGCGAGGGACAGGTCGTCGGTGTCGACGACGACGATGTCCTGCGTGCTGGTGATGACGAAGTTCCGCGGGTTGCTGTCCTTGTAGAAGGCGCATGGTCCCTGGGCGGTCGCTTCCAGCAGGCCGAGCATCGCGTGCAGGGCCGCCTTGTTCGGCAGATACCCCTGCTCGTGGCGTCGCCGTAGGGCGATCCTCCTGGGGCCGAGGTAGTCGTCGAACGTCGTGCCGTCCTGGAAGTGGTGCGGGGTGTCCAGCGACGCGGAGTGCAGGTCGCTGGCCCAGGCGGCACCGTGGGCGTCGCCCAGCAGTTCCGCCACGCGCGGGAGGTCCTCGGGGCGTACGGAGCGGCCCTCGATCCGTTCGAAGGTCAGGGCGTCCGGTCGGATGGTGTGGAGTGCCGGCTGCCGTAGCGGCTTCGCGTGCGCGTTGAGCCACCGGTAGTGGCGCACCGCCCCTGCCGCGCGCTCCGGTTCCGCGTAGTGCTTGGTGAAAGGCTTGAGGCTCATGCCGGCCCTCCTCCTTCGTTCGGCTGGGCGACGACGAAGGTGATACGGGACCGGGTGGTCAGCGGCTGGTCGGGGAGGAATTCGTGCAGGGTCGCGGCCAGGGCCCCGGGGTTGCCGTACAGGCCGGGCGCGAGGTCGTACTTGGGGTTGGTGGCCAGGTACTGCGCTGTGTGGTCGTGGCCGTCGAAGGTGAAGACGTGCTCCTCGTCCAGGACGGCGATCACGTCGAGCGAGGAGGCGGCCAGTTCGGCGAGGTTGCCGCTGTGGGCTGCGGTGTAGAGGCTCTCGTGCTGAGCGGCACGCGGATCGAGGCCGGCGGAGGCGACCAGCTGATCCATCTCCTGGTAGCTGTCGAGGCCCTTGGTGACGAGCACGGCCAGACCCCCGGGGGCGAGGACCCGGGCGATCTGCGCGACGACGTCCTCGGGGTGCGGCGAGTGGTAGAGGCAGAAGGCGGCGACGACGACGTCGCTCGACCCGTCGGGCAGGGGGAGGTCGTGGAAGTCGCCTTCGACGAAGTCCACCTTGCTGTCGGGCAGCTCTTCGGCGCGCTTGCGGGCCTGGGCGAGCAGGGGGGAAGCAGCGTCCAAGCCGACGACGCGCTGCGGTCGGAGCTGCTCGGCGATGACGAGGCTGCTCGTGCCGCGCCCGCAGCCGATGTCGAGCACCACGCCGAGCCGGTTCGGCTGCCCGTGATGGGTCTGCACCAGGCTGACGATCGTCTCGGGTACGGGGCGGCCAGCGGTCTTGGCACGCATCAGGGCGCTGGTCCGCCCGGCCAGCCGCGAAGCATGTCCGTACAGCTCCCGCTGCCGGGCGGGACCCAGGAACGGGTTGGGCTCGTTCATGCCGCACCCCCTGACCGGGGGAGCGGACCGTTCAGGACTGCTCGGCGGCCACCTTCCGCAGCCAGCGGCGCGCCTGGCGCCGGTTGGCCAGCAGCACCACATCGGCGCCGGAGCCGAACTCCTCGATCTTCGCCATCACGCGGGGCCGCATCTTGCGCCGGTACGTGGCGACGTACTTGATCACACCCCAGTGGATGCGGTTGTGTACTCCGTTGCCCTTGTGCCCGGCACCGTGCCGGATCTGCCGGGAGAAGATCCCGTACAGCGCCGCCACGGTCGACACGTCCATCAGGACCACCGTGTCGCAGGCTTCGAGCCGTACCTGCAGCGTCGAGTTGTAGTTGCCGTCGATCACCCACCGCGGCTGCGCGACCAGCTCGCGCTGCACGTCGGTGAACTTGTCCATGGGCAACGCGTTCCACTCGTCGTCGTAGAACGCGGCGTCCAAGTGTGTCACCGGGGCGTCGAGGATCCTGCCCAGCTCGCGGGCCACGTGGGATTTGCCGCTGCCTCCGCAGCCGACGATGGCGACCTTCTTCATGGTGCTCCAGCGTAGAGAGGTTCGGGTGTCCGGCGGACCCATCCTCCGGGACACGCCCGGATGCTCCGGGCGCCGTGGTCGATCGAGCGGTCTGCATCAGGCAGCTCCCCGCTCGGTCGCGGTGGCCTGGACGAGGCCGTGCAGGACGGACTCCAGGGTGTTGACCTGCTTGCTCAGGCCGAACAGGCACAGGCGGTCCACGCACACGGCGATCAGGGCGGCGTGCTGCTCGGTGCCGGCGATCTCGCGCAGGTAGGAGAGGCGTTCGAGCACGTCGCTGCCGGAGCGCACGACCAGCTCCTTCGGGACGAACCGGTCGGCGAAGCGGATGTCCGCCGGGGCCAGCGGCAGGCAGCCGGCGAGCACGGCCTCGAAGATGCGCTGGGTCATCTGCCCGACGGCGGCGTACCGCTCGGGCAGCATGAGCACCGTGGCCAGGGACCGGCCGTAGATGCCGGCGGCGGCCTCGAACGGGATCCGGCCCACGAAGCGGACGTGCGGCCAGCGGCCGGTCTTCGTCCACTTCCCGGCGACCAGGTGCTCGACGCGGGCGGCGGCCGGGGCGAAGAAGCGGTCGAAGGGCTCGTCGCGGTCGTACTGGTTGCCCACGTAGCCGAGCGCGAGATCCCGAGGCCGCGCCGCCAGGGTGAGGGGATCGGCCTGGGCGAGGAGGTCCTCGGCGACGGGGAAGAGCAGCGAGTGCGCGCCGGGGGTCGGCGCGAGCGCGGCCTCGCAGACGCGGGTGTGGGCCGTACGGCGCCACACGCTCTCGGCGCGCAGGGTGCGGTCCTTGTCCCAGATCACGGTGGGCGTCTGACACCGGGCCGTGTAGTGGTTGATGAGCTGGGCCTGCCGGTGGAGGTCGCAGGTGTGCCCCTCGCTGCCGCACACGGTGGTGTTGCGGCCGGGGATCGCCCAGCGCCACTCCAGGAACAGGGCGTTGATGCCCGGCAGGCCGTCGTCGAAGGTGTACGCGCCGCCGAGGTCGTCGTCGGCTTCGAGGCGGTCGCGGTCGGCCTGGAGGAAGACGATCTCGTGACCGCGGGCAAGGAGGGCGTCGATGAAGGGGCGGCGGTGGCTGCGGCCTCCGTCGGGGGTGTCGGTGACGCCGTTGCCGAGGAAGCCCCAGAAGCTGTATCCGATCTTCATTTGGTGATCCACCGCCCTTCGAGGAGCAGGGCGTCGAGTCCGGAGTTGGCCAGGCAGTCCAGGGCCATCTCGGGTGTCCCGCAGATCGGCTTGCCCTTGACGTTGAGGGAGGTGTTGATCAGCACGGGTACGCCGGTCCGGCGGCCGAAGGCGGTCAGCACCGCGTGCATGAACGGGTTCTGCGACCGGGTCACGGTCTGCAGGCGGGAGGTGCCGTTGGTGTGCACGATGGCCGGCACCCGCTCGCGCGTCAGGTCTGTCACCCCAGAGGCCATGGACATGTACGGCGCCAGCTGGCCGAGAGTGAAGAACTCGGCGGCGCGCTCGGCCGGGACCATGGGGGCGAAGGGCCGGAACGGCTCGCGGAACTTCACGGTGGCATTCAGCCGCTCGACGACGCCGGGCTCCAGCGGGGAGGCGAGGATCGAGCGGTTGCCCAGGGCGCGCGGCCCGGCTTCGACCCCTCCCTGGAAGAGGCCGGCGATCATGCCGTGGGCGAGCTGGTCGGCGAGGAACTCGGCGGTCTCATTGCCGAGGGTCTTCTGGTGGAGGCCGGGCCAGGGGGTCAGGTCGAGGGGCTGGTCCTCATAGGAGGGGCCGAGGTAACAGTGGCGGGCGATGCCGGCGACCGGGCGAGGCGTACGCGCATCGACGTGCACGGCGAGGGCGGCCCCGATCGCGGTTCCGGCGTCCCCCGGTGCAGGCGGGACGAACACCTCGTCGAAGATGTCGGCATCGATGATCTTCCCGATGCTCACGCAGTTCGTGGCGACGCCGCCACCCACGCACAGGCGCCGGGAGCCGGTGAGCGCACGGGCGCGGCGGGCGAGGTGGACCATCACCTGCTCGGTCCGCTCCTGGAGGGCAGCCGCCAGGTCTCGGTGGACGTCGGTGAGCGGTTCGCTCGGGTGCCGCTCGGGGCAGGTCTCGGCGACGAACCGCCTAGATGTCCTCGCGTATCCCGAGTTGAGGGTGCGCGCCGGGAAGTAGCCGGGGTGGATGCGGAAGCCCGTGGCCGTCGTGCGGACGGCCGTGGTGAACAGGTGGCGGAACCGGGCGGGGTCACCGAGGGCGGCCAGCGCCATGACGGTGCCCTCCTCGTCGCCCCGCCGCCAGCCCAGGTGCTCGGTGACGGCGCCGTACACGTACCCGAGGGAGGCCGGGTCGTTGATCGCTTCCAGGGTCCGGACGCGGGGACGCGGAATGCCGTGACCGTGGGCGATGGTGGTGGTCTGCCGCTCGCCGAGGCTGTCGACCACGAGTACGGCGGCTTCCTCCCAACCGGAGGCGGCGAAGGCCGTGAGCTGGTGGGCGCGGTGGTGCAGGACCGGTGTGACGCGGGCCGAGGGGAACTGGCTGCCGAGGACGCGCAGCCGCCGCCGGGTCCGCAGGGCGACCTTGGCGAACCCGTGGGCGCGGGCCAGGCTCCGGTCGCGCATCGTCGGCGAGAGCGCCAGGTGCAGGGCGGCGGGCGACTCGGCGAGGTAGCGGACGGGCTGGAAGTTGTAGGCGACGGCGTCCACGTCGGTGGCGCTCAGCTTGGCCTGGTCGAGGAGCCATCCCACGGCGCGGGCCGGGTAGAGCTTGGTGTGCTTCTGCGCGGAGAGGCGTTCCTCCTCGACGAAGCCGACGAGTTCACCGTCCACGAGAAGGGCGGCCGACGAGTCGTGGGTGTACGAGCACAGGCCGAGGATGACGGAGGGGGTGCGCTTCATGACGGCGGTCACCTTGCCCCGGCCGTCGCGGCGCGCTTGGCCGAGCGACGCTCCAGCTCTCCGTACCAGGCGGTGAGGGCCTGGCCAAGGGGCCCGTCGATCGTGTCGGCCGCCCGCCATGCCTGCTCGTGCTTGCCGTCCTTCCACAGCCGGTAGCTGCGCAGCGTCTCGGCCATCGCGTCCCAGCCGGGGTGGCCGGTCACGTCGCGGGCCTCGACCTGGTCGAGCAGGCCGGAGAATCCTGTCCAGGGCGTTCGCAGGTCGGGCATGATCTCGCTCGCCGAGAGCGAGGTCAGCGCGTCGGCCTGCTCGATGTGCTGGTCGTAGATGTGCAGCGAGCCGATGTGCAGGTGGAACTCGCCGAGTTCCGCGTCGAGCCATCCGGCGACCAGCTCGTGCAGCACGGTGTAGAAGAACACGTCGTACGGCATGCCGATCCATACGTCCTGGCCGCGCATCATGGTCGCCATGTGCAGGCGGCCGGCGCGCAGATGGAACCGGAACCCGAGGGTGCAGGGCACGTCCTTGTGCCCGGCGGCGTCCTGGGCCGGGTCGTAGAGCTGGATGAGAGCTCGCCGGGAGTCGGGGTCGGCCTGGAGGATCTCCACGACGCGGGCGAGTTGGTCGAGCTTGCCGGCCCAGTTCCGCATCCTCGGGCCGTACGCCCCCAGGAGGACGCCGTCGTCGGCGAACTGCCGCAGCCGGTTGTTGTAGTCGAAGATCCACGGGGCGTCGGATCCGGACAGGTGCCAGACCGTCTCGGCGACGGCGAAGGCCGGATTCACGATGCGGGCGGGCGGGGCGTAGAGCAGGCGGGCACGCGGCTGGGTGAGCAGCAGGTGCACGTCGCGGACTTCGTGGGTGGCCATGCCCCGGGGGCTGATCCTCTTGCCGGATCTGGCCAGCGTGACGGCGCCGGAGAACAGCTCGGCCATGCTGTCGGCCATGAGGTGTGTCATCGGACGGATGCTCCTTCGTCCTCGGGCGACGCAGTGGCCCCCGGGTTGTGGTGGGTGGATTCGCCGGCCCTCGGGCCGGAGGCGGCACGGTCGGTGATGAGCCGGGCGATCCGAGCGGCGCTGTCGCCGCGCCACCGGCACACCGCGTCGAGGGCCGCCTGCGGGATCGGCGTACGTGCCTCGCGCACGCCGGAGAGCGCTTCGGCGACGTCACCGGTGCCGTCGCACCGGGTCGCCAGTCCGTGACCGGCCAGGTCCAGCGTGCGTTCGCCCGGCGGGCCGATTTCGAGGACAGGGACGCCGAGCAGCGCGGCTTCGATACCGCATGTCGAGTACGCGCTCGCCAGGGCGTCAGCGCCTGCGAGGCAGCCTCGTGCTCCGACCCGGGGATCGGCCACCGCGACGGGCGGTCCGCCGTCCCGCTTCAGCAGAGCGGCGAAGGCGTCGGCTCCCTGCGCCGGGTGTGGAGCGATGACGAGCCCCCAGTCGCCGTCCGCCTTGGCGAGCCCGTCCAGGAGGAGGTCCGCGTGGGACTTGAGGTGATCGGGGCTGAAGGGCTGGCAGGCCCACACCGCGATTCGGGCGGGCGCGCGGCGGTCCCCCCGAGCCAGCAGCTTCTCCAGGTACCGCCGCTGTGCCTGGCGGCCCAGGCCGACGAGTACGTCGAAACGGGGCTGCCCGAGTACGTGCACCTCGGCGTCGGGGTGGCGCGCCCACGCTCGGCCCAGAGCGAGGTCCCGGTCGCCCATGACGATGATGTCGCGGCTGTGCAGGGCCGGCCAGGCAGCAGAATCCGCCGTCCACGCTCCGTGCTGGACGTGTACCGAGTTCGCGCCATGTCGCTCGGCGGCGTGAGCGGCCAGCACGCCCAGGGGACTGGTGTCGTTACTCAGGAGGACGGTGTGCGGCCTGGTGGTCGACAGCAGGTCGTCGAGCCAGCTCTCCGCTCGCACCAGGGTCCGCCACGACGGCTGGGTGCAGCCCCCGTTGGTCTCGACTAACACGGACAAGAGCCTTACAAGCCGCGCAAGTTGAATACCGTGGCCCCCTACCTGGACGACGTGCTCGTCGTCGGGCCGGTGGAGGCCCTCGGCGGTGCCGGAGCGGGTGAAGAGGTCGCTCGGAGCCGAGCGCAACTCGATGCCCGTGACCGATCCCGCGCTGCACCGCTCCGTGGGATCGGTGGCGAGATCGAGCAGGAGACTCTTCTGCCCGCCGCGCTCCAGTTCGGCGAGAACCGGGGTCAGCGTGGCAGCGTGGCGGGAGGTCCACGACAGCGCCAGAACGTCTTGTCGTCCGAGGTCCGAGGAGAGTGGACTCGACTCCGTGTTCGCCGTACCTGTCCGGGCGCGGTTGCGGAGCTGGGCGGAGCGGGTCGGGTTGTGCGGTGCCGCAGCCCCGAGCAGGTACGCGACGCCGGACCAGGTCACGGTGTAGGCCAGGTACTCACGCGAGCTGCTCGAACGCAGTCCCACGAGTCCCTCGTGTGGGGCCAGGGACAGGGGCCCTGGGGCCGAAGCGAACGGCGCCCATGCGTTCAGGGACAAGAGCTTGCGCACGATCTCGGCGACGAAGCGCCGCACGGGAACCTGCTGAACGTGGAGCCAGCCGGCTCCGCCCGGGGTGGAGGCCAGCGAGGCGCTGTAGCGGTCGAGGGCGGCCATGACGTCTTCAACACCGGCGCGCAGTACCTGCTTGTCGACCGCCGTTGCTTCCAGTTCCGCGGTGTGGACGTGGTCGGTTCGCGCGTGCGCCAGGGCGCCGCTTCCGACGAGAGCCCATGTCGGCTTCCCGGCGTAGGAGGAACGGACCAGGCCCAGGCCACCAGTCGTGCGGGGACTCACACCTTGCTCCCCTCGACGAGCTGCTTGGCGGGGAGGAGAAGGCGCAGCAGTTCCCTGGGCGAAGCGGCCGTCTCGGGGGCGGGAGCCGTCGGCTGCCCGTAGCCCCATCCAGCGTGCACATAGGCGACCCCGGCGCGGGCGGCGGACTCCTGGTCGACCGCCATGTCCCCCACGTAGACGGCGGCGGCGGGGTCGACTCCCAGATCGACCAGGGCCAGGAGGAGCGGATCCGGGGCCGGCTTCGTCCGGCCCGCTCCCGCGGGCGTGCGTATGGTTGCGAAGGGACACCCGAGGCGCGCGAGGAGCGGGGCCGCGCGGTCGACGTGCTTGGACGTCACCACGCCCAGCCGCCAGTCGGCGGCCACGAAGGCGTGGAGCGTCTCGACGATGCCGGTGAACTCCTGCGCGAGGTGCGCGGTGGCCCCGGACTCCGCCTCGTACGTCCGGCGGACTGCCTCGGCGTCGGTCACACCCAGTCGGTGCATGATGTCGCCGAACTCGCGGCCCAAATGGCGCTCGTAGTCGTGGAACGGGAGCGCGACGCCATGGATCTCTTGGACCCTCCGCCACGCCTTCCGCATCACCGGACGTGTGTCGAGCAGGACGCCGTCGAGGTCGAGGAGAAGAGCGCGCGACCTGTGGTCGCTCGGCGCGGCCGGAGCCGGTGGCGATTCGTGAGCGGGAACGGTCATGATCATCCTCTCGTCAGGGGTGGCCGTCGCGCCTCAGAGGGCCGAGGCCGGTTCGAGTTCCAACTCGGGCTACTGGGCCGGGCCGCCGGCCTCCTCGAACGCCGCGTCGAGCAACGCCACGTGCATGCGGTCACGCCGGCCTCGGGACTGCAGAGCACGCCCGCGGCGGGACAGCGCCCACGCCTTGAGGGCTGTCGGGTCCTGCATGAAGTTCTTCGCGTTCTGCCGCAACACGGCGGGGGTGAACACACCGAGGTTGAGGCCGGTACGCCAGAACTCGAGCCACCACTGACACATCAGAAGAGGACCCGATTCGTCGTCCTTGACGTGATCGGGATGGTTGCGCACCCGTATCGGATCCAAGTCCGGTTGAGTCGTCACGACTTCGAGCATGCGGCCGTGGGTCTGATGCGCCGCCAGCTCCAGGGACTGGCGGTGCTGCAGGTACCGCTGGGCGGTGTGTACCGCGGACGCGAGAGCGATAGTGGCGGCCAGAGCGAGAACGGGACGGTTCATTTGCGACCTTTGCTCGCGGGTAGATGTGGTGGTGCAGGGCGACCGGCGAGGGGCAGGGGCGACGGCTTCGGGGCAGCGGCGTACGCCGTCGCGCTCGCTTGAGGGCGGCCAGGCTGCGTCCGGCGGCCCGTCAGTCGAAGACGAGGCCGCTCCGCGCGGCGCGGCCGGCAGCCGGGAGAGCCGGTGGAAGCGAGCGAGGGCGAAGCCACCCCCCTGCACCTCGCCGGCGGGCACGGCGAAGAGGTCGAGTCCCTCTTCGCTGGGCGCCTTCGGGGCGGCCTCCCGAATAGCAAGGAGCGCTTCGCCCTGCTCGCGGTGCGGCAGAAGGCGCGGCGCCCGATCGGTGTCCCTCGAAAGTCATGGTCAGCCCTCGGTCAGAAGTATCTGAAGGTGATGGCGAGCGCGGCGCTCACGGTGGTGATGAGGAGGACCTGGGCGCTGATCTGCCTCCAGCCCCAGCCGTTCCTGTCCATCCAGCGAAGTGGACGCCTTCAAGTCGGCGCGATGGGCTCCTCGGAGATCACGAGGTGGAGAAACGCCCGGCAGTGCTCACCCAGGCGCCTGATCGCGACGTGGTACTCGTCATCATCGGAGCTGATGTTGTGCCGGTCGAGGACGATCACGCCCTCCGCCAAGCCGTCACGGAGCTGCCGCTCGGCTTCCCGCCAACCCGGGCGCTGCCACGGGGGCGTGTAGACGCCCCGGCTCGCACGGGAAGCGGGGAAGTACGTCGTGGTCACTGGGACGGCGACATCGTGGAGCCGAGCGCCGATCGCGTAACCCTGCTGCTCGGCCTCAGCCTGTAGCGTGCCCCAGTCCTCGTCGGGGTGGGCCCCCGGACTCGGTACCAGGCTGTACGCCAGCACGCGCAGCGGCTGATCATCCTTCCTGAGATCCTGCCTGTCGACGACCTGCCGGAAGAAGTGCTGGCGGAACGCACGGAGTTGGCCAGCCCGGTACTGGCGCTTCGCGGGGAGTGGTGTGCGGGGCCACCTCGGACGGTCCTTGCCGGCAGCCGCCGACCCGCCGGCCGTCTGCTTCTCACGACCCCGGCCGAGGGCAACAGGGCTCAGCACGTCGGGTCCGAGCTTGACTGCGTCGTGCGGCGACATGGGGGTGCCTCCGTAAGAGTGGGGATGACCGCGTAGGTAGTTCGGCCGCTGTCCGCGACGCCCCACCGAAGCGACAAGCAGGCGACGAGGTACAGCCCTCGACCACCGAGATCACTGGCACCAGCACGTCGTCGCCTGGCCGGCGCGGTGCTCTCGTCGGTGACCCAGATCCGAAGCTCGTGGTTGTCGTGCCGCAGTCGCAGGCGGACGTCCCCAGAGCCGTGGGTGATCGCGTTGGACACCAACTCCGAGACGACGAGTCGGGCGTCTTCTGCCAGAGCGTCCGGCAACGACCACTGCCTCAGCACGGTGACCGTGGTTCGTCGCGCCTGAGAGACGTGTACACCCGCCGGCTCCATGACCATCTCGAAGACGCGAGAGGTCAGCGGACACTCAGCAGGTGCGGTGCCGGCGACGCTGGTGCCGCCGCCATCACCCCCCGGTCGGGTTGGCGTTGCTGTCCGGTGCGTGGTCATGTGCCCATCGCACCGTGGCTTCGTGATCCGGAACAGGGGAAACCGGAGGGGGGAAATCTTTGTCAAGGGGGAAAAATCAGGGGGGAGTTGGGGAGAGGATTGGATTTCTCCCACCGATAGAGGTCAGACTCATGGCAGTGGATCCGTTTGCCGAGCTGCTCCGTCACCTGCGGCTGAACGCGGAGCGAACGCAGGACGAGCAGGCACATGCGATCAACGCCGCTTCCGGCCGGGCAACGATGACCCGCCGAGAGGTCGGTCGGTACGAAAAGGGCGCCAACGTCCCCACGGACCACACACTGGGGAACATCGCTTTGGCCTGCGGCGTCCCGCTGGAGCCGCTGCTGCGCGAGGCGAAAGCCGCCCGCGCCAGGCGGCGAGAGAGAAACAAGGCCGAAGGGGAGGACCTGGACGACGTGAAGCGCCGAACGTTACTGGGAGGCGCCGTCGTCGGCGCGGCTACGGCTGCTGAGCCGTGGGGCCGGCTCGCCCATGCACTCAGCAGGGGCTCCAAGATCGACCCTGTCTCGGCGGGCGTTCTCATTGATCATGCGGCCCGGCTGCATGTGGACGAGCTGAGCGAAAGCGCACGCAGCCTGCAGGCTCGGGTCGAGTCGCACCTGGACGCGATCACCGCAGCCCTTCCCCGCGCCGGCACCCATGAGCGAGCGCTGACCATCGCGGCGGGAGAAACCGCAGCTCTTGCCGGGTGGGTTGCCTGGGATCTTGGAGAGCACGACAAGGCCGCCGTCTATTACGGAGTGACCTCGGAGTGCGCAAAGAAGGCCGGGCACCCCCCTCTGCGCGCCCTGGCGCTGGGCTACGCGAGCTACGGCGCCCCGAACCCTACGAAGGCGCTGGAGATGCTGTCACAGGCAGCTCAGGACGTGCGCGGGCGCGGCAACGCAACCGCTGCAGCGTGGGCCCTGGGCCGGTACGCGGAGGAAGCCGCTCAGTCAGGGGATGACGCCGGCGCTCTCCGAGCCCTGGAACAGGCGAAGTTCGCTTACGACTTCGCCGACCATACGAGTGAGCAGGCGTGGGTCCGTTTCGTGACGCCGTACCGGATGGACTCCTTAACGCTCTCGGTGTACGGCGAACTCAAGCGTCAGGAGCTGACGGCCACAGCCGACTCCGCGGTCGAACGCCTCGGTGGGGAACTGCCCGACTCCGGAGTGGTCGTCCTCGGGGACCTGGCGTCGGCACTTCTGCGCGGCGGCGACGTGGACCGCGGGGCCTACGTCGCGCACCAGTTCGCAGCGGCAGCGGAGTCCAAGCCCAACACCATGGGACGTCAGCGGGCGCAGGCCATCGCTGCCGGGCTCCCTGACACGGAGCACGACCTGGCCAGCCACCTGCTGACGTTCGCGTCCTCGTGAACCGCCGCACCGTGCACGCTCGCCAAGGGCGAGGCGCTGGGCGGCGTGTCCTACTGCGGGTGCGTCTCGTCGACCACCCAGGCCAGGTATGCCTCTGACCCTCCGGTCACAGGCAGCGTGACCCACTGGGGGACGTCATACGGGTGCTTCTCGTGTACCCACGCTTCCAACGCTGGGAGGCGGTCCGACGACGTCATGTACGAGATTCGCCACTCCTGAGCCGCTTCGACCTTCCCCTTCCACCAGTAGAAGGCCGTGATAGGCGCATCGATGTGAACGCCCGCCGCCAGCTTGCTCTCAACAGCGCCTCTGGCGAGGGACTTCGCCTGCTCCTCGTCGTCACTGGTCGTCTGCGCGATCACGATCTCGTGGTCCATGCGGCTACCTCTCCAGCTCGGGTACCACGACCCTACCCAGATGTTCGACACTGGTAGGCGGGTTGGTTTCGCCCATGAGAGGTTCTGGTCCAACTTCTGTGGAGCTCCGTCGTGCGCTCTCGTTCTTGCTTTGGGTCAACGGACTGACCTGCTGGATCTTTTCGTGGTTGAGCCGGCTCGCTTGCTCACCGGTCTTCTTCCGGGGCTTCAGTACGCGATTCGATGCCCGCAATGGCGACTTCCTCGCGGTTGCTCAGGGAGAGGCCGCAGAAGGGGCAGGAGAAGGACTCGACCGTTCCAACGTCGACAACCCCGCCGGGGTGGATACACGACAGCTCCCACTCATTGCAGCGGCAGGGTACGGGGCTGAGGCTCCCGTACACGTTGCCGCCGTAACCGCAGGCCGGGCACTCACGCCACCACACATGGTCACCGCTTGCCCGGCTGCTGATCAGGCAGCCTCTTTGGTCGAGGTAGATCACCACGTCAACCAGGGGAATATCTCGGTTGCGATTCTGCACGTCGACGAGTCCCGCGATTACACCTGAAGCGATCATGACCTTGACCGTTACAGCGGTATGGGACCGCTGCATGACGCCGGGCTCGTCGTGGGAGGCCAGCGGCGCAGGGAGCGGGAGCACTCCGTACTCTACGAGCAGCCTCTCGGCGGCTTGTCCGGCTTGGGTTCCCTCGATCCGTAGCGCGGTGACCAGTGCAGCGTCCAGCGCACTGCGGGTGATGTCTCCTTCGAGCTCCCTGGACATTGTGGCCTCGTCCCAGGAAGCGGCCTCAATGCCTGTACTCAGGGCTACCGAGATCGCAGAGCGGGCACGCTCGCGCGCGGCGAGCGCAAGTTGTTGGGCGAAGGATTCCAGCAGGGGCCGTTTGGCCGGTCCTGAGGGGGCGGGCATTGAGGCAACCTGGCTCAGATCTGCAAAGACGCTCGCGTATTCGCCCCAGAAGTCTGCCGGGTCCAGGCCCAGCTCGGCACGCACAGACTCGACGACCTGGACACCTGTTTCGACGACCTTCCTGACGGCCATTTCATCGAAGTAGGCAGAGTGCGCGACGCCGTTGCGGGAGTCTGCGAACGGTCGAAAAGTCCGTTCATCCACTGGCATACGGCCGTGCATGAAGACGGCTGCAGTCTTGAAGGCTTCGAGGATGCCGATAGTCCTTGCCTCAGAGAGAGGCTTGACGCCATTCGCATCCCCATGCCCAAGGGAATGGAAACGGAAGGACTGATCGCCCTTCTCGGCAATCAACAGGGGGTTGTGACGGCATAGCAATGCTTTGAGGATGTGTTCGCATCCGACACCAGCGTGTAGGACAGCGAAGGCGTGGTTCTCTTGTCGCCACGAGTCCAGGGACGCGCGCAGGAACCGGCTCGCCATCTCGGTGAAAGTCTTCTCGTTCAAATTTTCCGTCTCCCTCAACCCGATCTTGACTCAGTGGTCGGGCTTTCGTCCAGCACGGGCCCTGTCGAGATTCCTAGGGGCAGCCCAAGTCGAGGGGCAGCGTCGTGCACGCTACGCTCCGGGCCTGCCGGCTTGATGTCTCCCGAACCGGCGTGGGAGGGCTACCGGTTCTCAGCTCCTTCCTCAACTCTCCGTGGTGACAGCTCGACGACCGCGAAAAAGCGCCGCTTCGACATCACTGTGATGGCCCAGCAGGTCGGCCGCGACCATCCGGCAGGTGTTGCCGAAGCGCAGCACCTGCCGGGCACTCACCCTGCTTGGCAAGTGCATAGCCAGTGGACCATCCGATCATCAGCGCTCTGTCCGAGATGCCGGAATCGATCACAGCCGGTAGGGCCAGTAGCTCGTAGCCCGTCAATCCTCGGATACGTGCTGGCGCTGCGGACCGCGACTGACGCCTCCTATCTCAAGAATCCGGTTCGTCCAACTCGCCCTTTCTCCGCAATCTCGTCCTGTCATCGCCCCACACGACAGGAGTCGACCCATGCCGGAGCCGCGCGGAGCATCCCGGACCACCTTCTTGAGCCTCCCCAGGGCTGCCGAGTACCTCGGTATCTCACCCAACACGTTGTACGTCTGGCGACACCGCCGACAGGGGCCTCCCAGCTTCCGCATGGGACGGCGCGTGATGTACCGGATCACGGCGCTCGACGACTGGGTCTGCGATCAGGAGCGAGCGGACTCCCGCTCCAACCGCGCCCTTGACCCGCTGAACCAGAAGCCGCAACGGCGCTCGAAGGCCGTGAAGTAGCGCGGTGGCTTACGCGGCCGTCCTCCCCCGAGAAGAAGTTCTCCGCACGGGGATTGGATCGTGCCGCAGATCGCGTTAGCACCGACCAGCTCATGATCACGCACCACTGGAGGGCCCCGTCATGGCGGGTTATATAGAAGACCGATGGCTTAAGAAGCGCCCCGACAAGCTGACCGGGAAGCGGGAGCGGACCGCGATCTACGGCACCGGGAAGCGCTACCGGGTGAAGGGGATTCCCGGCATCCAGGACCGGTCGTTCCACACGAGCGAGGACGCGAAGCAGTGGCTCGCCAGCGCCAAGACGGACTCCAGCCGTGGCGAGTTCGTCGACCCCCGCAAGGGGGAGATCCTTCTCGCCGACTACATCGTCGAGCACTGGTGGGCGGGCCGCTCCGACGAGCCCTCGACGGCGGACCCGATGCGCAGCCGCATCTGGAACCACATCATCCCGTTGGTGGGCGACTACGCTCTGCGTGAGATCGACGCCTCCGCTCTACGGACCTTCAAGGCAGGACTGCTCACGAGGGTCGAGGAGTCGACGGCAGAGGTGATCTGGGGGCACCTGTCCTCGATCCTCGGCAGTGCCGTCGACGACCAGCGTCTGCTGCGCAACCCGATGAAGGTGAAGAACAGCGTCAAGCCCCCACGAGCGATCGACAGCAAGGCCAAGGCGTGGTCACGTGAGGTCGTCGACGCCGTCCGCGCGAAGTTGCAAGACCGCTACCAGATCGCGGTCGATCTAGGCATCGGCCTCGGGCTGCGCCAAGGCGAGGCATTCGGTCTCGCCGAAGAGGACTTCGACTTCGCGGCTGGAGTCGTCCACGTCCGCCGCCAGCTCAGGTGGGACATCAAGGGGCGCCCCTACTTCTCGCTCCCCAAGGGGCGCAAGACACGCGAGGTCCCCCTGCCGGCCAATCTCGCACTCCGGGCCCGAGCTCACTTCCGCCGGTTCCCGTCGACTTCCTGCACGTTGCCCTGGCGGAACCCGGAGGCCCCGACCACCGCGCTCGAGGAGCGCCAGCGGAAGCCGATCACGGTCGACCTGGTCCTCACCTCGTCGCACGGCAACCGCATCTACTACCGCACCTGGAACGACCGCAGCTGGAAGCGTGCGCTCGCCGCCGCCGGGCTGATCGAGCCCGTGGGCGAGAAGGTGCGGCACGACGGCGACCGAATCCGCCGGGTCCCGCGCTATGCGGCCCCACGCGAGGACATGTTCCACGTCCTCCGCCACACTTACGCGAGCGTGCAGCTGGAGGCCGGCGAGTCGGTCGTCAGCCTGTCCAAGTGGCTCGGGCACTCGACACCGAAGGTCACGCTCGACCACTACGCTCACTTCATGCCCGGTGCGGGGCAGCGAGGGCTCGCCGCGATGGACGCCTGGCTACGGGACCCCTCCCGGCCGAAAGTCCCTGAGAAGTCCCTGCTGGCACGCAGGGCCACTCGGCTACCCTCGAACATGCAGGTCAAGGGCATAGTGCGACAGGGCGCCGACATGTCCGTCAAGTACAAGGAGACGGCGCGGGGCGGGCTGGCGGTGAACATCATCGAGTGCTGAGGGGACGGGGCGCGACCTGCGCGCTCGCGTCCTTCAGCGCTGTCGGGGGATTCCCTGTCAGCTTGGCGGAAGTCCCCGGAAGTCCCCGGAAGTCCCCGGAGGTCCCACGGCATGGGCATCCGGCCCGGGAGCCGTGGTCTCCTCGGTCACCGTTCCACCCGTCCTGACCGTCGGCCGCCGCCAGGATGTGCCGCATCGAGCCCCTGATCCCACTTCCGGCGTCCGCGGTGATACGCAGGCCGGGCCCGGTCGAAGTCGGCACGCCGGTACAGCCGGGCTCCCGCGCGTACGGTGTCGCCGACTGGTTGGTGGCAGGCGGCGGACGCGCCGCCGACGAGCAGCACGAAAGGAAGCGGGCCGTCCCTCACACGGGCATGACCTGCACGTCGTACTGCGGGATCCACTTGTCCCTCGTCATCAGGGTCATCCCTTCGGTCTGCGCTTGAGCGACCAGTATCCGGTCGAAGGGGTCCCGGTGATGCGCCGGAAGCCGGCCTGCCCGCACCCCGTGCCCAGCGGTGACGGGCAGGCCGGTGAACTGGCTGTCGCGTACCCGTTCGGCCAGGTCTTCCGGGCCTGCCAGTTTTCCGAGGGACTGTTTGATGGCGATCTCCCACGGCGATACGGCGCTGACGTACACCGCGGGCTCGGTATCGAGCAGGTCCTTGATCTCACCGGACAGCTCAGCGGAGTCGTCCAGCCACCACAGGACCACATGGGTGTCGAGCAGCAGTCGCATCAGCGCATCCCGAAGGCGTCGGCGATGTCGTCGGGCAGTTCATCGAAGTCGTCGGGGATGTGGATCCGCCCCCGGAGCGAGCCCCGGCCGGTCCGCTTCACCTTGGGGCGCAGCGGTACCACCTTGGCCACCGGCTCCCCGGCCTTACTGATCACGATCTCCTCACCGGTCGCGACCTGCTCCAGGATCCGCGAAAAGTGGGTCTTGGCTTCATGGACGTTGTACTGACGGGCTGCTTCCATGCCTGCCTCACGATACGGCCACCGGGTGGACTAAGTGCTGGACTAAGGATAGCTCCCAGAGGGGCACACCGCACTCATCGCGTTCCCGGCCCGGCGGTCACGCCGGCGTTGCCGGTTCACCGTTCCCAAGACCGGGCGGGGGTGAGTCCTGTTGCCGGGACTCACGCTCGGCCGCCTGCTCCGACGGCACCGGGCGCTCCCCCGCCGCCTCGAGGGCGCGGGAGGCGCCCCCGGGCCGCCCGCGTTCGCTCCGCGTCCAGGCGCGGCACGACCCGCGATCATGGTCCGACAGGGCTTGGGCGGCCCGACGACCGCAGCGGTCGCTCCGGTCATTACGGGGCGGCTCCCTCCGTTGCCCGATCGGATGTCCGAGGGCGCGTCAGTTGGAGCGGGGTGATCACCAGCAACTCGGCCACGAGGCGTCGAGGCCCGGGTACTCCGTCGTGACCACCAGGCTCTTTCCGACGTGCCCGGCGGCCGTGGCCGGATGACGGCTGACGTTGCCGGCCACGCCGGCGAACGCCCGCAGGGCCCCGGCGGCGCGGCGACCGCACACGGCCGTGAACCAGGTCATCGGGCGTCGAGCATGCGGCTCACCGCATGGCCGTGTCCGCACAAGGAGACGGCACACAGGTTGAGGACGGGGCGTCGCGGACGGCGTATGTTGTTCTGGCTGGTCGGGTTCTGGTCCGGGCATGGGGTCCGGTGTCCTGTCGGGGATTGGTGAACATGGTTGCTGGTCGTGTGGTGCGGTTCGACGCCGTACGGGGTTACGGGTTCATCGCTCCGGAGCACGGCGGGGAGGACGTCTTCCTCCACGTCAACGACGTGCGGATTCCGGAGCATCAGCTGCGTCCCGGGGTCACCGTGGAGTTCGAGATCGAGGAGGGCGACCGGGGGCTGAAGGCCTCGGGCGTGCGACTGGCCCAGGGGGCCGGCCCGGCGCCCTCCGCCGGGGCGGGCAGGCATCCGGACGGCGAGGACCCGCTGTGTGACGTGCTCACCGCCGAGGAGTACCTCCAGGAGGTCACGGAGGTCCTGCTGTCCGCCGCGCCGACGCTGACCGGCGAGCAGATCCTCCAGGCTCGCCGCGGGCTGCTGCAGTTCGGCAAGACCCACGGCTGGTGCGACGGGTGAGCCGGGGGCGGTGCGCGGGTCGGGGGGCAGGCGCAGCATCTCGGTGGGGAAGTAGGGGGACCACCGGTCAGGGCGTACGGGTCGGCCGCGGTGACGGTGGTGGGCGCGGGTGTGACAGCCGCAGCAGGAGCAGGCGGCGCTGCGGAGGGCCGACGTCGACCGGGCCCTCGGCGTCGCTCACCTCGAGCGGTCCCCGTACGCGAAAGGCGAGTTCGTTCGCGGCCCCATGACCCACCGAGACTCCCACCGGACCACACCCCCGACAGGTTCTGCTCAACACCCGGAGCCACCGCGCCCCGGGCATCGACGTGCGCCAATCCACCTCGTTCTTCGGGTAGTTCACTCGCGCCAGGCAACCAGCACATGACGGACAGAAGACATCGGAGGTGCTCCGGGAACCGGTGTGGCGTGCGAGGCCGGACCGCCGTTCCCCCACAACGGTGAGAAGTTGATGTGTGCACTACGTTCGCGGGCGTCCCGTGTCACGGTGGGGCAGTGATCTCACAAGAGGAATGATCCGTCCGACTCCTCCGATTCCCCTTCCCCCACCAGCACTTCAGGGAGATCTCATGTTGCGCGGCGTCGATGTGAGTTCGCACCAGTCCTCGTCCTACGACACGGACGGGCTGTCCTTCGCCTTCGTCAAGGCGACGGAGGGCAGTTCGTACGTCAACCCCAAGCTGTCCGCCCAGACGGAGCGGGCCCGCGAGGCCGGGCTGGTCGTCGGCTTCTACCACTTCCTGTGGCCGGGCGCCCTGACGGCGCAGGCGGAGTACTTTGTCTCCAAGGCCCCCGAGCGGCAGGGCGACATCCTCGCCGTCGACTGGGAGACGACCGGCGAGGGCACCCGCGCGAGCAACGCGGAGAAGGACAGGTTCCTCCGGAAGGTCAAGGAGCTGCGCCCGGACCACCGGGTGATCCTGTACTGCAACCGGGACTTCTGGCTGAACGTCGACACGACGTCCTACACGGGCGACGGGCTGTGGATAGCCGACTACGTCACGGCGGGCAAGCCCCGCATCAAGGCGAAGTGGCGCTTCCACCAGTACACCGACGATCCCGTGGACATCAACCTCGCAGCCTTCCCCGACCGCGCCGCCCTGAAGGAGTGGGCGGACGGCGCCTGAGGGGCCGGGGCGCCGGCCGCGCGGGCGGGCGCTCCGATGGTGAGCGGTTCGGTGCCGTCTCCGGTCATGGCCTCGAGCCTGTGCCTTCCGGTGGGGTGAGACCCGAGGCGTGACAGGCTCAGCGGTCGGTGATGCGCATGTCGAACCAGGTCGTCTTGCCCCGGGGCAGGAGGTCGACGCCCCAGCGGTCGGCGAGGGTGTCGACGAGGAAGAGGCCGCGGCCGCTGATGTCCAGTTCCTGGACCGGCATGAGGCAGGGCAGGCCGCGGGACGGGTCGCGGACTTCTACCCGGATCCAGCGGGGGCGGCGGCGCAGCCGGAGGCCGAAGACGCGGGCCCCGGTGTGGCGCACCGCGTTACCGACGAGCTCGGAGACGAGGAGGACGGCGTCCTCGGTGGTCGCCGCCCCGAGGCCCCAGTGGCGCAGGATCACGACCTGGGTGAGTCGGCGGGCGATGGCCGCGGACTCCGGACGGGACGGCAGGGGCACCTCGGCCTGTGACGGATCGCCGAACAACTCCAGCGCCTTCTGCGCGTGTTCGTCCTCGACCGTCGGCGACCAGCGCGACGCGGTCGCACGTCCGTCTCCCCGCGGCTGTTCCCTGCCATCCAGCCCCGCCATGCCCCCATCATGGACGTCCGGCGGAACGTCCGGGGCCGTTCCGCCGGAATGCGCCCCTCGCACGCCCCCACCACGGGGCAGTCCAATGGCATATGCCCCTGACGCTTCGGGGGTGCCGGTGACCCGTACGGCCTGCGGAAACGGTTCGCTGCGCGGCAATCGACAGGCTCCCTCGACACGGCAGGCTTAAGGGTGCGTTAAGGCTCCCATAAACCGCCCCATCGAGGGACCCGGATCAGACATCGCGTCAATTGCAAGCCTTCGGAGGGAGGTTCAGAGGAACTTCGCCTTGCCGGGGCCGTCCTCCACGAAGCTGCGCATCCCCCGCTCGCGGTCCTCGGTGGCGAACAGGCCCGCGAACCAGTTGCGCTCGACGGCGAGGCCGGTGTCGATGTCGGTCTCCAGACCGGTGTCGACCGCCTCCTTGGCCGCGCGCAGAGCGATCGCAGGACCCTTGGCGAGCTTCGCGGCCCATGCGTGCGCCTGCTCGTAGACCTCGGCGGCGGGCACCACACGGTCCACCAGGCCCAGCGCCAGCGCCTCGTCGGCCTTCACCTGACGGCCCGTGAAGATGAGGCCCTTCGCCCTGGACGGGCCGATGAGACGGGCCAGGCGCTGGGTGCCGCCGGCCCCCGGGATCAGACCGAGCAGGATCTCGGGCTGGCCCAGCTTGGCGTTCTCCCCGGCGATGCGGAAGTCCGCGCAGAGCGCGAGCTCGCAGCCGCCGCCGAGCGCGTAACCGGTCACCGCCGCCACCACCGGTTTGGGGATGCGGGCCACCGCCGTGAAGGAGTCCTGCAGGGCGCGGGCGCGCAGGACCATCGCGGTGTGGTCCATGGCCTGCATCTCCTTGATGTCCGCGCCCGCCGCGAACACCTTCTCACCGCCGAAGATCACCACGGCGCGCACGTCCTCGCGGCGCGTGATCTCCTCGGCGAGTTCCTTCAGCCGGTCCTGCGTGGCGACGTCCAGCGCGTTCATGGGAGGGCGGTCCAGGCGCAGCGTGCCGACGCCCTCGGCAACTTCGAGATGTACGGTCATGGCAGCAGGTTAACGGCGACTAACGGCAACCGGACCGGTGCCGTCGATCACACCCGGCCGGGAGCCTGGGGTCGCCCCCGGCCGGACACAGTACGGCGACCAACGCCGACGGCCCCGGTGCCGTACCTCACACCGGGGCCGTTGTACGCCGCATGCCGCACGTCGCACGTCGCACGGAGGGAACGTCCCCCGCGGGTCGCGCGGAGGGTCGTGCGGTTACTTCTTCCACTTCTCCCAGGACATGTTCCAGCCGTTGAGGCCGTTGTCCGGGGCGATGGTGGCGTCGTTGGAGTTCTTCACGACGACCACGTCGCCGATCATGGAGTTCGCGAAGAACCAGGAGCCCGGTGCCGTCTTGTCCCAGCCGCCGCGGGTGTCGCGCAGGCCGATGCAGCCATGGCTGGCGTTGTAGTTGCCGAAGGCGCCGCCGCCCCAGTAGTTGCCGTGGATGAAGGTGCCCGACGTACTCAGGCGCATGGCGTGCGGGACGTCCTTGATGTCGTACTCGCCGCCGAACCCGACCGTCTCGCCGTTCATCCGGGTGACCGCGAGCCGCTCGCTGATGACCATGTGGCCGTTCCACGTCTCGGTGCCGGGGGCGCCGGTGGTGACCGGGATCGTCTTGACGACCTTGCCGTCCCGCTCGACCTTCATGGTGAGCTTCTTGGCGTCGACGACGGAGACCTGGCTGCGGCCGATGGTGAAGGAGACGGTCTTGGTCTGCTCGCCGTAGACGCCGGGACGGCCCTCGACGCCGTCGAGGTCGAGGTCGACGGTGACCTTGGTGCCGGCCTTCCAGTACTTCTCGGGGCGGAAGTCGAGGCGGTCGTTGCCGAACCAGTGCCCCTCGACCTCGACGGCCGGCTCCGTCGTGATGCGGATGGCCTTCTCGACGTCCTCGGGGTGGGTGATGCCCCGGGTGAAGCGGAGCGAGAACGGCATTCCGACGCCGACCTTGGAGCCGTCCTCCGGGGTGAAGGTGCCGACGAAGGTGTTCTTCGGGGTCAGCGTGGTGAAACCGGAGTCCTCGGCGGCGGTGCGGCCGGCGGAGTCCTTGGCGACCGCGTGCACGGTGTACTTGGTGGAGGCGGCCAGATGGGTCGACGGCGTCCAGTGGGCGCCGTCGCCGGATATCTCCCCGTCGACCCTCTCGCCGTCCGGGTCCTTGACGACGACCTCGGTCAGCTTGCCCTTGGTCGCGTCGACCTTGAGCGCGCCGCTGGTCTTCACGGACTCGGCACCGTCCTTGGGCGCTATGCCTATGACCGCCTCGGACTGCTTGCTCTGTGCCGCGGTGGAGTCCTCGGCCTTGCCGTCGTCCGGGCCGGAGCCCGAGCCGGTCCCCCCGCCGCCGCACGCGGTGACCGCCAGCATCACCCCGAGTGCCAGCGCGGCGAGCTTCCTGCCGCCGCGCCTCCGCGCGTCAACCGACGCCCCCGATATCGGCCCCACGTTCACTTGTTTTCTCCCCTCGGCGGGCCTGGCCCGGCCCGCGCCCCGCACGCCCCTCGCGCGCCTCGGCGCATAGTAACCACAGGCCAGGAGGGTTGGACGCGGCCGGTGTGTCACCGTTCCGTTCCAAACTCCACCGGCCCACGGAGCACAACCTGGACGCCCTTTCGGCCATCCGCGCGTGAGGACGTTTCAGGGCGTCGGGTTCACTTCACGGCGCCGCCCTTCGTCCACTCCTCCCAGGACATGTTCCAGCCGCCGAGGCCGTTGTCCGGAGCGACCGTCCGGTCCTTGCTGTTGACCACCTCGACGACGTCGCCGACGAGACTGCGGTCGAAGAACCAGCCCGCCGGGGTGCCCGCGCCGCCGCCCTTCACATCGCGCAGGCCCACGCACCCGTGGCTGACGTTGATGTCGCCGAAGACATCCTCCTCGGCCCAGTAGTTGCCGTGCAGGAAGGTGCCGGAGTCGGTCAGGCGGATGGCGTGCGGGACGTCGGGGATGTCGTACTCTCCGCCGAAGCCGACCGTGCGGCTGTCCATCCGGGTGACCTCGAGCATCTCGGTGATCACCATCTTCCCGTTGTACGTGGGGGTCTTCGGCGCCCCGGCCGTGACCGGCACCGTGGCGAGCACCTCGCCGTCCCGTCGTACCTCCATGGTGTGCCGGGACGCGTCGACCACCGAGGCCTGGCCGCGGCCGACGGTGAAGGAGAACGTGCGGTGCTGGAGTCCGTAGAGGCCGGGTGCGCCCTCGACGTCCCGCAGGTTCAGTTCGACGGTGACCTCGGTGCCGGGCTTCCAGTACGTCTCGGGCCGGAAGTCGAGGCGTTCCTTGCCGAACCAGTGCGGGCGGATGTCGACGGCCGGGCGGGAGGTGACGCGGACGGCGCGTTCGACCGCCGCGCGGTGGACGATCTCGCGGTTGAACGCCAGGGAGACGATCATCCCCGTGCCGACGACGGAACGGTCCTCCGGGGCGACGTAGCCGATGAAGCGCTGCTCGGGGACGTATGTCGTGAAGGTGGTCCGGCGGGCCGAGCGGCGCCCGTCGTCGTCCAGGGCGACGGCGTCGACCGTGTACTTCGCGGCCAGCGCGAGCCGTTCGTCGTCGGGCTTCCAGGTCTGCCCGTCGGCGGAGATCCGGCCGGGGACCGGGGTCTCCCGTGCGTCCTGGGACCGGACGACCTCCACCGACTCCAGCCGGCCCTCGGACACCCACACCCGTAGCGCCCGGTCGGGGCGCACCTCCTTGCCGGCGTCGGCGGGCACGACCCGGATCACCTCCTCGGGCCCCGGGGGGCCGAACGCCCCTGCGATGGGGCCGTCCGAGGTACAGCCGACGGCCCCGGCCAGCAATCCTGCCCCTGTCATTGCGGCGGCCAGTGCGGCCCTCGCGCGCCGTGCGCGCCCTTGTACGTGGCTCACGCGCTACCCAACGACGGTGCCCACCGTGGGAAACGACCATGCGTCCCCCCGGGAACAAGTCGTCTCCGCCCGGCCATGTCCCCTGCGCCCCCAAAGGGACACGCGTGTGCGCCCCCGCCCGGGGGCAACGCGAGGGTGCGCCCCCGGGGAACGTCAGGGTGCACCCGGGGAAACGTGAGTGCGCGGCACGCTTTGGGCAGAACTGTGGAGAGGACGACGCGTCGGGGAGCCGCGGCCGGAGCCGAGGAACGCCCGGGGAACCGGGCGGCCGCACTCCCCTGCCCGCCGTCGTCCCATGATGAGCCGCGGGGAGGCTGACAGGTGTCCAGCGCAGCCGAGCAGGAGGCGGTGGCCGGGCAGGAGGCGGTGACCGGGGACCGGGTCACCGGCGACGGGCGCCCGGCCGTCGCCGTGAACGGCGTGCGGGCGGCTGCGCCTCCGCCGGAGGCGGTGCCGGTGTGGCCCGGCCCGGCCGCCCCGCTGGGTGCCCACGTCCGGACCGGCCCGGACGGGGCGGCGGGGACCGGTTTCGCACTGTGGGCGGGGGGCGCCGAGGGCGTCGAACTGTGCCTGTTCGACGAGCGCGGCGGGGAGAGCCGCGCCCGGCTCACCGAGCTGACGGACGGGGTCTGGCACGGCTTCGTACCGGGCGTCCTGCCCGGCACGCGCTACGGCTACCGGGTGCACGGCCGCTGGGATCCGTGGACCGGCGCCCGCTGGAATCCGGCGAAGCTGCTGCTCGACCCGTACGCCCGCGCGGTGGACGGCGACTACGGCACGTTCGGCCTGCCGCCCCAGGTGTACGGGCATGTCCGGGACTGGCCGGAGCAGCATGTCGCGGACACCGTGCGCGACGACCGGGACTCCGCCCCGTACGTCCCGAAAGGCGTCGTCGTCCACGATGACGACGACCGGGCCGACGACCGCCGGCCCGGGACGCCGTGGGCGGACACGGTCCTGTACGAACTGCACGTCAAGGGGTTCACGCAGCGGCACCCCGGCATCCCCGGGGAACTGCGCGGCACGTACGCGGGGCTGGCTCATCCTGCCGCGATCGAGCATCTGGTGCGGCTCGGGGTGACGGCCGTGGAACTGCTGCCGGTGCACCAGTTCGCGCACGAGGACCATCTGCTGCGGCGGGGGCTGCGCAACCACTGGGGCTACAACTCCGTCGGCTGGTTCGCCCCGCACGCGGGCTACGCGGCCTCGGGGACGGGCGGGCAGCAGGTCGGCGAGTTCAAGCGGATGGTGCGCGCGCTGCACGCGGCGGGCATCGAGGTCGTCCTCGACGTGGTGTACAACCACACCGCCGAGGCGAACGAACTGGGCCCCACCCTGTCCCTGAAGGGCATCGACAACCGCGGCCACTACCGGCTCCGGGCCGACGCCCGCCGGTACGCCGACCACACCGGCTGCGGCAACACCCTGGACGTCGTCCAGCCGCAGGCGCTGCGCCTGATCACGGACTCGCTGCGCTACTGGGTGACCGAGATGGGCGTCGACGGCTTCCGCTTCGACCTGGCAGCGGCGCTGGCCCGTACCGGGGAGGCGGACGACGTCGACATGCTCGCCCCGTTTCTCTCGGTGATCGCCCAGGACCCGGTGCTGCGCGGGGTGAAACTGATCGCCGAGCCGTGGGACGTGGGCCCCGGCGGCTACCGGGTGGGAGCGTTCCCGCCGCTGTGGTCGGAGTGGAACGACCGCTACCGCGACGCCGTACGGGACTTCTGGCGGCCCGGAGCGGCGGACCTGCGGGAGATCGGCTACCGGCTCTCCGGTTCGAGCGACCTCTACGACTGGGGCGGACGGCGCCCGTACGCCTCGGTCAACTTCGTCACCGCGCACGACGGGTTCACCCTGCGCGACCTCGTGTCGTACGAGCGCAAGCACAACGAGGCCAACGGCGAGGGCAACCGGGACGGCACGGACGACAACCGCTCCTGGAACTGCGGCGCCGAGGGGGAGACCGACGACCCGGGCGTCCTGGCCCTGCGGCGGCGGCAGCTGCGCAACCTGCTGGCCACGCTGTTGCTGTCCACGGGCGTGCCGATGCTGGTCGCCGGTGACGAGATGGGGCGCACCCAGTACGGCAACAACAACGCCTACTGCCAGGACAACGAGACCGGCTGGGTGGACTGGGAGCTGCTCGCGGAACCGGGCTGGCAGGCCCTGTTCGACCTCACGTCCCGGCTGATCGCCCTGCGCCGCCGCCATCCGGTGCTGCGCCGCCGGACCTTCTACTCCGGGCGTGCCCACGGCGGCGACGGGCTGCGCGACCTGGCCTGGTTCACCGCGCGGGGCACCGAGATGACCGAGGAGGACTGGTACGCGCCCACCGCCACCCTCGGCATGTACCTCTCCGGCCGGGACATCCCGGACCGGGACGAGCGCGGGGAACGTGTCCTCGACGACAGCTTCCTCGCGATCCTCCACGCCGGTGACGAACCGGCGGACGTCCTCCTTCCGGGCCCGCCATGGGCCCGGCGCTACGAGGTGGTCGTCGACACCGGCCGGGAGGACCAGGAGTCCCCGCCGGCCACGACCCACCCGGCGGACACGACGGTCACGGTGGGGGGACGAACGGTGCTGCTGATGCGGGCTGTCGGCTGACGCGGCACCGGCCGGGCACCGGACCGCCGCTCAGCCGGCGCCCGGCCGGCCGAGGATGCCGCGTTCGTAGGCGACCGCCACGGCCGCGGCGCGGTCCTTGACGCCGAGTTTGGCGTACAGGTGGGTGAGGTGGGTCTTCACGGTCGCCTCGCTGATGAAGAGTTCGCGGGCGATCTCGCGGTTGGAGGTACCCCGGGCGACCAGGGCGAGGACCTCGCGCTCCCGCGCGGACAGGGGTGCGGACAGCGGTTCGGCGGCGGGGGCGCGGACCGCGGAGACCAGGCGGGAGGCCACCGCCGGGGAGAGGACCGTGCGGCCCTCGGCGGCCGCCCGTACGGCCGTGAACAGTTCCTCACGCGGCGCGTCCTTCAGCAGATAGCCGGTCGCGCCCGCCTCGATCGCGGGCAGGGTGTCGGAGTCGGTGTCGTAGGTGGTGAGGACGAGCACCTTGGCCCGCGCGCCCCGACGGGTCAGCTCCCGGATGGCGTCCACGCCCGAACCGCCCGGCATGCGCAGGTCCATGAGGACGACGTCCGGGTCCAGGGCGGCGGCCCGCTCCAGCGCCTCGACGCCGTTCGCCGCCTCGCCGAGGACGCGGAAGCCGGGCGCGGACTCGAACATGCCGCGCAGGCCGTCCCGTACGACGGGATGGTCGTCGGCGATCAGGACCGAGACGGTCGGGGTGTCTGCGTCAGTCATGGCGCACCAACGGTACGCGAGCCGACACCGCCGTCCCGTGTCCGGGTTCGGACTCCACGGTGAGGGAGCCCGCGATGCGTTCGGCGCGGGCGCGCATGCCGTCGAGGCCGAAGCCGCCGCTGCCGGTGCGGGCGGGGCGCACGCGCGGGTCGAAGCCGCGGCCGTCGTCGCGGATGTCGAGGGTGACCTCGTCGCCGATGTAGGAGAGCGTGGCGCCGACCCGGGTGGCCACGGCATGCCGGGAGGCGTTGGACAGGGCCTCCTGGGCGATCCGCAGCAGCGTGGCCGCGACCTCCTCGTGCAGGGGCTCGGCGGTGCCGGTGACCGTGAAGTCGGCGCGGGCGCCGGTGCGTTCGCCCCATTCGGTGACCGTCTTCTCCAGGGCCTGCGGCAGCCCGTCACCGTCGAGGGCGACCGGGGCGAGGTTGTGCACGGAGCGGCGGGCCTCGCCGAGGCTCTCGCGGGCCAGGTCGGTGGCCCGGCCCGCGTGGACGCGGACCAGGTCGGGGTCCGTCGTGCCCGCCACCACCTGGAGCTGGGCGATGATGCCGGTGAGGCCCTGGGCGAGGGTGTCGTGGATCTCGGCGGCCAGCCGCCGGCGCTCGTCGGCGACGCCCGCCTCCCGTGCCTGGACGAGGAGTTGGGTGTGCAGGGCGGCGTTCTCGTCGAGGGCCTGCTGCAACGCGGCGTTGGTGCGCTCCAGTTCGGCGATGGTCTCGGTCTGCGTCCGGACGCGCTCCTCCTCCAGGTCGCCGAAGTGGGCGAAGAGGGCCACCAGCAGGGCGTTGACCAGGAGGATCGCACCGAAGAGCAGCCAGCCCAGGCCGTCGCCCGGCGGCAGCCCGCCCGACTGCGAGCCCGCCGCGGTCACCGCGGTGGCGATGAGGCCCGGCTTGACCAGGCGCCTGGGGAGCTGGTGGGCGGCGCCGAAGTAGCCGATGGCCGCGTAGAAGGCGAACAGGGGGTTCATCCAGGTGAGCACGAACCCGACGGCCCAGCGGGCGGTGTAGTAGCAGGCGCTCTCGGTGGTCGGTCCGGGACGTCGGTGTTCCGCCCTGCCCCAGGCCAGTTGGAGGACGACGGCCACGACGACCAGTACGCCGCTCAGCCGCCGCTCGGCGTCGGTCATGCCGATCGCGTCGGCGGCGGACAGCGAGAGTATGGTGCCGGCCGCGAGCAGGATGTACGGCCCCCAGCGGTGGAACACCGCCCACCGCCGCTCGACCATACCGTCCGCCGTCGTACCGTCCGTCGTCATGCCGTCATCCTCGTACGCGTTCGCACCCGCGCCCTCACTCCCAGCGGAACCAGCGCGCGGCGGCGGCCGTCAGCAGCACCGTCCAGGCCGCCAGGACGGCCAGGTGGATCCAGCCGGGCCAGTTGCCGGCGGCGGCCTGGTTCAGTGCTTCGGCGGCGGCGCCGAACGGGGTCCAGCCGACGATGTCGGCGAGCAGGTCCGGCATGGCCTGCACCGGCAGCCACACACCCGCGCAGAACATCGCCGGGAACAGCGCGGCGGAGCCCACCGCTCCCGCGATCTTCGCCGTGCGGGACAGCGCGGAGAGCACGGCGCCCAGGGCGAGGGCGGCGGCCACGGCCAGGAGCAGCGCGAGGAGGTAGCCGAAGGGCTGGCGCGGCAGCGGTACGTCGAAGGCGATCCGGCCGACGGCGAGCGAGAGCAGCGCCGAGAGCAGGGCGGCCCCGCCGTACACCAGCATCTGCGCGCCGAGCAGCGCGGTGGCCCGTACGGGGGTGGTGGCCATCCGGCGCAGGATGCCGTGCTCGCGGTAGGCGGTGAGGGTCTGCGGCATGCCCTGCACCCCGCCGACGATCAGCCCGAGCAGCACGGCGACCGGGACGTACGCGTCCACCGGGCGCAGTCCTCCGAAGGACGGGTCGGCCTCGCGGAAGGAGGGGATGGAGCCGAGGATCGCCAGCAGGAGGGTGGGGAACAGCAGGACCCAGAAGATTCCACCGGGTTCACGGCGGAAGAGACGGATCTCGGTCCGCAGGACGGCGGCGTTCAGGACGGCGGCGCGGGGGACGGGACCGGTCACGCCGGTACCTCCTCGGTGGTGTCGGGGCGGTCGGTGCCGGTGGCGTCCGCCCGCCGGTTCTTCGTCGGGTCCTTCTCCCCCGTCAGGTCCAGGAACGCGTCGTCCAGCGTGGCGTCGGTGACCCGGAGCTGGTGGGCGGTGACGTGGGTGCGGGCGAGGAGGGTGATGACCGCGTTGACGGTCTCGTCCGTGCCGGACAGGGTGACGCGGCCGTCCCGGTGCTCGATCGAGACGAGGGCGGGCAGGCCGTTCAGGTCGCGGTCGTCCAGGGGCACGGAGGGCGTGAAGCTGATGACGGTGGCTCCCGCCGAGCGGCGGATCAGACCGGCCGGGGTGTCCAGGGCGGCCACCCGGCCCTTGTCGATCACCGCGATCCGGTCGCAGAGCCGCTGGGCCTCCTCCATGAAGTGGGTGACGAGCAGGACGGTGACGCCGTTCGCACGGATGTCCTCGATGAGTTCCCAGGTGTCGCGGCGGGCGCGCGGGTCCAGGCCGGTGGTGAGTTCGTCGAGGACGACGATCCGGGGGTCGCCGATGAGGGCGAGCGCGATCGACAGGCGCTGCTTCTGCCCGCCGGAGAGCTTGCCGAAGCGGCTGGTCAGGTGCGGGGTGAGCCCGAGGCGTTCGGCCAGGGGCCGCCAGTCGGCGGGGCGCGGGTAGAACGCGGCGTACAGCTCGAGTGCCTCACGGACGGTGAGCTTGGCCTGGAGTTCACTCCGTTGGAGCTGGGCGCCGAGCACGCCGGCGACCGCGTCGTGATCGGTGACGGGGTCGAGGCCGGTGACGCGGATCCGGCCGGAGTCCGGGACCCGCAGGCCCTCGACGCATTCGACGGTGGTCGTCTTGCCGGCGCCGTTGGGGCCGAGGACGCCGAAGATCTCGCCCTCCTCCACGGCGAAGGAGACACCGTCCACGACGGTCCGGCCCCCGTAGGACTTGCGCAGCTCGGTGACTTCGATGACAGGCATGGCATCAGCGTCGCCGTGCACGGGCTCCCCGTACATCGGCCGAAGCGCTCGAAGCCGCATCAACCGATCGGCTGATGGAGTGGTACGACTTCGGGGGAGAGGGGGGTACGACGCAGGTCGCGTGCGGGCACGTCGACGGGGTCGGGCGGCGGGCGTAGGTCCTGCGGACCAGCGGGGTCCGGCCAAAACTCGGTGGGCAGCGCCGGGTGGCGATCCGTAGGCTCGCTGCTGATGGCCACGACACCCCCACCCCCCGAACCCCTTTCAGCCTCCGGGCCCGGTTCGCTCTCCGAGCCCGGCCCGCCCTCCGAACGCCGCACCACCGTCCGTACGTTGCTGCGCCTGTGGCCGTACGTGCGGCCCGCGCGGACGCGGCTGGTGACCGCCGCCGTCGTCGCGGTGATCGCCTCCTGCGTCAGCCTGGTCTTCCCGCTGGTCCTTAAGTGGATCGTGGACGGCCCGGTCGCGGAGCGGGATCCGGCGGGTGTGTGGCTCGGCGCGTTGTACCTGCTGCTGCTCGGACTGGCGGAGGCGCTGCTGTTCGGTCTGCGGCGGTGGCTGGTGGCGCGTCCGCTGGCGGGGGTCGAGGCGGGAATGCGGGCGGACCTGTACCGGCATCTGCAGCGGCTGCCGGTGGCCTTTCACGACCGGTGGCCGTCGGGTCAGCTGCTGTCCCGGGGAACCACGGATCTGATGCTGGTCCGGATGTTCCTGGCCTTCCCCCTGGTGTTCCTGCTGGCCAACGGGGTGACCATTCTGGTCGGCGTGGTCATCATGCTGGTCCAGGACTGGGTTCTGGGGCTGGTGATCCTGATTCCCACCCTGCCGGTGGCGGCCATCTGCGCGGCCTTCGAGAGGCGGTACAGCAGTGCGTCACGGCTCGCCCAGGACCAGATCGGCGATCTGACGACGGTCGTCGAGGAGAGCGTGCTCGGCATCCGGGTCATCAAGGGGTTCGGACGGCACCGCAGTCAGGCGAAGGCGTTCCGGAAGCTGTCGAAGGAACTGCGCGGGACGGAGCTGCGCAAGGCCCGGCTGCTGGCCATGATCATGACCGTCATCACCACGCTGCCGGAACTGGCGATCGGCGGGGCGCTGGTGCTGGGGACCGTACGAGTGGCCGACGGGGACCTGTCCGCGGGCACTCTGGTGGCGTTCCTGTCGACGGCCCTCGCGCTGCGCTGGCCCGTGGAGTCGATCGGCTTCCTGCTGGCGCTGAGCCAGGAGACGGCGACGGCGACCCAGCGGTACTTCGAGGTGATGGACGCCGAGGAGGAGCGACCGGGGCCCGACCGCACGCGGGTCACCGTCGCCGAGGGCGGCGAAGGGCTGCGCTTCCACGGCGTCACCTTCCGCTACCCCGACGCCCCTCCCGGTTCTCCACCCGTCCTGGACCGCGTCGACCTGCACATCCGTCCCGGCGAGTCCATGGCCCTGGTCGGCACGACCGGCAGTGGCAAGACCACGCTCACCGCCCTGGTCCCCCGGCTGCACGAGGCGACCTCGGGGCGGATCACCCTCGACGGCACGGACATCACCGCGCTGTCGCGCGAGGAGCTGCGGCGCAGGGTCTCCGTCGCGTTCGAGGAGCCGACCCTGTTCTCGGCCGAGGTGGCGGAGAACGTGCTGATGGGCGCCGGCGCCACCGCCGGGGAGGGCGAACTGGAGCGGGCGCTCGGCGTGGCGCAGGCCGACTTCGTGCACGCGCTGCCGCAGGGCTCGCGGACCCAGGTCGGCGAGCAGGGGCTGAGCCTCTCCGGCGGGCAACGGCAGCGCCTCGCGCTGGCCCGCGCGGTGGCCGGCCGGCCCGACTTCCTGGTGCTGGACGACCCGCTGTCCGCGCTGGACGTGCACACGGAGGCCGCGGTCGAGGCCGCCCTGCGCCGGGTGCTCGTCGACACCACGGCCCTGATCGTGGCACACCGCCCGTCCACGGTCCTGCTGGCCGACCGCGTCGCCCTGCTGTCCGGCGGCCGGATCAGGGCGGTCGGCACCCACCACGAACTGCTGCGCACCAACGCCGAGTACGCCCACCTGATGGCCGGCGACCCGGTGACGGAACAGGCGGAACAGGAGGACCAGCGATGACGGCGGCTCCCACCGCACCCGCCCGCGACGAGGACGGCAAGGACGACGAGCCGCGGACCCCGCAGGCCGGCGATCCGTTCGACCGGGACGTGCTGCCCACTCCCCCGGACGCCACCGGCGTCCTGCTGCGTTCCCTGCTGACGCCGATGCGCCGCCGGGTCGCGCTCACGGTGGTTCTGCTGCTGCTCCAGCAGGCGGCGGTGCAGGCGGGCCCGCTGCTGGTGGCGTACGCGATCGACCGGGGCGTGCCCGCGTTCCGGTCCGCCGACCACGGGCCGCTGATCGCGGTCGCGGTGGGTTATCTGCTGTGCGCGGCGGCGGGCGGTGTGCTGCAGTACGCGTTCATCGGCGTCTCCGCGCGGGTCAGCCAGGACGTGCTGCTGGATCTGCGCGGCCGGATCTTCCGGCACGCGCAGGCGCTCAGCGTCGACTTCCACGAGCGCTACACCTCGGGCCGGCTCATCTCCCGCTCCACCACGGACGTCGAGTCGCTGCGGGAGCTGCTGGAGGAGGGCCTGCAGCAGCTGGTGACGGTCGTCGTGTCCTGCGTCTACATCTCGGCGCTGCTGCTCTGGCTGGACCTGGGGCTCGGCGCCGTCGCGGTGGCGTCCTTCCTGCCGCTGTACCTGATGGTGCGGTCGTACCAGCGGCGGGCGCACCGGGTGTTCCGGCTGCGCTCGACAGCGATCGCCGCGGTGATCGTGAAGTTCGTCGAGACGATGAACGGCATCCGCCCGGTGCGTGCCTTCCGCCGCGAGGCCGTCAACGACGCCGCGTTCCGGGAGCTGAACCGGCGGCACGAGCGGACCAACGGCGACGCGCTGCTCGAGATGGCCCGCTATGTCGTCGGCTCGCGGGTGACCGCCAACACGACGGTCGCGCTGGCCGTGCTGTGGGGCGCCTACCGGGTGGCGGACGGGACGCTCGCGCTCGGTGTGCTGGCGGCGGCGGTGCTGTATCTGCGGCGCCTGTACGACCCGATCGACCGGCTGGGCATGTTCCTCAACGCGTACCAGTCGGCGGCGGCCTCGCTGGAGAAGATCGCCGGCCTGCTGGCCCAGGTCCCGTCCGTGCCGGAGCCGGCGTCCCCCCGTGAACTGCCGGAGCGGCGGTCGGAGCATCCGGGGCGCGAGGTCGTCTTCGACGGGGTCCGGTTCGCGTACCGCACCGGTGGCGAGGTGCTGCCCCGTTTCGACCTGACGCTCCCCGCCGGGCAGACCGTCGCGGTGGTCGGCTCGACCGGCGCGGGCAAATCCACGCTGGCGAAGCTGCTCGCCCGCTTCTACGACCCCACCGACGGCCGGGTCCTGCTCGACGGCGTCGACCTGCGCGACCTGCCGGGGCCCGAACTGCGGCGCGGGGTCGTCATGGTGACACAGGAGGCGTTCCTGTTCTCCGGCACGGTCGCCGAGAACATCGCCCTCGGCCGTCCGGAGGCCGACCGCGCGGAGATCGAGCAGGCGGCGAAGGAGATCGGCGCGCACGACTTCATCAGTGCCCTCCCGGACGGCTACGACACCGACGTACGCAAGCGGGGCGGCCGCATCTCGGCCGGTCAGCGCCAGCTCGTGGCGTTCGCGAGGGCGTTGCTCGCCGATCCCGCCGTACTGATCCTGGACGAGGCGACCAGTTCGCTGGACATCCCCGGCGAGCGGGCGGTGCAGCGCGCGATGACGACGGTGCTGCGAGGCCGTACGGCGGTGGTGATCGCCCACCGTCTGTCCACCGTGGAGATCGCGGACCGCGTCCTGGTGATGGAGCACGGCCGGATCGTGGAGGACGGCACCCCGGCCGAACTCGTCGCGGGCACGGGCCGCTTCGCGGACCTGCACCGGGCGTGGCGGGACAGTCTGGCATAGGCGCGGCAGCGCAGGGGGTAAGTGGATGATCGACGCGTACGGGGACCCCGGCACGCCCGACGGCCGGGGCGGGGCCCGCTATCTGTGGTGGCTGGTCCTGCGGCAGCCGGGCCGGTGTGCGGCGGGGGCGGTGTTCGCCAGCGTGTGGATGGTGCTGCTGGCGGCGACGCCGTATCTGATGTCCCGGGCGGTGGACGAGGGACTCGAACCGGGTGACATGGGGGCCCTGGCTCTCTGGACGGGGGCCCTGTTCGCGGTGAACGGGGTCAACTCCTGGCTCGGCATCATGCGGCACCGCACGATGACCCGGGTGCGGATGGACGCCCACTTCCGCACGGTGAAGGTGGTCGTCGGGCAGACGGTGCGGCTCGGTTCCTCGCTGTCGCGCGCCACCGGGGCCGGAGAGGTCGTCACCATCGGGGTCGGTGACGTGCAGTTGATCAGCCAGTCGCTCACCGTCGTCGGGCCCGGAGTGGGCGCGGTCGTGGCCTACGGGGTGGTGGCCGGCCTGCTGCTGTCGGTGTCGCCGCTGCTGGCGCTGGTCGTGCTGCTCGGGGTGCCGGTGATCGCCCTCGTGGTGGGGCCGTTGGCGGGACGGTTGCAGGGGACGGAGACGGAGTACCGGGAGCGGCAGGGCGTGCTGACCGCGCGGATCGGGGATCTGGCGGGTGGGCTGCGGGTACTGAGCGGGCTCGGCGGCAAGGGCCTGATGGCGGAGGCGTTCCGGCGGGACTCGCAGCGGTTGCGCGAACAGGGCTACCGGGTCGGTGCGGTGACCAGCTGGATGCAGGCGCTCGGTGCCGGCCTTCCCATGCTGTTTCTGGCGGGGGTGACCTGGATCGCCGCCCGGCTGGCCGCCCAGGGGCAGATCAGCGTGGGCGAGCTGGTGTCGGTGTACGGCTACGTGGCCGTGCTGGTGTGGCCGGTGATGTTCCTGATCGAGTGCGGTTACCAGCTGAGCCGGGGTGTGGTGGCCGCCCGGCGGGTGGCGGCGTTCCTCCGGCTGGAACCACCGGCCGACACCGGCGAGGCCGCCGCGCCCGCCGAACCGTCGGTGCTGTACGACCCCGGGTCGGGGACGCGGGTGCTGCCGGGCCGGCTGACCGCGCTCGCCGCGGCGCGCCCGGCCGACGCGGTCGGCGTGGTGGACCGGCTCGGCCGGTACGTGCCGTCGTCGGCCACCTGGGGCGGGCGGCGGCTGGACGCGATCGCGCTCGCCGAGGTCCGGGAACGGATTCTGGTCGCCGACCACGAGGCCGATCTGTTCGCCGGTCCGCTGCGTGAGGTGGTGGCCGGCCGCCGTGCGGCTGAGGACGCGGACGTCCTGCACGCCTTGCACGCGGCCGCCGCCGACGACATCGTGCGGGGCCTGCCCGACGGTCTGGACTCGGCGGTGTCCGCCCAGGGCCGCAGTCTCTCCGGGGGACAGCGGCAACGCGTGCGGCTGGCACGTGCGGTGCTGTCCGATCCCGAGGTGCTGCTGGCCATCGAACCCACCTCGGCGCTCGACGCGCACACCGAGGCCGCGGTCGCCGAGGGGCTGCGCGCGGTGCGCCGGGGCCGTACGACGGTGGTGACGTCCACTTCGCCGCTGATGCTGGACCGCGTCGACCAGGTGCACTTCCTGGTGGACGGCAAGGTGGCCGCCACCGGCAGCCACCGCGAACTCCTCGACCGTGAGCCCGGATACCGGGCGTTGGTGGCCAGGGACACCGTCGGGGAATCAACGGGGCGGTCCGCCGGGGAATCAGCCGGGCGGTCCGCCGAGGAAGCCGGTGAGGAGGTAGTGCGGTGAGCCGAGGACGACTGCCGGTCGCCGAGCCCGCCGAGGTGCGCCGGGCGGCCGTGGCGCTGGTGAAGGCGGACGGACGGGCCTTCGCCGCGGTGCTGGCCCTGAACGCGCTGGCCGCTCTGGCGGGGCTGGCCGGGCCGTGGCTGCTGGGACGGATCATCGACGGGGTGCGCGACGGGGGCGGGGTGAGCGTGGTGGACCGGCTGGCACCGGTCATCCTGCTGTGCGCGGTCGGGCAGTTGCTGCTGGCCCGCTGGGGCCGTTATGTGGGGCACCGCTTCGGGGAGCGAACGCTGGCGCGGGTCCGGGAGGGCTTCGTGGACCGGGCGCTGGCGCTGCCCTCGTCGGTGGTGGAGCGGGCCGGCACCGGGGACCTGACGGCGCGGGGCACGGCCGATGTGACTGTCGTGGGCACCACCCTGCGCGACGCCGGGCCGTCGCTGCTGGTCAACGGGGTGCAGTCGGTGTTTGTCATGGCGGCGGTCTTCCTGGTGGACCCCTTGCTGGGCGCCCTTGGCGTGCTGGGGCTCGCCCCGATCGGGTTCGTGCTGCGCTGGTATCTGCGCCGGGCCCGCGCCGGATACCTCGCCGAGGGCGCGGCCGTCTCGGATGTGGCGGAGATCGTCGCGGCGACGGCGGCGGGGGCGCGCACGGTGGAGGCGTTCGGGCTCCGGCGGCAGCGGGTCCGGGCGAGCCGGGAGGCGCTGGAGACCGCCCGGCGCGCCCGGTTCCACACCCTGTTCCTGCGGACGGTGTTCTTCCCGGTGGTGGAGGTCTCGTACGCCGTCCCGGTGGCCGGCGTACTCCTGATCGGCGGGGCGCTGCACGGGCGGGGCACGGTGAGCCTGGGCGCGGTGGTGAGCGCCGCCCTGTATCTGCTGCAGTTGAGCGGGCCGCTGGACGAGGTGCTGATGCGGATCGAGCAACTGCAGAGCAGCGGTGCCTCGTTCGCCCGGGTGGAAGGGCTGGCGAGGGTGCCGCGCGCGGCGGGGCACGGCGACGTTCCGGATCCGGCCGGTGACCGCATCGACGTGACCGGTGTGCGCTACGCCTACGACGGGGGCGCCGAGGTACTGCGCGGGGTCGATCTGACGGTGCGGCCGGGTGAGCGGCTGGCCGTGGTGGGGCCGTCCGGCGCGGGCAAGACCACGCTGAGCCGGCTGCTCGCGGGCGTGGACGCGCCGACCGCAGGGACGGTGACGGTGGGCGGAGCACCCGTGGCCCGGCTGGACCCGGATCTGCTGCGCCGGCAGGTCGTGCTGGTCACTCAGGAGCACCACGTGTTTCTCGGTTCGGTGCGCGACAATCTGCGCATCGCCGAACCGGGCGCTCAGGACGGTGCGTTGTGGGCCGCGTTGACCGCGGTGGGCGCCGACACATGGGTGCGGGAGCTGCCGGAGGGTCTGGACACCTGGCTGGGGCAGGACGGTTACGCCCCGGACGGCTCCCAGGCCCAGCAACTGGCTCTGGCCCGGGTGGTGCTGGCGGATCCGCACACGCTGGTCCTCGACGAGGCGACCGCCCTGCTCGACCCGACGACCGCGCGCCACACCGAGCGTGCGCTGGCCGCCGTCCTCGCGGGACGCACCGTCATCGCGATCGCGCACCGGCTGCACACCGCGCACGACGCGGACCGCGTGGCGGTGATGGAGGACGGCCGGCTGACCGAACTCGGCACGCACGAGACCCTGGTGGCGGCGGGCGGGGCGTACGCGGCGCTCTGGCACTCGTGGCACGGAAGCCGGCCGGACCGCCCGTAGCCCGATGGCCGGCGGTGGGGCGGTGGGGCGGTACGCCTGCTCGCCCGCGCCGGCGGGTCCGTCATCCGCCGGGGAGCTCGGTCCTGGCCTGCGGGATCGGTGTGTACCGGGCACTGGCCGACAGGCAGGGCACCCCGCCCCTGTTCCGCGGTGGGCCGTTCCTCCACCCCCTGGCCGCCGCCCTGCCCATCGACTGCCTCGCGCACTCGCCGCACAGCCCGCCGGGCCGGGGGCCGGCCACCCCGTGCCGCGCCGGCTCGGACGTCCTTCGTACAGCCTCCGCCTGTGGCGCTGGCCGGTTTGCCCGCTGCTCGACGAGGACCGTCTCGGCCTGGCGGGCCCGCCCCGCACGGCCGTCGTTCTCGCCGTGTCCGGCATGGCGGCCTGGCTCACCGAGGTCCTGGTGGAGGATCCGGCCCGGTCCCGGGCCCGCTGGGCCACCGGCCGTGCCGGCGCGCTCGCGGTCCTCGCCACGTTCGCCGCGCCGACGGTCCTCCGGGCGCCCGTCCCCGAGCCGCGGACCGGGGAGGGATCCGTCGATGTCACGCGCCTCATGCCCGTCGGCGATTGATCCCCCCACCGTGCCCCGCCCGCCCCGCGTCCTCGCACACCAATCCGTTCGTATACCGAACCCTGGCCCCCGCACAACGAACGGTTTCCGGCCATTTTCCTGACGCGCTCCTGACAGGAACTGCGGTCTCCTGCCACTCTTCCCACGGCCCCCGCACGGCAACCCCACAGTGCCACCGAACCGTCGTGCCTCGGCCACCGCTCCAGCACAGCAGCACGTGGTACCGCGTACTGCCCTGTTCTGCCCGGCCGGCTCACCAGTCGGCCGGTCTCCCCTGGCCGCACAACCCGCGGCCGCGCAGAAGGAGTCAGTGTTGAGAAGCAGGTCTTCCCACAGACGCACCCCCCTCGCCACGACGCGCCGCCGTACCGCGGCCGTCGCCCTCGCCGGGGTCGCCGCCCTGGTCGCCACGGCCGTGCAGGCCGGCAGCGCCACCGCGGCCCCGGACTCCGCACCGACGGCCGCCGGACAGGCGAAGCCCGCCGCGGAGTCGGTCCGGCTCACCCCCGCCCAGCGCGCCGAGCTGATCCGCGAGGCGACCGCCACCACGGCGGACACCGCCGCGGAGCTCGGTCTGGGCGCGAAGGAGAAACTCGTCGTCCGTGACGTCCTCAAGGACCGGGACGGCACCGTCCACGTCCGCTACGAGCGCACCTACGACGGCCTGCCCGTCCTCGGCGGCGACCTGGTCGTGCAGGGCGACAGCCCCGGCGAGGCCGATTCGGTCGTCAAGGCCACCCGGACCGAGGTGAAGCCCGCCACGACCACGGCCAAGGTGTCCACCGCCAAGGCGGAGCAGCAGGCGCTGTCCGCCGCGAAGGCCGAGGACGCCAAGAGCCCCGACGTGGACGGCGCCCCGCGCAAGGTGATCTGGGCCGCGAGCGGCACCCCCACGGTGGCGTACGAGACGGTCGTCGGTGGGCTCCAGCACGACGGCACCCCGCAGGAGCTGCACGTCATCACCGACGCCACCACGGGCGAGAAGCTGTACGAGTGGCAGGCCATCGAGAACGCGACCGGCAACACCGTCTACAGCGGCACCGTCACCCTGAACTCCACCCAGTCCGGGTCGACGTACAACCTCACCGACGGCGCGCGCGGCGGGCACAAGACGTACAACCTGAACCGCGGCACCTCGGGCACCGGCACCCTGTTCTCCGGCCCCGACGACGTCTGGGGCAACGGCAGCCCCTCCAACGCGGAGTCGGCCGCCGCCGACGCCCAGTACGGGGCCGCGCTGACCTGGGACTACTACAAGAACGTGCACGGCCGCACCGGCATCCGCGGCAACGGCGTGGGCGCCTACTCCCGGGTCCACTACGGCAACAACTACGTCAACGCCTTCTGGTCGGACAGCTGCTTCTGCATGACCTACGGCGACGGAGCGGGCAACGCCAAACCGCTGACCTCGATCGACGTCGCCGCGCACGAGATGACCCACGGCCTCACCTCGAACACCGCGGGCCTCGTCTACAGCGGAGAGTCCGGCGGCCTCAACGAGGCGACCAGCGACATCTTCGGCTCGACCGTGGAGTTCTACGCGGCCAACTCCTCCGACGTCGGTGACTACCTCATCGGCGAAAAGATAAACATCAACGGCAACGGCACCCCGTTGCGCTACATGGACAAGCCGAGCAAGGACGGCTCGTCCAAGGACGCCTGGTACTCCGGGATCGGCTCGATCAACGTGCACTACTCCTCGGGCCCCGCGAACCACTTCTTCTACCTGCTGAGCGAGGGCAGCGGCACCAAGACCGTCAACGGCGTCAGCTACAACTCGCCCACCTCGGACGGCCTGCCGGTCACCGGCATCGGCCGGGCCAAGGCGGAGAAGATCTGGTTCCGCGCACTGACCACCAAGTTCACCTCGACCACCAACTACGCGAGCGCCCGCACCGGCTCCCTGGCGGCGACCGGTGAGCTGTACGGCACGAGCAGCGCCGAGTACAAGGCGGTGCAGAACGCCTGGGCCGCCGTCAACGTCGGCGCCCGCTCCAGTGGCTGAGGACGCGGGACCGGGCGGTCGGGCGGCCCGGGACACCGGCCGCCTCAGTGGCCGGATGCCCGCCCTCCCGTAGGCCGCAGGCCGCAGGTTCGCCGTACGCGGTGAAAGGGCGCCCGCACCGGAGGGTAGGACTCCGGTGCGGGCGCCCCGGTGTCACCGGTTCCGCGGACCGCCCTACCCTTGGGTCCCATGTCTTCGGCGGACTTCACCTACGACCATGTCGGCGCGACCCGCGAGCCGGGTTTTTGCCCTCCCGGATTCCATCCCCTGCACTTCCGCACCCGGCTCGGCGAGGGCGAGGCGGTCTTCCGGCAGGGCTCGGAGGCGGTCCTCACCTGGGAGCTGCACCGGGCCCTGGGGGTCGGGTTCGACACCTCCGCCGACCGCGCGGCGCCCGGCGTCGACGTCACCGTCACGCTCGCCGGAGTAATCCGGGCACCCTGCCGGGTGGTCTGGACGGTGGAGGAGTACCGCAAGGCCGGCTGGGCGTACGGCACGCTGCCCGGTCATCCGGAGTGCGGCGAGGAGTCCTTCGTCGTGGACCGCACCGGTGACGGAACGGTGTGGCTGACCGTCTCGGCGTTCAGCAGGCCGGCCAGGTGGTACGCCCGTGCGGCCGGCCCGGCCGCGCGCGGGCTGCAGCAGGCCTACGCCCGCCGCTGCGGCACGGTCCTGCGCCGCCTCGCGACGAAGGGCCTCAAGGAGTTCTGAGGCCCTTGGTGCCTGTCCGGCGGATCATGCCGGGGACGCGGGCGGCCGGCAGGCTCTCCCTCCACGCTCTTCGAGCAGGGGCCCCGGCGACGTCGTCGTCGGTCGTCGCCGACTCCCCCGAGCTCCCGGCTCCTCCCCCGGCTACCGCTGGGAGGTGCCCCGGAGCCCGGAGCAGGGGGACCCCATCGCGTCGGCGCCCCCTCCGCCTCGCCGCCGGACGCACCGGCCCCCGCTCACCCACGCTGACAAGGTGCCGTCGGCATCCTCCGACTTGATCCGCCGGACAGGCCCTGCTTCCTCCGCCCGCTACCGCCGCCTCACCGCATCAGTAACCCGGCGGCCCCCAGGACGTCCTCCGAGGGGACCGCGACCAGGCCCGGTTCCGTGCCCTGCGCCAGCAGCCGGTGGCTGGGCAGGATACGGACCGTGTAGCCGAACGGCCCGGTGCGGTCCAGGGAGAGCGGGCCCTCGTACACCCAGCGGCCCTCCAGGTCGGCGGCGCCCACCGGCTTCAGCGGCACGGGGGTCGCGTCGGCGATGCGGTCCTCCTCGTCCACCCGCCCGGAGACCGCCTGGACCTCGACGTCGTCCGGGCCGAGGTCGCCTAGGCCGACGCGTACCCGCAGCCCGAGGGTGGTGCCGAGTTCCGCCGTGCCCGTCGCCTCCGACGTCTCGACATGGTCGACGGTCACGCCGTGCCAGGCGGCGCGCACCCGGGTCTTCCACCGGGCGAGGTCCCGCGCGGCGTCCGGGTCCATCGCGCGGTGGCCGGCGGCGGCGGGCGCGTACAGGCGCTCGACGTACTCGCGGACCATACGGCCGGCCAGCACCTTCGGGCCGAGCAGACTCAGGGTGTGCCGGACCATCTCCAGCCACCGGTCCGGCAGCCCGCTCTCGCCCCGCTCGTAGAAGCGCGGGGTGATCCGCTGCTCCAGCAGGTCGTACAGCGCGGCGGCCTCTATGGCGTCGCGCCGGTCCGGGTCAGTACCCGCCCCGTCCGCGGTGGGGACGGCCCAGCCGAAGTCGGGCTGGAACCACTCGTCCCACCAGCCGTCCAGCACCGAGAGGTTGAGGCAGCCGTTGAGGGCGGCCTTCATGCCGCTGGTACCGCACGCCTCCAGCGGCCGCAGCGGATTGTTCAGCCAGATGTCGCAGCCGGGGTAGAGCTTCTGCGCCATCGCCATGCCGTAGTCGGGCAGGAAAACGATCCGGTGCCGCACCCGGGGGTCGTCGGCGAACCGGACCAGCTCCTGGATGAGCCGCTTGCCGCCCTCGTCCGCAGGGTGCGCCTTGCCCGCGACCACGATCTGCACCGGCCGCTCGGGGTGCAGCAGCAGATTCATCAGCCGGTCCCGGTCCTGCAGCATCAGCGTCAGCCGCTTGTACGAGGGGACCCGCCGGGCGAAGCCGATGGTCAGCACGTCCGGGTCGAGCACCCGGTCGATCCAGCCCAGCTCCGCCGTCCCGGCACCGCGCTGCCGCCAGGAGGCGCGCAGCCGCTCCCGCACCTCCATCACCAGCAGGGTGCGCAGGGACCGGCGCAGCTCCCAGATGTCCTCGTCCGGGATGTCCGCGACCGAGTCCCAGCGGTCCGAGCCACCGACGGTCAGTGCCTCCTCGGCGCGCTCGGCACCGATCTGCCGGGCGCCGAGCCGGAGCACCTCGGGGGCGACCCAGGTGGGCGCGTGCACCCCGTTGGTCACGGAGGTGATGGGCACCTCCTCGGGGTCGAATCCGGGCCAGAGCCCGGCGAACATCTCGCGGCTGACGCTGCCGTGCAGCAGGGACACGCCGTTGGCGCGCTGGGCGAGGCGCAGGCCCATCACGGCCATGTTGAACAGGCCGGGCTCGCCGCCGGGGTACGTCTCCCTGCCCAGCCCGATGACGCGGTCGACGTCGATGCCCGGCAGTTCGGCGGCGGGGCCGAAGTGGCGGGCGACCAGGTCGCGGTCGAAGCGGTCGATGCCGGCCGGTACGGGGGTGTGCGTGGTGAACACGGTCCCGGCCCGGACGGCCTCCAGGGCGGCATCGAACTCCAGCCCTTCGGAGCCCAGTTCGGCGATGCGCTCCAGACCGAGGAACCCGGCGTGGCCCTCGTTGGTGTGGAACACCTCGGGTGCCGCGTGCCCGGTGAGCCGGCAGTACGCGCGCACCGCCCGCACACCCCCTATGCCGAGCAGCATCTCCTGGAGCAGCCGGTGCTCGCTTCCGCCGCCGTAGAGCCGGTCGGTGACGCCGCGTTCACGGAGGTCGTTCTCCTCGACGTCGGAGTCCAGCAGGAGCAGGGGGACCCTGCCCACCTGGGCCAGCCAGATCCGGGCGCGCAGCGACCGGCCGCCGGGCAGCGCGAGGCTCACCAGGGCGGGCGTGGAGTCGGGCTCCTTGAGCTGGACGAGGGGCAGCTCGTTGGGGTCGAGGACGGGATAGTGCTCCTGCTGCCAGCCGTCCCGGGACAGGGTCTGGCGGAAGTAACCGTGTCGGTAGAGCAGGCCGACGCCGATCAGCGGGACACCGAGGTCGCTGGCGGCCTTGAGATGGTCGCCGGCCAGGATGCCGAGCCCGCCGGAGTACTGCGGCAGGGCGGCCGTGATGCCGAACTCCGGGGAGAAGTAGGCGATGGCGATGGGCAGTTGGCTGCTCTGCGGCCGGGTGCCGGACTGGGTCTGGTACCAGCGGTCGCCGGTCATGTACGTGTGCAGGCCGTCCGCGGCCGCGTCGAGGCGGCCCAGGAACGCGCGGTCGCCGGCCAGCTCGGTGAGCCGCTCGGGCCCCACGCTGCCCAGCAGCCGTACGGGGTCGCGACCGCAGGCGGCCCAGCATTCGGGGTCGACGGACTGGAAGAGGTCGCCGGTCGGCGCGTGCCAGGACCAGCGCAGATTGCGGGCCAGGTCACTGAGGGGCCGGAGGGGGTCGGGGAGAACGGGTCGGACGGTGAATCGACGGATCGCCTTCAAATTCCACCTCGGCGCGAGTCGCGGTGCGGAGGGACGGCAGTGTGCGTCCGGTCGTCCCGCACGACACTACCGGCGGAAACGGCATCCACGGCGGAAGTCGGACACCCCGGTCCCGGCGTGCCCTCGCCCAAACGATTCACCGCATGGCGGATATGGCCGATTCCCTACCCGTAGGCCTCCTTGTGGCACTTCGTTCCGCACGAGACGCTGCCACGGTGGCGTGCCGGCCCGCGCCGGGTACACCCCGGCCCGCGGCGCCGTACGCCTGGCCTGTCGTGTGGATCAGGTCGCAGGGAGGTGACGGTGCCTCGGCAGTGCGGTGAGCGGGGTCTGGTGCGTGCAGCCGCACGGCGGAGGGAGCCGACGCGGAGCGATGGGGCCCCTTCCGCTCATGGGGGTCCCCCCGCTCGAGCGGAGCCGAGAGTGGGGGAGAAGCCGAGAGTGAGGGAGTCGGCGAGTGACGACAACGCGGCTGGGGCCCCCTGCTCGAAGAGCTGGGGGGGGAGTACGTGCCAGACCCCGCGTCTGCGGCATGATCCAAACGCCGGGCCCTAGTCGAGGAGGGGAACTCGGACCATGGCACGGACGCGAACGCGGCGTCTGCGCCGGGCGGGGGGCATGGCGGCGACCATGACGGCGATCCTGTGCGCCGCGACGGTTTCGGCCGCGACCCTGCCCGCGCACGCCGCGCCCATGGGGCGGATATCCGGCGCCGGAGCACCCGGCTCCGTGGCAGGCAGCTACCTGGTGACACTGAAGGAGGGGACCGCGGCCCGCTCGGCGGCGGGCCGAGATCTCGCCGCACGCTACGGGGCGAGAATCAGCCACACCTACGGCACGGTACTGAACGGCTACGCCATCCGGGCGGACGCGAGACAGGCGGCGCGGCTCGCGGCCGACCCCCGGGTCTCCTCGGTCACCCAGGACACCCGGGTGACCCGGGTGACCCGGGTCGGCACGTGGAAGAACCCGCCGCCCTGGGGACTGGACCGGATCGACCAGCGGAACCTGCCGCTGAACAAGCGGTACGCCTCGCCGGACACGGCGGGTGCCGGGGTGACGGTCTACATCATCGACACCGGTGTCCGGATCTCGCACCGGGAATTCGGCGGCCGGGCTCGGCACGGCTGGGACTTCGTCCAGAACGACCGGACCGCCCAGGACGGCAACGGCCACGGCACCCATGTGGCCGGCATCGTCGCGGGGAAGACGTACGGCGTCGCGAAGCGGGCCCGGATCGTCTCCGTCCGCGTGCTGGACGACGCGGGTTCGGGCACCACGGCCCAGGTGATCGCGGGCATCGACTGGGTGACCCGGAACGCGAGGAAGCCCGCGGTCGCCAACCTCAGTCTCGGCGGCTTCCACAACGCGCAGTTGAACGCCGCCGTCCGCGCCTCCATCGCGTCCGGCGTCAGCTACACGGTCGCCGCGGGCAATGAGGGCAGGGCGGCCGCGCTGTACTCGCCCGCGGGGGTCACACAGGCGATCACGGTGGGCGCGACCGACCGGCAGGACAAGAAACCGGCCTTTTCCAACTACGGTTCGGCCGTCGACCTGTTCGCCCCCGGGGTCACTATCACCTCGGCAGCCGCCACGAGCGACACCGGGCGGGTCGCCGCCTCGGGTACGTCGATGGCGTCCCCGCACGCGGCGGGCGCGGCCGCGCTGTATCTCGCCGGGCACCGGCGGGCGACCCCGGCGCAAGTGGCGAGTGCCCTGGTCGAAGAGGCGACGACCGGGAAGGTGAGCGGCCGCGGACTCGGCTCGCCGGACCGGCTGTTGCGGACGCCGGCGCCCTGAAGGGGCTGTCGGACGGCGGCGTGGGAGCGGGCCCGTCGGGGACCGGCTCCGCCTTGCCCGGGCGGGGCCGGTCTTGTGTGTCGACATACGCGCGAGTAGTTAACAAAGTGTCGGATTGCTCACCCGAATAGGGTGGGAAGGCTCCTTCGGTACACCCCTCAGGAACACCGCCGTGCACACGGAACACGACGGAGCATCACGCAGCAGCACGCAGCCACGCAGGACCCACCTCCCCACAGTCATCCGCCCACCTACGTTGACGCGGACAGGAGCGGTCATGCCCGCCAAGCACCCTTCGTCATCTCCTCCGAAGCCCGACACCGCAGAGACGCCATCGGCGCCCGGTTCCACCACACCGGCGCGGGCCGGTTCCGGGGCGCCCCCGAAGCCCGGCCCGCGCCCGTCCGCGAAACGCGGTTCCGGAACACCTCCCGTCCGGCCGGGCGGCAAGGGCGGACATCCGTCGCCCGCACCGTCGCCCGCACCGTCACCCGTTGCGGGAGCGAGCACCGTGAGCGCCATCCCCGCAAGCGACGTCTCCGCCACCTCCGTGGGCCGTATCCCCGTCCTCGACGTCCGGCCGATGGTCCGCGAGGGGCGGCGGCCGGCGAAGGCGGTCGTCGGGGAGACGTTCGAGGTGACGGCGACCGTGTTCCGTGAGGGACATGACGCGGTGGCCGCCCATGTCGTCCTGACCGACCCCGAGGGCCGGCGGGGGCCGTTCACGCCGATGCGGGAGCTGGCGCCCGGTACCGACCGCTGGGGGGCCACCGTCACCGCCGGGGAGACGGGGCACTGGACGTACACCGTCGAGGCGTGGGGGGATCCGATCACCACCTGGCGGCACCACGCGCGGATCAAGATTCCGGCGGGGATCGACACGGAACTGGTGCTGGAGGAGGGCGCCCGGCTCCACGAACGGGCGGCGGCCCAGGTCCCGGAACCGGACCGGCGGGCCGCTCTCCTCACCGCCGTGGACGCGCTGCGCGACGCACGGCGTCCGGCCTCGTCCCGGCTGGCGGCGGGGTTGACGCCGGAGGTGGACGCGGTGCTGGCCCGGTATCCGCTG